>JAIRKM010000069.1 GCA_031260125.1 Helicobacteraceae bacterium | reverse complement strand
CCCTTTGCGCGTTTTGCTGGGCGCTCCTTGTAGTTAGATATTGAGTGAATTTTCCCTTGTCAGCTCATCAAGGTAATCAAGCCAACTGCGCGCCTGTTTGCCATACTTGCGCGACTTGAGAACTTCGCCAAAGGCGGATCGCGCCGTTTTGTAGTCCTTTGTCTCAATTGCCGCCGCGCCGATCAAGAGCCGCAAATTATCCGCGCGGGTGGCGTTAAGCTCCAGCGCCCTTTTAGCCGTATTGATTGCCTTCGCGTAATCTGCCGCTTCAAACGCGGTATAGGCGCATTTCGTATATAGCTGCTCGCCCGCCTCAATGGTAAGTGCCGCATCAATAGCGTTCAGCGCCTCTTTGTACTCGCGGGCTTGGCGGTAAAGGTGAAAAAGCCTTTCGTAATTTCGCGCCGATTGGGAGATTCTGCCTTCGCCGATCGCGCGGCGCATCAGCTTCGCCGCCCTTATCGCCCCGCCGTTTTGCGCCAGCACGCTTGAAAAAAGCGTCAAACTCGACTCCCTGTTGAGCTTGCCCGCCGCCTGCGCCGCGCTAAGAACCCCAAGCGCCCTTCTTTCGTCGCCTTTGATGGCATAAGCGTAAAACAGCCCGATGTAGTCTTCTTCTTTGGATTCGTCGTCAGGCACGATCCCCTTATATGCTTCGATCGCCTCGTCCGTCTTGTTTAGTTCCAGACAGAGAGAAGCCAAAACGCGCCGCCAGCCGATCGGCGGATTCTCAACCATAGCCATTGCCTTCTTGAGCGGCTCATACGCCTCTTGATAGCGTCCCGCGTCAAGCATCTCTTTTGCCTCTTCCAGCGGTAGAGCCGCGTTCAAAAAAACCAAAAAAACCGCCCAAAAACACAAGATTTTCATCGATCCAGCCTAAAGGTGAAGTTTTGTCTGGCAAGTTGGCGCGCCGCCTTGCCGTTTACGATCTTGGGCGCGAAACGCCAGCGCGTAACCGCTCTAATCGCCACGTCAACAAAGTAATCGCCGTTAGTCGCCGCGATGACCTTTACGTCTCTTACCTTGCCGCTTTCGTCAATGATAAACTCCAGCTCCACCTCACCCTCGATCCCGCGCATCTTCGCCGCGCGGGGGTATTGCGGCGATAAGCCGGAGATGGGGATCAATCCGCGCTCGGCGACAAGTCCGCTTGTCAAAACAGGCGCGCCCGTTAAGGAAAGCGCGGACGTGTCAATTTCAAACGGGCGCAGGTTTTGCTCGTCAATTGCGCCAACATCAAGCTCCATTGGCTCCGGCGGTATCTGTTTAGGCGGAGGGACAGGCCGCTGCCGCTCCACGATCTTGCTCTCCTCGCGGACTCTGACAAAATCGACAATTCTGTCAAATTCGGAGTAATCCCGCTTGCTCGGCGCAAAACTTGTCGCGATCGCCATAAACCAGAAGACGATCAGCGAAACCGCCACCCCCAGCGCGATCGCCGCCGATAGTTTCAAAAGCGGGTTATTTACGGCGCGCAGCAATAGATACATTTTCCACTCCAGCCTGCCGCGCCTGATCCATAGCCTCGACAAGCAGATGAACTTTGGCGCTTGCGTCAGCCTGAATGATGACGGCTCCTTCGGGGTTGAGCGCTTTTAAGCGGGTAACGTTTGCTTTGAGAGCGCGTATATCGGTCATTCGCCCGTCAATCCATACCTCACCCGCCTCGTTGATGGCGATCATGATATTGCCCTTATCCTGCGTTTGCGCGGTAGCGGCAGAGGGGCTGTTGACGCTTATGCCGGACTCTTTGACAAACGACGCCGTTACGATAAAAAAGATCAGCATGATAAAAACAATGTCAAGCATAGGCGTCATATCCACAACCGCTTCGCTGTCGTTTCTGCGCTTTCTCATCGTTTTGCCTTTCGGATTGGAATTGCGTAGATAAATTTTGAGGAGATAAACAGCCCGATCAGCCCAATTGTAAGCCCAGCCATTGTGGGAAAGGTAGCGCGGGCGATACCGGAGGCAAAGACTCTAGGCTCGCTTGAGCCGTAGTGCGAAATTGCCTCAAACACTTCGATCATGCCCATAACCGTGCCAAAAAGCCCCAGAAGCGGCGCGATAGCGACGATCGTTTTAAGAAGCGGCATAACCTCTGCCGCAAAAAATAGGCGGCAGAATGTGAGCGTCCACAGCAGTAGCAGGAGGATCATCAAAAACCACATAGCCAGCCCGCCCTGATCGAGAAAGCGCAAGATTACGCTCATTTCAATGCGCCCTCCAACCGATCGCCGATAGTTTGGCTCCTATAACGTAGAAAGCCGTGTATAAATAGAAGCGGCACGGCTACGATCAGCCCTTGCATCGTAGTAACGAGGGCGAGCGATATGCTGCCTGCCATCAGCTTCGGATCGCCGGCGCCAAAGAGCGTGATCGTCTGAAAAGCGCCGATCATTCCAACGACGGTGCCAAGCAGTCCCAAAAGCGGCGCGGCGGCGGCAAGCAGTTTGATCGCCCCCTGCCCTTTTTCTAGATCGCTAAGTTCCATATCCAGCGTGGTTTCGGCGTTTCGCGTATCAAGCATAACGCGCCCAAGAGGGTTGTCGCTTCGCGGTGATTTCATATCGGCAAGCTGACGCTTCACCGCCTTGTCAACCGCTTGCAGTCTGGCTATGCGCAGCCCGCCGAGGCAAAAGCCAAAAACGCCGAGCGTCAAGATGAGGTAGCCGATCACCCCTCCCTGCGTCATTCGCTCCCAGAAGCCGGGACGGAGCGCGAAAAGCTCAAGCAGCGATCCACGCGTAGGATCGATTGCCACGCTCCGCGCCTCCGTAGCTTTTTCAAACGCCCGCGCCTGCCTTTGAACGCCGCCGGAAGGCTGCCCCGTACTCGCGGTGATCGCGCCGTTTTTCCATACGAGATACTCCCCGTCTCCAATCGCGCCAAACGCGCCAAGTCGGACGATAGCGCGCTCGCGCTTTTCGCCGCTTTGATCGACGACATTCGCGTTGAACCGCTCGATTCTGCCGCCTAAAATCATCTCTTCAAGGTAAAGCGCCCAGAAACGTTCCAAATCGTCCGCGTCGGGCATTTCGCGCATATCGGCAAGGGCGGTAATGGCACCTTGGCGATCTGGCACCTGCGCCGATGTGATCGAGGCGTCCGTTTCCGCCTTGAATTCGCCTGCGCTCTGCTTGAAAACGCCAAGCAGCTCATTGAGAACGCCGCTTCTGTTTCTCAAATCGTCGTTTAGTTCGGCGTTTGCCCGTTCGTTCGCGTCGGCTTTGCTGGAAAGCTCTCTTCCGTACGCCAGCAATCTTTCATATTCCGCTTTGGTGTTTTTGAGCAAAACCGCCGCGCTGTTGCGCTCGCTCAAAAAGCGGTTCAGCCTCGTAAGCTCCGCCGCCCTCTCCTGTTCGCCGCCCTTCTTGATCCGATCGAGCAAAATATCCATATTGTCGCCAAACGCCGCCGAAACGCAAAAAAACAATACCGCGATCAACTTCTTCATTCTGCTGCCTTTGGCGCGTTGAGCGGCAGGGCGATCAGATCGACCACCCGCTCTTTTCTGGCGATCTTAATCGCGTCAAGAAGCGCCTCCCTTTCGCTGGATTTAAGAGGCAAAAAGGCCTTTTTGTCCATATCGTAACGCGCCCCCTCATCGTGATCGCGGGTGAGATAGTACAGACCTATCCGCCCGACTCTCAGAAAATCAACCGCCCTGCCGTCCTCAAGCTCGCCCGCGTAGGCTTCAAGCGTTCGCGAATACTCGTTCTCGATCGCGTACGCCTCCAAAACGACGCGGTATTTTTCGGCAATTGACGAATCGGCGCGCGCAAACATATTTTTCAGCCGCTCGACACGATCGGCGCGCTCGGTCGGCAAAAACGGCAGATCGTAGGAGACGAATGTCTCAAAGCTGTCGATCATCCTTCGGATCATCGGCAGAACGCTTCGCATCGTTTCATCAATTGTCGCTATTTGCCTCTTGAGGCTCTCCGCTTCGGCGGCTTGAGAGGCGATCAGGCTCTCTAACTCCGCGTTGTAGCGCTCCTGCATCTCTATCTGACGCGCCAGCATCCGATACTCGTCGTAAAGCGCTTTGCTTTCGTCGTCAAGCGCGTCGATTTTGCCCTGAATCGCCGCGGCGCTCTCTACGCTTGCGCTCGCCTCGTTCAAAACAGCGTCCAAATCGCCGCCAAAACAAAACACGGCGGTTATATATGCTATGATAGCAATTCTCATTATCACTCCTGAAGAAAAACGCGGTTATTGTAAACAAAATTTCCTTAAAAGCAGCGATCGCCATCAGCGCGTAGCGGCACGTAGCGGCGCATTCGTATCATGGAGCAAGAACAGCAAAAGAGGCGATCGCGCCCTGCGCGCGGTTGTTATTTTGATCGGTTGGAGCGCTTGATTAGCGTATTGAGTTCGCAATCGCCGAGCGCGCAGGCTGTATATGCGTCTTTGACAGCGCGGTTGTAGTCGCCCCGCTTAAACATAAGATACCCTCTTCGCGCGTAAGCGTCAGTGTAGTTAGGATTTATTCTGATCGCTTCCGTATAATCGTATATTGCGTTTTCATATCTGTTCTGATCGGCATATACGTTGGCGCGGTTAAAATAAGCTCTGGCAAAATTGGGATTTATTCTGATCGCTTTTGTCAGGTCTTCCGCCGCGCTTTTATTTTTCCCAAGTCCAGCGTATGCCTGCGCTCTCAAATCGTACAATTCGGCGCTGTTTTTATCTAAGTTGATCGCGGCGGTCAAGTCGTCAGCCGCGTTTTGATAATCGCCTAGCTCATAATACGAATATCCGCGATTGATGTAGGCGTTTATATATCCGGGCTCGATCGCGATTGCCGCCGAAAAATCGGATATAGCTTTCGCATATTCTCTCATGTCCGTATAAGAGCTTCCCCTGTTGTTGTACGCTTTCACAAGATAGGGATCGAGCCTGATCGCTTCGCCATAATCGGCTATAGCCTTCGCGTTGTCGCCGGACTCGGCGTATGAGTATCCCCTGTTGTTGTACGCCTGCGCTAGATTGGGATCGATATTGATCGCCGCGCTGTAGTCGTCTCTAGCTTTTTTATGTTCGTCTGTTTCGGCATATATATTGCCGCGGTTTATATAGGCTTTCGTATTTCGCGGATCGAACTTGATCGCGGCGGTAAAGTCGTCAAGCGCCTTTTGATATTCGGCAAGCATAGCGTAAGAGTTGGCGCGATTAAAATAGGCGGCGGCGTAATTTGGATCGATCTTGATCGCCTCGCTGTAATTTACGATTGCCTCAAGATCGTCTCCAAGGTTACGATATGAGTTAGCGCGATTAAAATAGGCTTTTGCGTAAGCTGGATCGAGAATGATCGCGGTGGTAAAGTCCGCGATTGCCTTTGCGTTATCGCCCGCGCCTGCGTACACATTCGCACGTTCAAAATATAGTTTTGGATTGTTGGGATCGGTTCTGATAGCGCTTGTATATCCGGCGATATCGGTATGAAATTTTTCCGCCTCCGCTTCCCTATATTCCGCTTCGCTGAGGGCAAACAGCAAAACACCCAACCAAAGCCACACCGCAAAGGTTTTCATGACACTCTCCTTGCGAACATTATAGTCCAAATCTTTATAACTTCACGCTTCTTTCACAGCGTGGGCGCACAATGACGTTATCTCGCACTAGAAAGGATAAACACAGTATGAGAAAACTTTTTCTGGCAGCATTGCTATCCGCCTCGCTTTTTGCGTTTGGCGGACACGACAGGCACGACATGCACGGCGCTTTCAAATCGCTTAACCTGACACAGACGCAAAAGGAGCAGGTAAAGGCGCTCTTTGATAAGGCGCGAAACGACAGCGAAAAGGGCAACAAAGAAGGGTTTGCCGCGGCTTTCGCGGGGGAGACGTTTAACAGACAGTCCTTTTTAAGCCTCAACGCGGCGCACGCGGAGAGCAGAGCGGACTTCTACGAGTCGCTACACGCCATCTTAACGCCTGAACAGCGCGCGCAATTCGTCAAAGACGCATCGCGCCGTTTCGAGAGGGACGCGGATAAAAAACCAAACGATATAAAGGAGAAAAAATGAGATTTATTTTGACAATAGCGGCGGTTTTTGCGCTTGTCGGCGGGCTTTACGCGGCGGATATAGCCGTTACGCCCGACAACGGCAAAGTGCTTTTTACGATCAAAGGAACGCTTGCGGGTACGGTAAACGGCAGTTTTGATAAGTTCAGCGGGACGGCGGCAGTCGATGATAACGGCGATCTGACCGCGCTCAACGGCACGGTCGAGGTAAGCTCCGTAAACACCGCAAATAAGGGGCGCGACGATCACCTGCGTCAAGACGATTTCTTTGACGCGGCAAAGTTTCCATCGATCGCATTCGCGTCAACGGAAGCAAAAGACGCCTCACTGCGCGGCGACCTTACGATCCGAGACATCACAAAGCCGATCGTTCTGACGGTAGAAAAAACGGCGGAGGGCTTTTCGCTGAAAGGGGCGCTTAACCGCGTCGATTTCGCGATCGGAGACAATGTGAAGACAAACATGAGCGTCGATAAGCCGCTAACAATTGAGATAAATATCAAAAAATAGAGCCACAATGGGATAAGCCTCCGCTTATCCCACACCCGATCCAGTTTCAAAGAGTATGGCGATTGCCGATATTGAAGTTTATTGGATAGGGAAAACTATGGACTACAAAAAGATCAGATGTTCAATCAACCGTCCGCTTTTTCGTAAGCGGTTCGCGGAAGCGCTCCTACGCTCATTTGAGCTAAAAATGCCGATGATCCTTTTTTACGACACCAGCGATAACAGCTTTGAATACGCCAATACTTTCAGCGTTCCGCCAGAACTGCTACCGATCGTGGAGGTAGATGCCAACAAGATTGAACATACGTTGCCGCTTGACGATCCAAAGGCAATCGAAGCGCTTATAAGAAGCAACGAGGAGAAGATACTTAAACGGCTTCTGCCAGAGCTTCTTGACCGTCTCACCCCTTCGGCTGCGCGTTAGCGCTTTTGATCTTTGCCTTTTTGTAGAGCCTTTTGCTCCGTTCCGCCTCAATCTCCATCGCGTCCCACGATTTGCTTACGTTTTGATCGCTCGTGCTGAATACGGGCGCGCTTGTCTGTAAAAGCGCTTCGTTTTCCTTCGGACAGCCGCGTACGCACTCACCGCAGAAGATGCACAGGTAAGGATTGTAGTGATAGGTATCTTCGCCGCTTTCGGAGCGTATAAACAAAATCGCCTTGGTTGGGCAGGTCTTCTCGCACATCAGACAGCGCGTGCAGTGTTCGACGTTAAAGTGTATGCCTCCCCTGCACTCTTTGCTGAACTCCGCCTCCTCGAAAGGAAAACCGGCTGTTGCCGGCCTCTTGAAAAGGTTGACAAATGACTCTAAAAACGCCTTTAACACTCTCTACCTCGCCGTACACGACATACAAGGGTCTAAACTCGCCAGAATCGGGGGTACATTTGCGTACTCCTCACCGACGAATATCTCCAGAAAAACGCCTAGATTGGCGTAGGTGGGGGTGCGGATGCGTAATCTATCAAGTATGCTTGTGCCGCTACCTTTGATCAGATAAAACAACTCTCCTCGCGGCGCCTCCACTCTCGCCACAGCCTCCTGCGACGGTCTGCCTCTGACCTTCACTTTGATCTCGCCTTCGGGCAGTGAATCGATGACGCGATCTATCAAATCGCAACTTTGAAGCACCTCCTTCAAGCGCGCCGTGTTGCGTGCGTGAATGTCGCCGTCCTGTTCCATGATCGGCTCAAACCCCAGCGCGGCGTAAGGCAGATCGTCCGTCTCGATCCGCACGTCCGTCTTCACGCCCGCCGATCGCGCAAGCAGCCCTACCGCGCCAAGCGCGCGCACCCTTTCGGCGCTTAGCGTTCCGTGAGAAACAAAGCGCAGGCGCAAAACGGCATTGTTCGCAAACCGATCAGAGATCTCGTCAACGGCGGAGCGTATCTCTGCCAGCTTCTCTCTGATCGTCCGCGCGGTTTCTGGAGTAAGGTCTTTGTTGACGCCGCCGATCGCCGCGTAATCAAACTGAACGCGGTTGCCCGTGAGCGCCTCGATCGCGTCCATAACCGCCTCGCGCCTCATCATCGTCTTCATAAAAAGCGCCTCATAGCCGGCGCTTTCTGCGGTATGCGCCAGACACAAGAGATGCGAATGGACGCGATCAAGCTCCAGCGCCAGAATCCTGAGCCATTTCGCACGATCGCTCACCACGATGCCCATCGACTTTTCTATGGCGAGGCAGGCGGCGGTGGAATGCGTTATGGCGCAAAGCCCGCAGATTCTGCCCACGACGGTAGGGACTACTTTGAAATCAAACCTATTTTGGCAGGCGTATTCCACGCCGCGATGAACGTAGCCCATATCCGATTTGACCGATCTAACCGTTTCGTTTTCGCAGGAAAAGGTTAAATGCATCGGCTCTAGCAGAGCGATATGCTGGCTGCCTAACGGAATTTCAATTGTTTCTGTCATCTGTCTCTTTCGTCGATTTTCTAAGCGGCATACGCGCCGCGTCCCTTTCGAGAAACTGCCCCTCAGCGGCGCCTTCAAACCGCGCGCCCATCAGATCGAGCTGTTCCGCTTCGGCAAAAATCGCGGTAGGGCAGATGTCTCTGATCGAGGGAATGCTTTCATCCATCTCAAACATGGCAAATACGATCCGCGTCTTCGCCAAAACGCCGACTTTCGCAAATATCCACTGCGCCTCCAAACGATCTCCGATCTGCAATGTGTTGATCGTGATCAACCTCCATACGTTTGGATCGTAAAACGCCTCTATGTCGTTCACAACTTTTTCGCGTGTCGTCTCAATTTTTTCCACCGCCTACCTTTCCAGCCATACCTCTTCGATCCGTTTCGCCATCGTGTTCGGACACCTCGCCAAAGAGCGAGATGGGTTTTTCTATCTCTTTGCTTTTGCGTTCTAAAATATCCAGCGCCTTCGCCACGCCCTCTATGATCTGTTCGGGGCGCGCCGCGCAGCCCGCTATATATACGTCAACTGGAATAAACCGATCGATGCCCTTGCCCGCGTGATACATCTCCCTAAACACGCCGCCAGTGCAGGCGCATGTCCCGACAGCGACGACCACTTTTGGCTCCGGCATCTGCGCGTACAGCTCTACTAGGCGCTCGCGGCAGCGGTGGGTAACCGGACCCGTTACCAAAAGAACATCCGACTGTTTGGGATTGCCCTTGTTGATCATTCCCAGCCGCTCAATGTCGAAACGCGGAGCGAGGCAAGCGAGTATCTCAATGTCGCAGCCGTTGCAGCCGCCCGCGTTGTAGTGGAGTATCCATGGAGATTTTTTACGAAAGAGGCTCAGCTTCATACGACGCCAATCCAGAGGAGGTTGATCAGCCCCAGCAAAAGCGAAGTCAACAGCGCAAAGGGCACGCACTGCCGCCAGCTTAGCCTTGGAACAGCGTTATCAAGGGCGTTCACAAGAAAAAACACCAAAACTACGAGCGCCGCACCGATGAGGGCAAAACTGCCCGCAAACAGGTAGATGAAGGTATATACAAAGATATACTCAAGCCATTTTGCTGTATAAACCGCCTCAAAAAACAAGCCGGAGTACTCGATCTCCGGCCCGCCGATAATCTCTTGATGCGCTTCTACGATGTCAAACGGACTCTTTTTCAGCGCAAACGGCAACACCATTAAAACGGCGGCGAAAATCAGCCACAAAGAGGCGATCGGAAGCCCATCGTAGGAGAAAACCGCCCGCGCCTCAAAGCTGCCGGTAACCAGATAAAAGCCTACGGCGGCGATCAGGAAGATCGGTTCATACGCCATAATAGACAGCAACTCTCTTATGCCGCCAATCTGACTATAGGTCGAGCGCACACTACTTGCGCCCACGATCAGAAAACAACTGCTCATCAGGTGCATTATAACCGCCATCACAATATCGCCGCCGGTAAGCAATACGGCGACGGCGAGCCACATACAGAAAAAATGCAAAATTCCTAAGCAAGCGTGCAAAGAGTGAACGATCATTGTGCGTTTGTTCAACAGCTTGAAAAAATCATAAAATGGCTGTAAAAGAGGTGGTCCCTTGCGGCGCTGCATTCTTGCCCTTACAACCCGCTCCGCTCCAAATACAAAGCCGCCCATAAGAGGCGATAGAAGAGTTAATATCCAGCCGATCATGCAAACGCTCCGCCGACAATAGTAACAATAAGGAACAAGAACGAAACGGCGGTTAAAGCGCGCGTAACGCCGAGGCTTGGCGAAAAGAAAAAGGTAACGCTCGGCATATCAAGCCGCTCGCCGCCGGAATACTCCATCGCCCGATCCACCTTTCCTATCGTTCTGAACGCCAACAGCGGCAGCATTACAAAGAGCAGCCAGCAGGAGGCGATCTGCCAGAACTCCAGCCTGCCGGAGGGCAGCACAAGGGACAGCCCGTCAAGCGTCATTCCCGTTGGCGATGAGGTGAGTTCGGAAGCGATGGGCGAAATCATAATCACCAAAAAAGGGGCGATAAAAAGCGCCGTAGCTACAAGGACAAAACCGATCAGCCCGTTGATCCACGAAAAGGCAAAGGGCTGTTTTTCTACCTTCAAGCCAACTTCGCCGCCGCTTTTACCCAGCAGGAAACAGACGGCCTTAAAATACAGTAGCGTGATCACTACGCTTCCTAAAACAATAAACAAAAAGGCAAATTTGCCGCTCACGGAGGCTTCGATCGCGATCCATTTACCCACAAGCGCGCCAAACGGCGGCAGCGTAACGCTTGCGAAGCCAAAAAGAATCAAAAAAACGCTCATCGGCGCTCGTACAATCAAACCGCCCATTTCGGTAATTCTTTTCATATAAAAGAGCTTTTCAACTACACCTGCCTCCATAAACAACATCGCCTTCGTAGCGCCGTGAAAAAGCAAAATAGCAAGCGCGGCAGAGGTAGAGAGCGGAGTGCCTATAGACGCGAGCAAGATCATCAGCCCAAGAAGCGATATGGTCGAATACGCCAAAATCTCCTTAAAGACTTTTCTTCCCAGAGCCAAAGCCGCCGCCGTTACAAAGACAAAACCGCCGAAATAGCTCAACGTTACAGCTAGATATGTGCCGGCGATCAGCGGAGCGAATTTCAAGATCATAAACGGCGCAATTTTTACCATCGTGGACGAGTGGAGTATGGCGCTGACGGGAGTGGGAGCTACCATGGCGCCCAAGAGCCAGCGATCAAACGGCATCTGCGCGCCCTTGACCAGCGCCGCGACGGACATCAGGCTAAACGCCGCAAGAATACCTCCGTGATCCCCAGCGCCGATCAGAGGCGAAAAGAAGAGCGGTTTATCGGCAAGCAGAAGCGCGATCATTCCCGCTAGAAGCGCCACGCCGCCTATCTGATTCATCCACAGCGCCCTTATGGAGTTTGAAACGGCGGCTTCGTCTTCGCGCCAGCCGATAAGTACAAAACTTGCAAGCGTCGTCAGTTCAAAGAGCAGGAAAAAAACAGGAATGGAATCGGCAGCGACAAGCAGATTCATCACCCCGATAAAACCCAGCAGGATCGCGGAAAACGCCGTTTTTTTTCTCTCGCTTGATCGTTCATAATCCATATAGGTGATTGAATAAAAGGCGATTGCCCCGCCGACAAAACTGATCAAAAGCCACATCGCAAGCGTCAGGCGATCAACCGCTATCTCAGGATAAGCGCCAAAGCTGTGTCCAGAAAATTCCACATAGGCAAGCAGAACGATCTGCAACGCGGCAATAGCCCATACGAGCGCCGATTTGGAACGGACGCCGGCGTACACAAAAAAGGCGAGAAGGGCAAAATCCGCGCCTGTAAGAATAGGATCGATCCAGTGCGGCAGTGTCAGAGTGAAAGGTTCGGTGTAGTTAAGAACGGCGTAGAGCGCGGCGGCGGCGGCGGCGGCGGCAAAAAAGCCCAATAGCGGCGAGATCAGGAATCGCGGCAGCCAAGCCAACAGCAGAGCGGCGGCGATTGGAAGGTGCGTCATTACATAAAAAGCCGTATCCATTCTATTCTTTCAAAAGCTACTTAATTTCGTAATTATACTTTGTTTTAAGATGACGCATGACTACCCACGACGCGCCACTCTTTGCCGCTGGTAAAGGCGCGGCTCGGCTCGGCGCTTAAAACCAGAGAAGGCGCAAGGATTAGCTAGATTAACGTAACTACACAAGGTTAAACCGGCGTATTGGTTTAAGGATCGGCAGATGAAAAACGCGGTTGAAGGGTGAAGGGCAAAAAATAGAAACTTGGGTACAATTTAAGCAAAAAGGATACAAATGCCTACGATTTCAAAAAATTCGTATCAGCCAAACAGTAGAGCAGAGAGCCTTTCTATACTTGATCAATATAGAAACGAGATTACGGAACGACAATATCAAACTCTTTACAGCGCCATATCGGGCATGGCGATCGAAGGCTTGTTTGTAGATTCTGTTGCTATTGATAATATGGTAAAAGTCTTAAACGGGCGTATGACAAGAGAAGAATATCGCCATAAATTCATTTCTCAAAAATAATGGCTAACGAATTTGATCATTTGAAAAAATGCAA
>JAIRKM010000051.1 GCA_031260125.1 Helicobacteraceae bacterium | reverse complement strand
CCCCCCGTCAATTTGCGTATGTTATGCGTTGTTCGCACAATCAACTCCTTTTTCAAAATTAGCGGGATTATGAGAATGATTACCTTTATCCCGCCAGAATACTATCACAGGCAAACCTTAAACAACATAAATTCATTTAGATTTGGTTGGAGAGACTACGATCCCTTTACAGGTAGATGGACGGCTAAAGACCTAGCCGTTCGGAGTGGGCGTTTCGCGAGCATGACGGAATGAGGCAATTTGGTTGACGGTTTTCGCTGGAACGACTGATAAACGACAAAACGCTATCGATTAAAGTAAGCGGCGCAAAACGAGAAGTAATATACGAGGTGGGTGATATAGAACAAGATTTTATCCCGCACTTGTCGCAATTTTACGATGCGATTAAAGATAAAATCTAACGCACGAAAAACGATTTCTTTATTTTGCCTCTCTTTTGCGAACAGGTATTTTAATGTCTTTCAGCGCGGCGTTTAAATAGTCGTTAAAAGGTTTCATTAGCTTGAAGATCCGCGCAGCTTCATCGACAAAATTATCCGCCGTAAGCGCCGCGTCCGAAACGCTATATTGCAGATACCAGCTTTTATGCTTGATATGTTCTATTTGCGGATTATCTTTATCAAATCCTCGCGGCGGATTTTTAAGTTTTTCGCCTTGAACCGCAAATGTAGCCTTAAACGCCTTTTCGTTTATAATAACTTCAAACGCTTCGCCAAAATTGCTAATATGGTTTCTAATCGCCTCCGTCGCTTCTTTGAATGCGTTAGCGTATAATCCGCCGCCAAGAAACGATCGGTTATTCGGCGCGATATAGAGATAATAGCCAACGGGAATTAGCGCCTTGCCGCCGCTAGACAAGCAAGCTCTAAAACTCGGATTATACGGCGATTTATCTCGACTGAAACGAATGTCGCGCTGTAATCTAAATATAAGCTGTTTAGGCGAAAAACGCAAAACCGAATCGTCAAATACGCCAATCGCGCCGATCAGCTCTTCTATTAAGCGCTCGAAGATCGCGTTTGCCTCTAAATAGCGGTTTTTATTTTCGTAAAACCAGTCGCGATCGTTTCGCTTTTCTAAATCACCGAGAAACTTTAGCGTCCTTTTCACAACGTCTCCTTGTTGCGTCAAAAATGTAAAACGCTAATTCGCGTCCGCAAGTTTATGCAAAAGCGACAAAAACAGCCGTTTTTGATCGCCAAGTTTGTCGAAAAACTCCTCGTCAATCGTCTCGACAATAGGCAACGCGGTTTGTACGATCTCCTCGCCTTTTTTGGTCAGACTAAGCGCGTATGATCGCGTATCGTTGGGATTGTCCGATCGCGCCATATAACCGTCGCCGATCAGCGCGCGGACAATCTGCGAAACGCTCGTCTCGTCCATATTCGCCGTCTGCGCAACCCGCGCTTGCGAGATGTGTTCGTCTTTCTGGCTCAGATAGGCAAGCGTCGTCATCAGGACAAATTGCGGGTGCGTAACGCCAATTTCGCGCAATTTTGTCCTGATTTGCGTATGCCAAATGTTGTAGGCTTTGATAAAAATCAGCCCAATTGAACTCTCGGCATCGTTTTTGAACTGCGACGGAAACTTCACCGCTCCTCCAACAGATTTTTCAGTCTTAGCGCAGCGATTGGAAAATCGGCGAAAACGGCGTTCAGAAACGCCAAGTCCTCTTCGGTTATCGATGATTTTTCCAGCTTGACGCCGTGCGTAATATAGCTTTTGCCGCCTTCGGTCGAAAATCCGTGCGCGAAGATCAGCGTTCCAAACGGCAGATCGTAGCGTTCGCTATAGATTTCGCCGTCGAGCGCTTCGATAATCGTGAAACGCATTTCGGGCTTATCGCGCAATTTCATAACGCCGCTTGCGCCCGCTTTGATCTCGCCGTCAATCGCTAGACGCTCTAAATCGTCCTCCCACAACCCGCGTTTTGCCCCGTCTGTCCAGAACGCGAAGACTTTTGCTCGCGCCGCCGCGCCGACCTCCACTTTGCATTGAAGCTCCATTGAACCCTCCTTTAGTATAGGTTCATATTATATAAACATATATCTTAAATATCAATAGTATTTTTGCGCGATCCTACTACTCGGACGCATTCCAAACGCTTGATCGCTATTAGGCTATTGTCGTCCCTTTTTGTCGCGACTAGCGCGATCGCGCATTGTCCGCGCTTTTTTCGCCTCTTTTACGCCCTCTTGCCATAAGCCGTGCCTATGGATCGCGTACTGCGCTTCAACCTTGCCGCTAAACATCGCGCTTAGCAATTTACGGTTTGGCTTGAACAAAAACGCCGCCAAATGCCCCACGATTCCAAGCATAATAAGGATCATTCCCAAATTGTGCAACTGCGCCGTCCAGAAGTGAAGCGCGTCGGGTATGTTCCAACCGGCAACATTTTTTGCCGCTTTAATTAGCCCCGTAACCATAAGCAATAAAAGCGAGAAAGCGATAAAACCGTAAGCCAACCGCTGTTCGGGCAGATATTTGCCGCTTGGCGGCTCCTCTTTGTTGCGTATCATCGCCCAAATCACCTGCAACGAAGCCTTGAAATCGCCCCTTTTGGGCAGTATGTCAAACTCACGCCGCAAGCCGTGAACGCATACGTGATAGGCGGCGGCGGCGAGCAAGACGATCGCGAAGGCGTAGTGAATCCACAGCGTAATTTGATAATCCGCCGTCCAAGCCATACCGCTGATGTCGGATAGTTTATAGCGTTTATACGCGGGTAACTGCCCTATGCCGCTAAAGATCAATCCGAAAACGCTCAAGGCGATACTCCAATGAACGATCCTATTTGAAAGACTCTGCCGTTTAATCACGCTTATCTCCTTTATAAACCGCGATCGCCGCGCTTGCCGCGGCCGCGATCGGCGCGATTACGACGGCGGCGAATAAGGCGTTCGCGCCTTTTAGCTTGCTTGCCACGCCGACGGGCATTTGCGGGCGACCGTATCCTTTGTCGTCGCCTTTTTTTGCCGCGATAGCGTTATCGATCGCCTCGAAGGGGATTTTTGAGACGTAAAAAGTCGAAGTTCCGCCGCCCTCGCTAACGCCGTAGAGATATCCTCCGATTAGCGCGGCGCGGCGCTTAGCTTCGGCTTTCATATCGGCTTTGTCGCCAAACGTGATCGCGTTTTTAGGGCACGCTGTCTCGCACGCGGGCTTTTGATCGTTCGCCAGCAGATCGGCGCACATATCGCATTTATACATCGCGCCGCCGCCCATAAACTTTGGCGCGATTTTTGTGTATATACCAACTCCCGCCTGCCTTTGCGGTATGTCCCAAGGGCATACGTCGCGGCATTTGCTTCCGCCCATGCAAAAATCGACGTCGATACTTACCGCGCCCTCTTTGGACTTGCCGATCACGCCAAAGGGACAGAGCTTTTGACAGGCTGGATCGTCGCAGTGCATACAGCGGCGCGGCAGAAAAACCGTCTGACCGTCCGCTTCGATTTTTTCGACGTAAGTCCAATTGTACGGCGTTAAACGGTTTGTTACGCCGCGTTTATTAGACCAATCTTCATGGCGCTTTTGAGGCCAGTAATCCATCAGATATTTCGGATTCGGGTTAGGAAACCTATCGTCGTTTTTTTTGCGGCACGCGCCTACGCACGCGGGCGTAGGCAGGTTTGCGCATCCGTCGCATAGCGTCAGATCGATAATAGATCCTCGTTCGCGGTTTGGCTCGTTTGCCGCTTTCGCCTCCGAAGGTTTAAGCGCAACGCCCGATAGCGCGCCGATCGCCGTCGTTTTGAAAAAACCTCGTCTGTCCATTTTGAGCGCTTATCAATTCGCTTTGGAGCAACCGCAATCGCAGTTGTCGTCTTTGCTTGCGCGATGGCATATCGTATTTCGCGCCAGCGCGTAAAGCGGGCATATACCGATCGCGCCCGTTACGATCAAAAGCGCGCCGATCGCGACTAAAACCCACGAAAGATACGGACCAAAAGCGTTTAACAGAGTAACCGCGCCGATTGCCGCGCCTACTATTATTCGAGCCGTTCGGTCGATTGCGCGCATATTTTTTTTCATCTGAAACTCCTTTTTAGTATTTGTAGCGGATATAAAACCGCAGATCGCTCGCCTTATCGACGGCGTTTGATTGACGCTTGATCTTTGCGGGCGCGCCATCTTCGCCAAAAAAGGCGTTTGAGCCCGTATAGTCGTAGTCGATATAGGTATATCTCGCCTGAAAACTAAGCGCGCTCGATACGATCGGCTGCGTGTAGTAAATCTCATAGGCCTTGCCTCGCGCCGCCATTTTAGAGCCGATCGCCGTATCCTCGCCGTAGGTAAAACTGCGCCAATACCTATCGCCGTAGTTAAACTCCGCTCCGATCGCGCCGTTATCAGACCAAAACGCGGGAAATTGAACGCCAAGAAGGAGGCTTTGCCCCGTTTTGGAGTCGTTTGAGCCTAGCATTTTGCGATCGCCGCTCGGATCGGTTTGGCTTACCGAATAGCCAACGAAAAGTTTGGTTTCGTCCAAAAAACCGCCGCTAAACTCGCCGATACCCTCCTGAACATACGCTATGGACGCGGCGTTTATCGCGCCAAAGTCGCGAAAGCCGCTTTTGGGCGTTCCCAAAGCGTCCAATTCGTAGCCGATCAGATTTACGGCGCGGATAAACTGCGTAACAACGCGGTATTGTCCGTCATAATAGGGCTGAAAGATCAAGCCCGCCATATCGATATTGTCTTTGTGAGACTGACCTTTGTCGATCGCGTAGTCCGCGCCGTCTTGACTAAAGCGCGGTTTGGCGTTTGTTAGTCCGCGCCCAAGGCAGAGCTTTACGAACATGCCCGAAACGCCCGTTAATCTATCAAGCGAAAGCTGAAAACTCGCGCCGTCAAACTCGGCGTTTACCATCTGGCTAAGCGGCGATTGCGGCGCGTCGTCCTCGCGGTAGTGTAGCGGAATGCCGCCCGTGGAAGGACGACGACCTACGCTTACGTTAAAAGGCGTACTTTCGCCGCCGCTGTAGATGAAAAACGCCTGTTGCAGTCTTATCGCGTCATCCGAAGCGCTTTCAGACGAGATCCAGTCGAAATTGTCAAAACCGGCGGGTCTTTGCGAGTGGTTTATTGAATCGCCGTAAAGCTTGTTATACGCTAGCCGCCCGAAGAAACTAAGCGAGCTTTGCGGCTGATATTTCATCTCAAGCCGCAAACGATTGCTAAGCAAAGCGTCGTTTTTGGCGGTAGAGCCGTCGGCGAATTTGTAGCGAATGTTATCCACGCTTGAACGTAGATCGACGCTAAACTTTAGATTGTCTTGCGCGCTCTGCTTTCTAATGTCGTTAAGATCGCTTTTTAAGCGCGTTATTTCGGCTTTGAGCGCGTCGATTTCGGCGTTTTCGGCGGCGAAAGCGCCGCACAATAGCGCCGTCGCGAAGACGGTTTTACGGATCATATTAACTCCTTGCAATATTTGAAATCATTAGCGCGCGCCGTTTACGCGCTTGCTCTGAGCATCGTTTTGTATATTGGCAAAAGCGCGTGCACCTTCACCAGCCACCACATCCAGCGCTCTTGAGTAGGGTCTAGCGGCGCGCTTGGCAGCAACGTGTCGGATCCGTCCGCGCCTTTGTAGCCAAACTCAAGCATCATCACGCTGCCGTAGTTTGTGATCAGCGGGCAGACTGTGTAGCCGTCGTAACGTTGGCTTGGCGCTTTGCCATGCATAACATCGACGAGGTTTTGCGCGACGATCTTGTAGTGTTTGCGCACGCTGCCGCCCGTTTTGCCAAACGGCGTAGCCACAATGTCGCCGGCGCCGAAAATTTCGGGATAGGTTTCGCTTTGAAGCGTTTGGATATTGACCTTCAAAAAGCCCGTCGGATTGGCGAGTTTTGGATTTTGCGCCACAACCGCCGCGCCGCTTTGATTTGGCACAACGTGAATGAAATCGTACGGCTTAACGATAAGCTCGCTTTTTTCCAACTCGATTCCAAGCTCCTCGTCCATTACCAATTTAGGAACGGCAAAGGTCGCCTCGCGCCGATCGGCGTCGATCTTTACCAGCTTGTGTTTGAAATTGCCCGCCATCTCTCTTTTGGAATAGAGTTTTTCGATCGCGTCCGCATAAACTTTCACGCCAAACCACGCGCTACCCGTCATCATTTGAGTCAGCTCCGCGTTGTCGCGTTTGCCGTTTCGTCTTATGTAATCCTGCGCCAAAAACGCGATCTTTTTAGGCGCGCCGCCGCATTTAATCGGCGTAGCGGTTTCGCAAAACAGCGCCGAAACCTTGCGCGATCTGCTATTTTGGCTTAACTCGCGTAGTTGATCCCATGCTGCAACGGCGCTTTCGTAGGCGTAGACTGAAGCTATGCCGTTCTTGCCGAGCATAGAGCGATCGAGCCCTTCGATCGCCTCGTAATTTAGATCTATGCCCGCCGCTATTACTAAAAAATCATAGCCGATCGTTTCGCCGTTAGCCGTCGTTACGCTTTTGCCGTCGGGATCGATCGCTATCGCCTTTTGTTTGATCCACTTCGCGCGAATGTAATCGGCGTTGTCGAGCTTTGGATAATCGGCGCCGACCACGCCGCCTGCGATCAGGCTGAAAGCGGGTTGGTAGAGGTGCGTTTGCGTATCGTCGATAATCGTAATATCGGGTTCTATAAGTAGCTCGTATAGCCTCGCGGCTGTTGAAACGCCCGCCGCTCCGGCGCCGATAACGACGATCTTGCCCTTTGAGGCGATCGGCGCGGCTTGCGCTTGGCTTGGCGCGATCATAGGATTCAACGCCAACGCCGCGCCTGTTATTCCGGCGATTTTAAGCGCTTCGCGCCGTGAAATAGTCGTTTTGCTTCTGGTCATCTTTGCTCCTTTTTCCGAAAGTTACGCTCAAAAATATATCGGCTCTTTCCTTAAATTATTTTTTTAGTACTAAAATTTAAGCGTAAAATAGTAATATTACAAGGTTCCAAATCAACATAGGAGGCCCAATTATGAGGAAGGTTATTATCGCGCTGGCGGCTATGGCGCTCGCGGCGGCGACGGCTTTTGCGGACGCCGACACGGGACAACGCATCTATCTAAAGATGCTGCGCGATCACACGGGTATAAACGGCGCGGATTTCGCGGCGCAACACACTACGGCGGAATGGAACGCGCTGTTTGAGGGCGACGCGGAGGGCTTTGTCGAGGAGATTGGTCAGAAGTATGTAAACGCCAAACCTTACCTAAACGGCGAAATGTTCGCAAAACATAGGCGGTATTTGAAGGAGTTTATGACGAGCTATTCCAAAGACAGCGGTAATTTTCCAAGTTGCAACTAACCTTGCGGGCGCGCCCGTCTCGCGCCCGCGTTCGCTTCGCTGCGGTTCGTCAAAGCAGATAAACCGCGCGCGTCTTTTCTCAATTCTACTGCCCGCTTTACAAACGACTATACTTGATAGAACAAGAGATGATAGCAAGGTAAGCGACGATCAAACGAAACAGAGTGGGCTACGGATTGCCGATCGCGTTATTCGATCGGGAAAGTAAAATCTACTGATACTTGTCCGCTGTAATTTCCAATGCGAACGCCTCTTTGCCATCGCTTCCATTGAACAGATATCGAAGCGTCAGGTTGGAATCTCTGAGTAGCCGCAGAGACGAAGAGGATTTTATGCGACCGATCACCGCTTGCCAATCCTCTTGCGCATACGACATAGCCGACGGATCGACCAAAGTATAGGTATAGATAGCGCTTCCGTTTTGTATCTCCAAGCGATCCCATCGTGTTTTCTCGTCGATCATGATGGGCAATCTGCCGCTTATCTCCGCCGCCGCCTCTTCCAATCGGCTGACTCCCTCTCCCAAAGCAGAGGCGCAGGCTAAAAATAAAATCAGCAGATTTTGCGCAAAACCCCTAGCGCGCCCCCTGCCAAGAGAGCGCGCTTGTTTAGTTCGCTCCGACAAAAGCCGCCATATCGACCAGACGGTTGGTGTAGCCCCACTCGTTGTCATACCAAGCCAACACCTTAGCCAGTTTGTCGCCCACCACCTGCGTCATATCGGGTACGAATATAGCGCTTGCGGGGCAGGTTGCAAAGTCGCTAGAGACGCATTTGTCTTCGTCGATTATGATCAGGTCTTTGAATTCGCCTCTTGCCGCCGCTCTTAACGTTTCATTGATCGAATCTTTGGTAATGCTCTTTTTGAAGTTTGCGGTTAAATCCACCATAGAGACATCCGGCGTCGGAACGCGAATCGAAATGCCGTTGAATTTTCCGGCAAGATCCGGCAGTACCAAACCGACCGCTTTTGCCGCCCCCGTTGTCGTTGGGATCATATTGACAGCGGCTGCGCGGGCGCGGCGGCGATCGCTGGGATGCTTCACGTCAAGCACATTCTGATCGTTTGTGTAGCTGTGAATAGTAGTCATCAATCCGTTCTCAATGCCAAAAGCGTCGTTGAGTACCTTAGCCAGCGGCGCAAGGCAGTTTGTGGTGCAACTTGCGTTGGAGATGATCGACTCTCCCTTGTAGTTTTTGTGATTTACGCCGATGACGTATGTCGGCGTGTTGTCCTTCGCAGGCGCGCTCATAACAACTTTTTTGATGTTGCCACGTAGAAACGCGGAGGATTTTTCCGTTGTCAAGAATTTACCGGTGCATTCGATCAGCACGGTCGCGCCGCCAAAATCGCACTCTTCCGGAACGCGGGTGGAGTTGATCTTCACCGTATTTTTCCCGATCTTTATGGTTTTTTCGTCAATCAGCTTCACATCGGGGAAACGTCGATGAACCGAATCGTATTTGAGCAGATATTCGATCATATCGGGCGTGCCTGTCGCGTTGATCGCTACTAGCTCCAGATTATCGCGTCCAGCGATCGCCTTTGACGCAAGCATTCCAATTCTTCCAAATCCGTTGATGGCGACTTTAGTAGCCATATCCTCTCCTTTAATATGTAGATATTCATAATCGTAGCAAATAAAGATTAACGCTATGCTGTTAAGATTGCAAAACTGATTGAAAGGAACGCTTTGGACGAATTGATAAGGCAGCTAGATCTGACTGAACATTTTGATCGGCTGGAGGGTTTTTTTGCCCGCTCCAAGCCGTTTGCGATGGAAGGCGACGCCGATCTGCACTATCAGTTTCTGCTGGAGTTTGAGCGGTTGGAACTGCCGCCTATGCCGAAAATTCAGGTTTTGGAAGGGGCGATCGCCAAGCTCGCAAAGTATGGTAGCGCGGCGCTGGACGAGATTTACGGCTTTGTGCGAATGGCGAGATTTTTTGAGGGACTTAAAGCGCGGCGGTTTGAAGGTCGGCTGGGAGAGTGGATCGGCTCAATTGAGATCGACCGCGCCTTAAAGGAGTTGACGGATGCGTTTGATGGCGACGGAAATCTCAAATTTGAGGTAAGCGCGGAGCTTTTCAGGGCAAAAGAGGCTATTGAAGGGAAAAAGAAGCAAATTGGGGCGAAACTCGCGCACCTCATCTCATCGGCAAATCTCGCCCCATATCTGGTGGATCGGCAGGCGCATTTTATACGCGGCGAAGAGACGCTGGTGCTGAGAGGAGGTTTCAGCGCCGCAATCGCGGGAAAGGTGATCGATCGTACGCAGACGGGTTTTTTTTACGTGCTACCGCACGCGATCGACGAGATAAAAAAGAAGATAGAAGAGTTAGAAAGCGAATGCAAGATCATCATAACGAAAATAGAAAACGAGTTTTCAGCAAAATTATTTAGCAGCGTAAAATTTTTGCGCTTTCTCGATCGCTGTTATGATCGCTTTGATCACTATCAGGCAAGGATAGCTTTTGCGAAAATAAACGGCTTTTCAATCATAAATTCAAAAAAGTCGAGGCGTATTACCCTAGATAATTTTAAGCATCCGGCGATTGGCGAAGCAAAGGCTCTCAGCGTCGATTTTGACAAACAGATTTTATTGATAACAGGGGTAAACGCCGGTGGAAAAACCGTACTGTTGAAATCAATTTTATCCGCCGCGCTGATGACCAAATATCTAATACCGTTTCATATAAACGCCGCCAACAGCTTTATAGGGCGCTCCAAGGGTATCGAAGCGGCTATTGCCGATCCGCAAAACGCGAAGAATGACATATCGACATTTGCCGGAAGAATGCGGCAGTTCGCCGCGCTACTCGGCAAAAGAGACCATCTGATCGGCATTGATGAGATCGAGCTTGGAACGGACAGCGACGAAGCGGCTTCTCTTTTTCGCGTGGTGCTGGCAAAGCTATGCGATCGCGGATCGTTTATGGTCGTTACGACGCATCACAAGAGACTTGCCGCTCTGATGGCAAGCGACAAAAGAACTCAATTCGCGGCGGCTGTGTACGATGAAAAACGCCAAATGCCGACATATAGCTTTATACACGGCGCAATAGGCAAAAGCTACGCCTTTGAAACCGCAATAAGGTACGGCATTGCGCGCGCAATTGTAAACGAGGCGGTAGAGATTCACGGGAAGGATAAGGAGAGGCTTAACGATCTGATCGAGCGATCGAGCGAGCTGGAAAGGAGTATGCGAGAAAAAATCGCCGAGCTTGATATAAATAACGAAGAGCAGAAACGACAGATAAATCTTTTAAAACACGAGCGCTTATTGTTTGAGGAGCGCTATAGGGAGCTTAGTTCAAAACTTGAACGGCAATACGCAGATGCAATTGACGCCGCGAAAGCCGCCGCAAAGTTTAATACAGAAGCCGACATACATCGCGCGTTAAATAGGGCAAACGATTTGAAAAAGGCTATAGAGTTTCCAAAGGCAGCGGCGCAAAACGAGCAGATTGCGCTGGGCGACAGCGTAAGTTTTATGGGAGCAAACGGCGTGATAACAGCTATAAACGGCGATCGCGCGCTTATAGAATCGGATAGTAAAAAGATACACGCCCCGCTGAGCGCGCTACGCAAAGCGCCCGCGATCAAGCCGATGGCAAAGGTGGCGGTAACACACGAACGCGCTGCGTCGGCGTCCGTCAGGCTCGATCTGCATGGAATGTATGCGCAAGAGGCGCTGGAAAAACTGGATAAATTCTTGTCGAACGCTCTTTTGGCCGGCTTTGACGAGGTTATAATCCTTCACGGCGTAGGCAGTGGAAAGCTGGCGTACGCCGTGAAAGAGGCGCTGAAGTCCCACCCAAGAGTGGTGGATTTTTCGGACGCTCCCGCCCACATGGGCGGACTTGGCGCGACGATCGTGCGGCTGTAGGCGCGCAAGCCCAAAAGTTTTGCTACCATTCGTCAATGAAAATCATAGTGCTGTGGCTGGGAGTTTGGGCGCTGATCGGGTTTGCCTGTTCGGGCGATTGCGCAAGCTGCCACAAAATTTTAGACGACGATGAACATCGAGTACTCAACGAATGTGTTGAATGCCATATTGAGATTACCAACGTAAATGCCGAGTGCGGCGGCAACTGTTTCTCCTGCCACAACGCCGCCGCGCTTAATAGCGAAGTTGATGAGCATAAGACACTCAAAGATTGCAAGACCTGTCATATAAGCGCGGAAAACAATTCAATCTTCGGTAAGAAGATGTTTGATTTTGATTTGGAACAGACGCTGAAAAATACGATCGATAAATAATTATCATTTTGCGATCAACATATTAAGGAAGGCACGATGCAGGCAAAAAGAGAAACAGTACAAACGCTTCTGGACGCGCTGCCGTTCATACGCAGATTCTGGGGCGAAACCGTGGTGATCAAATATGGCGGCGCGGCGCAAACAGAGAGCGGATTAAAAGATAAATTCGCGCAGGACATCGCTTTGCTGGCGCTGGTGGGGATGAAGCCGGTAATCGTTCATGGCGGCGGAAAAAGCATCACCGATCTTAGCGCGCGGCTTGGAATTGACAGCGTATTTCAAAACGGCTTGCGCGTAAGCAGCGAAAAGGCGCTTTGGGTGGCGCAGATGGTTTTGTGCGGCGATATAAACACCGAGATTGTGAGCCTTTTGAACGATCACGGCGCAAAGGCGATTGGGATCAACGGAAAAGACGGCAATTTTGCCAAAGCCGTTGGGATCGACGGGCTGGGGTTTACCGGCGACGTAAAAGAGGTAAATCCCGATCTACTTTTGAAGCTCATAGCCGATCGGTTTGTTCCCGTTATAGCGCCAATCGCCGCGGGGAGCGAGCCGAAACAGCCCGGATTTAACATAAACGCCGATCTTATGGCGTGCGCGGTGGCGGGTGCTGTGCGGGCAAAAAAGCTGATATTTATGACCGATACGGCGGGCGTTTTAGACAAAGACGGGCGGCTGATACGATCCATAAACCGCGCTGACGCGGCGCGGCTGAAAGAGAATGGGACGATCAGCGGCGGCATGATCCCAAAAGTGGACGCGGCGCTCTCTGCGCTTAGCTTTGGCGTGGATAAGGCGCACATACTTGACGGGCGCGTGGAGCATAGCCTTCTTCTTGAAATACTCACGTCCGAAGGCATCAGCACGGAAATCACACGCTAAAGGAAATGAAAAGAAGGCGCTAAA
Organism: Helicobacteraceae bacterium; assembly: GCA_031260125.1. Taxonomy (GTDB): domain Bacteria; phylum Campylobacterota; class Campylobacteria; order Campylobacterales; family SZUA-545; genus JAIRKM01. The sequence goes on along the minus strand of JAIRKM010000051.1, from coordinate 2,618 downwards.
AGCGAGCGCGGGCGTAGCAAGATCGGAGAAGAAAATGAACAGTGCAAAGGGTTATATTATGAAGGCTATTATTTCTGTGGCGCTCTTGGGCGCAAACGCGGCGGCTGAGGAGATTTATCCTTTTAAGGCGGGTAAATGGGGATATCTCAGCGAACAGGGTAAGGTGGTCATAGAACCGCAGTTTGATGATGTCGAACTTTTTTCCGAGGGCATAGCGGCGGCAAAGAAAGGCGAAAAATGGGGACTTATAGACACGAAAGGCAACTGGGTCGCCGAGCCGCAGTTTGACAAATTAGAGCATTACTGCGATGAGATATGGTTGATTGACGAGACAAAAGACGGAAAAAGATTGTTCAGTTATATCAATTCCAAAGGGAAGATGATAATAAAACCATCACCTAACACATATCTTGCATGCACGGGCGTAAATGGTATGCTGGTAGTCAATATCGGTCATAACCATGGTCTTTTGGACAAAGATGGCGTGGAGATTCTCAAATTTGAATACGAGCGGATTGATTTTAGAGAACAAAACGGGGTTTTCTATGGCGTGGTCGGATATTATAAACAAGGCGAGAGGAGTTCCAGATATGGAGTGCTTGACGAGCATGGGAAATGGATTTTGAAGCCAGAGTTTCATTGGATTGACATAAAAAACCATTATGCCCTCCTTCAGAAAGAGGGTAAGTGGGGCTTTTACGATCTGAAAAATCGCGAAACCTTGGCCGATTTTGTATGGGACGACAAAAGTGATGGTTACGAAGGCACGGCGGGAAGATACCTCGTACCGGTATGGCAAAGGCTCTATCCGCCGCAGGATAGAGGATATAAAGAATACGGACTTATAAGTAGAGAATATGGATTTGTTTCAATCGCAACTGGCAGGAGCAGGATAATCGCGCCGACATTTGACAAAATAGAGCCGCTTTCAGAAGGAATGATAGCTGTGCGGGGAGGAAATGGAAAATGGGGTTTTGTAGATGAAGAGGCAAAAGTCGCTATAAAACCGCGTTTTGAAGAGGTCCTGCCTTTCAAAAACGGATTGGCGAGCGTGAAATTTGAAGGCAAATGGGGATGCATCGACAAAAAAGGCAAATGGGCGATCGCCCCGACATATTCTGAAATCGGTGACTTTGACGAAAAAGGTTTTGCGCCTGCCAGAACGATGGCAGATAGCGGCGGCAAATGGGGCTTTATCAACAAAAATGGAGAATGGGCGATAACTCCAGCATATTCTAAAGTCGGCGTTTTTGACGCTGATGGGCTTGCGCCCGCTGCCGTGATCATAGATGATCATCACGCTTATGGGGTGATCGATCGCGCGGGAGAGTGGGTTGTCCATCCAAATCCAAAATTTGAAAATATAGGTTCTTTTACCTTGAATGGTCTGGCAAGAGCGGGTTTTTTAACATCCACAGGCTGGATATACGGTTATATCAACAAGAAAGGGGAATGGGCCATCAAGCCGAGATACCGCGGAGCGGGGGATTTTAACGATTGCGGCATCGCATTTGTAAATACAGGCGGCGCAATGGACGAAGGCTATATCGACTCGAGAGGCAGAAGCGTACGGTTGCCTAAAAGTTTTTCTTATTACAATCTCAACAAGTATTGTAGCGCTTCACAAGGCGCTTTTGTAACTGCCGATGGCTCGGTTCATCCAAATATAATGAATCTGCTTAAAAATAATTATATTATCATGAATGAATCATTTAGTCCAAAAGTGGAAATTATCGGCGTTTGGGATGACGGACATATAGCCAAGACAGGCTTGATCGACGCTATGGGAAATGTGTTGATAAAACCCATGCCCGATATTTTTTTCAAGAATCCTTTTTCTGAAAGCGATTTTGCGAGGATATATCGCATCATAAATAACCAGACCATACTCGGAATAATCAATATAAAAGGCGAGTTTGTTTTTGATTTTGGCGATTACGATATAGATCATAAATTTTGCGAAAAAGGATTGGCGCGGATACAGAGGCAAAAAGACGGGAAATGGGGCTTGATCAATCGCGAATACAAAATCGTCGTAGAGCCGCAATACGACGGTATCCATTATGATATGATGTGCTACAACAATCTGTTTCTGGCGGAAAAGAAAGACGAAAAAACGGGATTCAGGCGTCAATATTGGCTCGAAAAAGACGGCGCCGTTCGCTTTCATGTAGATAAAGTTGGAGACAAATATATCCTCAAAAACGCTAAAGGCGAGATTTTATGGCAAACAAAGTAGGAGTTTATAGGGTTAAGCGCCCACGCAGATTCGCGGGGATCGTATCGGAAAGATCGGCGGCGAAAGATCGCTGTTTTTCGCCTTTTCAATCGCAAATCGTCTATTTTAACTTTGACAATCGCAAAAAAAAATGGCTAAAATATTCAAGCTTAATTGAACCGCAAGGATCATAAATGTCGTTTGCTCAATCTAACGCCGTAGCGCGCATGGATCGTCTTTCAATAGGCTTAGTTTTCTCTGTTTTGTTTGCTTCGTTCCTTTTAATTGGTTTCGGAGGCGGAGACTCTGATAATAACGGAGACGGGAAAGTTCAGTTTAAGACTATTGTCGCAGGCGGCGCTCACTCTTTTGCCCTATCCAATGACGGCAAAGTTTATGC
>JAIRKM010000022.1 GCA_031260125.1 Helicobacteraceae bacterium | reverse complement strand
GCGACCGGTGTTTATTAGATACCGCGCGATCGCCGTTCTTGCTTGGCTCTGCTTTTTTTCGCTCGCTTTAAGCGAGGAAAACGATCCGCGTTATGAGATTGGATCGCGCCCGAGCGTTGCGATCAACAAGGGCGATCCGATAAAAGCGCAAGCAGATAAAATTGCGGCGTGAGACGAAACCCAGCGCGCGGATGCGATGAAAAACTACCTTGAAAGCCTGCTGTCCGAGTGTAAGTTGGACGAAAACAACCTCGATCCTCTCTTTGTCGCAAAAGACCTGCCCGACGACGCGGCGCTGATCTGCGCCTTGTTTGCGTATGGCAATGTCAAAGCGATGATCAAGTTTTTGCGCTCGCTTGATTTTAGGCTTTTAGACGAGAGCGAACGGGCGATCAGGCGCGAATTAACCAATCGTTACTATCGCTTTCAAAGCGCGGAAGACACGCAAAATATATTTATCGCGTTTGCCAGAATGCGAAAAGAACACATCGTTTTGCAAGAGTTATTTACCAGCGCTTATAAGAAAAACGGATTTTTATTTGCGCTCTCCGATATGATCGGCAGTTTGAGAGGCTATGTCGGCGCGCATACGCAAGGGATAAACTTTTTACTTTCAAAGCCGTTTGACTATAAAAACCCCAAAAGCGTAAGCGCGTTAAAACGGTATTTGATGTTTTTACGCTGGATGATTCGCGGCAGCTTCCCCGATCTTGGCAGATGGAAAGGGATAAAAACAAGCGATCTGCTGATACCGCTCGACACGCACAGCTTTACGCAAGCCGCCAAGCTCGGGCTGCTTAAACGAAAAAGCGCCGATCTGCAAGCCGCGATTGAGCTGACCGAAAAGCTCAAGGAGTTTGACGCGCTCGATCCCGTCAAATACGACTTTGCGCTGTATCGCTTGGGGCAAAGCGGTGGCGGGCAAAGTTAGCCTTTTGGCGGCTAATGGCAGCCGCATTTGCAAGTCTTTGCCGCCTTTTTCGCTTTGAGTGTGCCGTTGGCAAAAGCCTTCGCGTCCTTCCACGCCACGCGAACGGGCTGCGCTTTGGTAGTACGGCGGTTGATCATACGCACGGAAAACGGCTCAAGCCACTCCCAGTACATCGCGCAAAACTTTCGTGAAAAACCGCTCTCTTCCAGCGCCGCATAGAGAGATTTCAGCCATAGCTCCCGCCCTTTCTCCGCGATTTCTATGGGGAAGTGGCGCGTGCGGATGCAGACATCTCTGCCCTCTTTTTGGCTGTAATTGCGCTCGCCGCCGCAAGCCTCGACGATAAAATCCGCGATCGCGCCGACACGCCGCAGGAACTCCTCGTCATCTTTGGGAAACACGCCGCCTATCTCGCTCTCTCGCAAAAGCGAGTGGTGACGGAAAACCAGCGCGCGCAGGGCTTGCGCGCCTACTTTTTTCAGAAATTCGCCATCGGGAAAACGAACCTCTGGATAATCAAAATCGCGGCTTGCCGGTATGACGCGCCCGCGCCCGCCAGTACAGGCGCAGCCCTCTTTGCGCGGCTTAACAGCGGAAAACTTTACTACGCTCATTGAGAATCTCCTTGGCAAACAGCAATGATCGCGCATATTTCGCAAACGCCGATGCATAAAATTTATCCAAACGCAAAAAAGGCACTCTCCTTGCTTATGGATTTGACTAAGGAGTTTGTATGACCTTGATACAGGCGCGCAAAACGGTGCTTAAACATCTCGCGGAAGAGCTGAACGCGGGTTGTTTTATGATCTACCGGACATTAAACACATACGATAAAACGTTCGATCCGCGTGAGATAAGGCGCAATGTGGAAGAGCTGGACGCCATGATGGCGTACGTGAAAAGCGAAGCCGAAAATATCGCCAGAGAGTGCGTGGCGCAAAGCGCGAAGGCGGTGGACGCGATCCTGCAAGAGAGCGGCAAATGAGCTTAAAAAATGCCGTCGGAGAATTTTTGGAGGAGGTCAAAGCCTGCCGCAAACAGCTTGACCAGAGGGCGAAGCGGGCGCGAAACGCTTCGGAACTTCAGTCGATACTAGAGGAGATCGATTTTATCAAAGAGACGATCTTCCACTTCCGATCCGCATGCGAAAGAACGGGAAATTTCCAATACCGGCTGAATCGATCGGAGTAAGCGGCGGCGTTCACACGATCATCTCGATAGTTTGATAGAATGTCCTTTCACGCAAACTTCACGAAATGTTAGGTTAATGCGCAAATGAGGAAAACAGCGCTTTTAATTGGAGTGTTTTGGACGCTTCTTAGCGGTGCGGACGATCCCGCCAATGTTGTAACCGTCGCCGTTAAAACCGGTAGCTTCTACCCGCTTGAAAGCTACGTGGGAACGCTTAAATACCGTACGCTGGCAACTTTGTCGGCTGAAAGCGCGGCGGTTTTGAGCGTCATCAAAAAAGATACGGGAGATCGCGTTAAAGAGGGCGAGGAACTAGCGGTGCAGGACAGCGCCATTTTACGCGCCAAGATCGAGGCGAAGGAGGCGGAGCTGCAAAAGGCGCTTGCCGGCGAAACACAGGCGCGAAAAGACGCGGAGCGTTATAAAACGCTCTTCGAGCAGAACAGCGTGAGCGAACAAACCTACGAGCAGTTTCGTCTGAAAGCGGTTGAGCTTCAGGCTTCCAGCAAGGCGCTACAAGCGGAGGTTAAAGCGATGAAGATCGAGCTTGCCAAGCGGACGATCAGAGCGCCTTTCAGCGGCAGGATCGTAGAGCGTTTCGTAAGCGCGGGCGATTATCTCGCCACAGGAGCGGGCATAGTAAGCATCGCCAAAACCGACACAATTGAACTGAACGTTTTTTTAAGCGCGGAGGTGGTATCGCGAATCAAAACGGGCGACAAGGTCGCAGTCAGCGTAATGGGCGGCGATTACGAGGCGGCGATTGCGGGCATATCGCCAAAAGGGGACATATCGTCGCGCTCATTTCTCACCCGCGTTGCTTTTACGCGGCCGAACGAAACTTTTTTAGAGGGCATGGAGGGTGTCTTAAAGCTGCCGGGCAAAAGCGCTCAAAATGTGCTGATCGTGCCGCGCGACGCCGTGATTAGCCGCAATGGCTCACAGGCGGTTTTTTACGTAGCCGACGACGTGGCTTATCTGGCAAACGTAGAGGTGATCGGATTTGACGGTTTGGACTCCGCCGTAAGGTCGGACGACCTTAAAGACGGCATGAAGGTGATCTCCAAAGGCAACGAGCGGATCGTGCCAAACCAGACCGTGAAGCCGCAGTAAATATGGATATTGTCAAGTTTTCCATTACCAAACCGGTAGCCATTACCGTCTGCTTGATCCTTATTCTGCTCTTTGGGATCATCAGTCTTTTTAGGCTGCCGTATCAGCTTACGCCCGACGTAAGCCGTCCCGAAATTTCCGTTATGACAAGCTGGAGCGGCGCGACGCCTTACGAGGTTGAGAGCGAAATCGTGGAGCCGCAGGAAAAGGTGCTGAAAAACCTTGAAAATCTTGAGGAGTACGAAAGCACGTCAACCACAGGCAGAGGGCGCATTACGCTGCGCTTTAAGCTGGGATCGGACTTACAAAAATCGCTTTTAGACGCTTCAAACAAGCTCAATGAGGTGCGAAACTATCCGGACAATGTGGACAAACCCGTGCTTCGCGCCACCGGCGAAACGACCCCTGTCGCCGTTTGGATGATGCTGCAAACGCTAGAAGGCAACACGCGCAACATCGCCACCTATCAGACCTATTTTGACAATGAGATATCCGAATGGTTTGAGAGGATCGAAGGGGTAAGCGAGCTTTTTATACGCGGCGGTATCAACGACGAGATACATATCACGATCGATCCCGTCAAAATAGCCTCTATGGGCATAACGATCGATAGTGTGATTGATGCCATTGCGCGCGAGAATGTGGATGTATCGGCGGGTACGCTCGATCTGGGGCGCAGAGCATACCGCGTGCGAACGACGAGCAAGTTTCAGGACGTTGAGTCTGTAGGCGAGTTGGTGCTTTCCGCCGATGGCTTGCGTAAGGTGCAGTTAAAGGAGATCGCCGAAATCAAGGCGGCAAGCGCCAGACAGGACGGGATAGGCATATTTCGGGGGCAGCCGGGCATCTCGATCGGCATTCGTCCTGAAGCGGGCGTAAATGTGGTGGCTATGACCGACAGCGTGGAAGCGGCAGCGAAAAAACTAAATGAAACGATACTCAAAGAACAGGGTTTGGAACTGGTGTGGAATTACGATCAACGCCCGTATATATTGGGCGCGATCTCCCTTGTTCAGCGAAACATTATCTTTGGCTCTATTCTGGCGGTGCTGGTGCTGCTTATCTTTTTGCGGGCGGTTACGCCGACGCTGGTGGTAGCGATTGCGATTCCGCTCAGCGTGATCGGGACGTTTACCGTGCTCAATATGATGGGGCGCAGCCTCAATATCATATCGCTCGCGGGTATCAGCTTTGCGGTAGGAATGCTGGTGGACAGCGCGATCGTGGTGCTGGAAAATATCGATCGCCATAAAAAGATGGGCAAGCGGTTTTTTGACGCGGCGTACGAAGGCACGCTGGAAGTCTGGGGCGCGTTGGTTATATCCGCCTTGACGACGATCGCCGTTTTCGTGCCGATCGTATTTTTGGAGGACGAGGCGGGGCAGCTTTTCAGCGACATTGCGATCGCCGTTACCGCCGCGATTAGCTTGAGTCTGTTTGTCTCCGTGCTGGCGATACCTATGCTGTGGAGTTCTCTGATCGCGCTGAGCAAGCCCGGCGGCGGCTTTCCTTTCGCGTCTAAAGTGGCGCTTCTAGGCGGCAAAATCTCCGACATTATGCGCGCGCTTGTGGCTTTGGCGCTGAAAAACAACGCGACGCGGCTGTGGACGGTAGGCGCTCTCATGCTCGTTTCCATATCGACTGTCTGGCTGCTGTTTCCAAAGATGGAGTATCTGCCGGAGGGCAACCGCAATATGGTGCAGAACATATTTATCGTGCCTCCTGGACTTTCGTATGAGGAGATAAAGGGGATAGGGTTTGCCATCTCCGATCGGCTTGCGCCGTATATGGCGGAGGAAAAAGACGGCTATCCGCAGATTGACCGCGCCTTTTTTAACGCTGGCGGGACGTGGATGTTTATGGGAGTGTCCGCCAAAGACGAAGATCGCGCGGCGGAGTTGATACCGCTTTTGAGCCCGATTGTAAACGGCTTTCCGGATTTGAGGGCGATCACCAAGCAGGCCGGGGTGTTTGAGCGCGGAATGGGAACAAGCCGATCGGTTAATGCCGACGTAACCGCCGAGACGATAGAGGAGATTACCCAAGCGGCGGCTAAGCTGATGAACGCGATCGATGGCGAGATAGAAGGCGCGCAGGTGCGTCCGGTTCCATCGCTGGAGATCAGCTATCCAGAGGTAACGATTCTGCCGCGCTTTGATCGGCTCAAGGCGGTCGGTATGGACGCGAGGAGTCTTGGCATCGCCGCGGACGTGCTTTTAGACGGGCGCAAGGTGGGTGAATATCAGGGCAGCGGGATCAAGAAGATCGATCTGATCTTGAAAACATCGAACGACACGATCCTCTCTCCAGAAGATTTAGCCCGCGCGCCGATCGCCGCGCCTAACCGCATGATCCTGCCGTTGAGTGAATTAGGCGACGTGCGTATTGGGCAGGGCATTACCGAGATTAGGCACTTTAACGGCAAACGCACGATCACGCTTCAGGTTTCGCCGCCGCGCACCATTACGATTCAAGAGGTGATGGAAAAGATCGAAAACGAGATCGTTCCGGAAATTTTTCAAGGCGATCAGAGCGTCGGCGTTCGGCTCTCTGGCACGGCGGATAAGCTCCTTTCCACCGTGAGCGCGCTGAAATGGAACTTCATACTCGCCGTTTTGATCACCTATCTGCTGATGTCGGCGCTTTTTGGCAACTTTATCTACCCGATCGCGATCATGTTTACCGTGCCGCTTGCCACCGCGGGCGGCTTTTTGGGGCTGGGTATGACCAACGCGTTCATCGCGCCGCAGCCGCTGGATATTCTTACGATGCTTGGATTTATTATCCTTGTGGGAATTGTGGTTAATAACGCGATTTTGATCGTTCACCAAAGCCTCAACTTTATAAGAAACGGCGGAATGTCTCCGATCGACGCTATTAAAGAATCGGTACGCACGCGGCTTCGCCCAATATATATGAGTTCGCTTACCTCTGTCTCCGGCATGCTTCCTCTGGTGCTTGTACCCGGTCCCGGATCCGAGATGTATCGCGGGCTTGGCAGCGTCATTACCGGCGGATTGATGGTGTCAACGCTGTTTGTTATATTTGTTATTCCTTCGCTTTTAAGCTATATGATCGGCTGGGAAACGCGCAGAAAGCGGGAGATATGAACAGCGTGAAGCCTCTATCGTTTGAGCGGCAGATAAATAGCGCAAACTCAAGTTCGCCTATGAAAGCCATTTTTATCCCTCTTTGTTTCGCGATCGCGCTGAATGCGCTGAGTATTGACGAGGCGGTTACGCTGTCGCTGCAAAATCACCCCGTGATAAAAGAGGCGGTCTTTTCTCTCTCGTCCGCAAATGCACAAGAGAACGCGGCGATTGTAAATTTCCTGCCGACGCTGGAGGCGGGCTACTCCCGATATGATCGCGGCACAAAAACCTCCGCTGCCGTAGAGACAAGACAGGTAAGGGCGAGCCTTAATCTGTTTCGCGGGCTGGGGGACTTCGCCGATCTACGGGCGGCGGGCTGGACAAAAAGCGCCCGTCTTTTTGAGCTTGAGGGGACAAAGGCGGACGTAGTATTAGAAACGAAACAGGCATTTTTCGGCTATCTCAGAGCCAGCGACACGCAAAAATCCGCAGAAGCGCAGTTACAGGCGGCGAAAAAAAGATATAACGACGCCGCCCGCTTTTACAATCTAGGGCTTATAGCTATGTACGACAAGCAGCAGATCGAACTTGATCTATTGCAGGCGGAACAGACATCGTTGAAAGCAAAGAGCGATTTAAGCATCGCCAAACAGACGCTCGAATCGATGATTGGCGTACCGATCAACAGCGAGCCGCAGGCGGTTAAGATGCCGCGTATTGACGCGATAGACATAGCCCCGCTACGCGAAAAAATGCAGACGCAAAGAAGCGAAATAAAAGCCTTAAACGCGCTTATTGAAACGCAGAAAAACCACGCGCTGAAAACATTGTCTTCCGCTCTTCCAAGCGTGGATATATATGTGGCAAAAGAACGGTACGAATACGAAAGCGGGCAAAGCGGAATTGACGAGCAAACCACCACTGCCATAACGGCGACATGGCGGTTTGACGGCATTATAAAACCCTATTATGAACGGCAGAGCGCGCTATACGAACAGCGCGTTTTGGAGAGCCGGTCAGCCGATCTAAAACGAACGCTTAACCTTCAACTCTCAAATATATATGAGCGCTTCATGCTGGCGATGCAAACGTTCAAGGTGGCGCAGACCGCGCTTGCCGTCGCACGGGAGAACGAGCGGATCGTACAAAATCGGTTTGAGGCGCAGTTGGCGAGCGCGAGCGATATGACCGAAGCCGCCGCTCTTTTCTGGCGTGCGCAGGAGCAGTATACAAACTTTTATTATGATCAGCTTTCGGCTTTGTCGGAGCTGGAACGAGTAACCGAAAGCGAATTTGCGAAATGGGATTATCAATGAAAGTTTATTTTATTTTTTTAGCCGCCCTTATCTCTCTTTGCGCCGCGCCCGACGACTTTCAAACGTTGCAGATGGACTTTTTGCAAAATGTTACGAACGATCAGAATCAGACGATTAGGTACCGCGGCAAAGTCTGGCTGAAGATGCCCGATATGGCGCGTTATGAGTACGAAAGCCCTCAACAAAAAAGCGTTGCTATAAGCGGGGGCGAGATTGTCATGATTGAATACGATTTAGAGCAGGCGACAAAGTACAAAAGAACCGACGCGATCAATATAATAGACTGCTGGGAAAACTCTAAACCTCTCACCGATACAAAAAGGATCGCAAAGATCGACGGCTTAACGTTATATATAGAGCATAACAAGGACGCGATCGAACGAATGTACTATACCGACGATTTTGATAATTTCGTTGAGATCACGCTTGCAAACCCCGTGAAAAATAGGCCGATAGACGATAGCTTTTTTGTCCCCAAGATACCAAAAGGCTTCGATCTGATAAGAGAGTAAAACGCGGCAGTTCAAACGCCAAGCCTTTTTTCATCAACGCCGCGAGTTGTTTGCGCCGTTAAACCTCCTGCTGTTAAAATTGCCGCTTTCATCAAAAGGATATTTGTGGTTCAGATTAACCAGATAACCATGCGCTACGGTTCGCGGGTGCTGTTTGAAAACGTAACTCTTACGCTCGATCGCGCCAAACGGTACGGCGTTATTGGCGCAAACGGCGCGGGCAAATCAACGTTTCTTAAAATTCTCACAGGTGAGATCGAGCCAAGCGGCGGCACGGTGAACATCGATCCAAGCGCTCGCGTGGGGACGCTGGATCAAAACCAGTTCGCCTATGAGCATCTCACCCTTTTTGATACGGTTTTGATGGGCAATAGGCGGCTCTTTGACGCCATGAAAGAAAAGGAAAAACTTTACGCGACTGGCGACTTTGATGATGAGAAGGTCAATGCCCGCCTCGCGGAGTTGGAGACGATCACCGCCGAGGAGGATCCGACCTATGAAGCGGATGTGCGGGTAACCAAAATTTTAGAAGAGCTGAGTTTTCCCGCAGATCGACACACGGAGCTTATGAGCGCGATCACAAGCGCCGATAAGTTCAAGGTGCTGCTGGCGAAGGCGCTCTTTCCAAAGCCGGAGGTGCTGTTTCTGGACGAACCGACGAACAACCTTGATTTGGCAACGATCGCGTGGCTAGAAGAGCAGCTCAAGCGCCACGAAGGAACGCTGGCGGTCGTTTCGCACGATCGCCACTTCCTCAACGCCGTCTGCACCAATATGCTTGACGTGGACTACCGCACGATCCGCGAGTTTTCAGGCAACTACGACGATTGGTATATAGCGGCGACCGTGCTGGTACGTCAGGCGGAATTAGAGCGCGAAAAGAAGCTCAAAGAGAAGGCGGAGCTAGAGAAGTTTATCGCTCGTTTTAGCGCCAACGCCTCTAAAGCGCGCCAGGCGACCAGCCGTCAGAAACAGCTTGAGAAGCTGAACATTGAGAGCATAAAGCCTTCTAGCCGCCGCGATCCGAGCATCGTTTTTAAGCCAAACCGCAAAATTGGCAACGAGGCGCTGAGCGTTGAGGGGATAACGAAAAGCTACGGAGATCGGCGGATTTTCTCCAATCTCAGCTTCGTCTTTAAGCCCGGCGATAAAACGGCGCTTATCGGCGCGAACGGCGTTGGTAAAACGACCTTCTGCAAAATTTTAACGGGTGAGCTTAAAGCCGATCGCGGCGTGGTCAAATGGGGAGAGACGGTTCAAAGCAGCTACTTCCCGCAGGATACGACAGATCGGATCGGCGGCACCGCGACGCTGTACGAGTGGCTGAGAGGTTTTGACAAGAAGGCGGAACTCGGCGTGATACGCAACTGTCTGGGGCGCATGCTCTTCAGCGGCGAGGAGCAGGAGAAGCAGGCGGCGGCGGCGAGCGGCGGCGAGAAGCACCGTATGATGCTTTCGCGCATAATGCTGGAAGGGGGCAACTTTTTGGTGCTGGACGAGCCGACCAACCACCTCGATCTGGAGGCGATCGTGGCGCTGGGCGAGGCGCTTTACCAGTTTGAAGGCAACGTAATTTGCGTGGCGCACGATCGCGAACTGATCGACGCGTTTGCCAACCGCATAATCGAGTTTCTGCCCAACGGGACGATCAGGGATTTTCACGGAAGCTACGAGGAATATCGCGCGAAAATGTAGGGCGGCGCGTTTTTTATTTTCTTAGGGCTACAATTGCGCCAACGCGCCCTTAGTTTGAACGATGGGCGTCAAAATCAAATTGAGGAGCGGTTATGCTGGTTATCAAAGAGTTTACAGTCGACGCGAACGCGGAAACTCCGATCAAGATCGTCGGTCGGGAGGCGGGTCTGATCTCTTTCATTCTGACGCGGATCGGATTAGACCCGATCACCACCTTTTCCTGCGGAAAAGAGCTTATCGAGTACCGCTCGGTAGGTCTCAAAGGCGACATTCGCGAAAATGTCCCCCTGCGCAACGTTAGCGCCATCGTGGCTGGACTTTACAAGCCCTTTCAACTGTTGATCACCTCGGCGATCTTCGCTATCTTGGGCATAATTAACTTTATCACGCTTCTTTTCAGCGGCGAGATAGTCAGCGCGTTCGGGACATTGCTTATCTTCGCCATTGTGGCGGCTGTTTTCGCGTTTCTATACTATATAGGCAAGTGGATGATCTTCGCTGTCAGAAGCGGCGGCGACACTCTGAACTGCGCCATGCGCATCAAGCGGAGCATCATTGAGGGCGTGGACGTGGATATGGCAAAATTCTTGGAGGCTGCCGATATTCTCAGCGCCATCGTTTTGAAGTCAAAAAAATAGCTTCAAGCGATCTTGCCTTCACACGCAAGAATCTCCGCGCGAAAGAGAACTTTTCGTGCGGATAGCGTCGGCGCGGACGGGAAACCGCGCCGTTTTCCACCCCCTCGAGTTCAAAGTTATCCATTTTTCAGATATAATAAAAATTACTTTGTGCCAAAAGGAGTTGTTATGTCCGCACAGTTGGATTTGAAGGTAAAAAAAAGCGTTCTTGAGGCGATCGAAGCCTTTCTGGATAAAGGCGTTCATCAGTCGGTAATTGTCGAGTACACGGTTAAAAAAGACAGCTCAATTACGTCTAAAATCGCCGTCGTAGAAGATGGAATCCGCTACTTTAACGACGGGGGCTTTTTGGAAAATGGGCTTAAAAGTTTCGTAAAGCGTACGAAAACGGCGGGCGACAAACACGGATACGTTCTGTTTGAAACAGCCAGACTCGGCGGCGCGCTGGGGGTCATAGCAAGTGATTTTGAGAATATCGAGTCGGACTTGTCCCATAAAGTTACATAATTTTTTTCTAGCTATATATCAATAAACGGAGGTTACCAGCCTATGTATTTTTCGTATGCGATTGACGATAAGTATAAGATTAAAGTTGCATATTTTTCTATGGAATTCGCCATTCATCAGGCGCTGAAAATCTATTCCGGCGGTCTTGGCTTTCTCGCGGGCAGTCATATGCGCAGCGTATATGATCTCAGGCAGAACGTAACGGGCGTGAGCATTTTGTGGAGCTACGGCTACTACAATCAGGAGCGGCGCGAGGATCGCAGTATGGAGGTGCATTTTAGGCGCAAGCACTATTCGTTTTTGGAAGACACGGGTATCACCGTTCAAATTACGATCAACAAATCACCCGTTCTTGTCAAGGCGATGCTGTTGAGGTCGGACACCTTTCAATCCGCACCCATCTTCCTGCTCACGACGGATATTCCAGAGAACGATTTTCTCACGCGCACCATCACGCATAAACTCTACGACGCGGGCGAGGAAACGCGCATAGCGCAGGAGATCGTGCTGGGCATAGGCGGAGCGAAGGTGCTTGACGCGGCGAACGAAAGTCCGGAGATATACCATTTGAATGAGGGGCATGCCCTGCCGATGGCGTTTTACCTGTACGATAAGTTCGGGCGCAATGTAAACGAAGTGAGAAAACGTGTTGTCTTTACGACACACACGCCAGAGATGGCGGGCAACGAGGTTCACAATATCCATCTGTTACATAAGATGGGCTTTTTTGGCTCAATTGAGGCGGACGAGGCGCAGAGGATCACACATCAGCCGCAGGAGAGTTTCAGCCTTACGGTCGGGGCGCTTCATCTATCCAAAAAAGCCAACGCAGTCTCCAAAATTCACGCTGCCGTTTCAAACGAGATGTGGCGCGATCACCTTGACGGGCGCGAGATTATCCCGATCACAAACGCGCAAAACCGCCGCTATTGGGCGGATAAGGGCATATTAAGGGCGCATGAAGAGGGCGAGGGGTATGAGATTATTGCGCGTAAAAAGCACCTTAAACGGCTTTTGTTTGACGAAGTCGCCGATCAGACGGGCAAGCTATTTGATCCAAATATCCTGACGATCGTCTGGTCGCGCCGTTTTGTCGAATACAAAAGAGCGCGCCTGATCGCGCACGATATGCAGCGCTTCAGGTACCTTGTAACCCGCGAAGACAGACCTATTCAGGTAATCTGGGCGGGTAAGCCGCACCCTGCTGATAGCAACTCGATCAACCTATTCAACGAGATAGTTTACTTCACCAAGCAGTTTAAGCGGTGCGCCGTGCTGGTTGGCTATGAGCTGAACCTCTCAAGGCTGCTCAAGCGGGGATCGGACGTTTGGCTGAACACGCCGCGCATTACCCGCGAAGCGAGCGGCACGAGCGGGATGACCGCCGGTATGAACGGCAGCCTGCACCTCTCTATTCCGGATGGCTGGCATCCAGAGTTTGCCGTACACCGCCGCAACTCGTTTACGCTTCCGGCGGTCGATCCGAAACTCTCGATCGAAGAACAGGACTATATCGACAACAAGAACCTGATGAATATGCTTGAAGATGAGATCATTCCTATGTACTACGAACATCCAGATGAGTGGACGCAGATGATCAGAACCTGTATCGGCGATCTGATCCCCGCGTTTGATTCGGGAAGAATGGCGAATGAATACTATGGCAAGCTCTACAGCGCGGAGTTTACCCTATAGATAAAATTTTCTGAAAGGAGTTCTATGAAAGCGGTTATTATGGCGGGAGGTTTTGGAACGAGAATCGCCCCTCTTACCAACTCCATGCCAAAGCCTATGCTTCCAGTGCTTAACCGCCCGATGATGGAGCATATTATCCTACAGTTAAGGGACGTTGGCATTCGTGAGTTTGTCGTACTGCTGTATTTTAAGCCGGAGATCATCAAAGGCTACTTTGGCGACGGAAGTTCGCTTGGCATCACCATTGACTATGTCCTGCCCGATGACGATTACGGCACGGCGGGGGCGGTCAAAAAGGCGCAGCCCTTCCTCAACGAGCCGTTTATTGTCGCCAGCGGCGATCTTGTAACAGACTTTGACTTCAAAAAGATCGTTTCGTTTCACGAGAGCAAAAACTCGCAGGCGACCATCACCCTTACAAGCGTGGCGGATCCTCTTCAGTTCGGCGTCGTCATAGCCGACAAGAAGGGACAGATTAAGCGCTTTCTGGAAAAGCCCGGCTGGGGCGAGGTTTTCAGCGACACGATCAATACCGGCATATACGTTCTGGAGCCGGAGACGCTTTCTTACATTCCGGAAAACACAAACTACGATTTCTCCAAAGACCTATTTCCGAAACTTATGAACGAAGGGATCGTCCTATGGGGATACGACGCGACGGGATACTGGCGCGATGTCGGCAATCCGATCAGCTACCGAGAGGCGATGGAGGATATTCTGGCAAAGCGCGTGAATCTGCCTATGGCGGGAAAGCGCGTCAAGGTTGGCGAAGGCATAGCGTTTATTGACGAGGGATGCAGTCTGCCCAAAGGGGTGGAGATCGAAGGGTTTGCCGTGATTGGCAAAAACTCCAAAATCTCCAAAGAGGCGACGCTGCGCAACGTGATCATCGGCGAGAACTGCGTGATCGACAAAAAGGCGGTATTGGAGAACTGTACGCTGTGGAACAACGTAACAATCGGCGAAGGGTGCAGATTGAAAAACTGCGTGCTGTGCAGTCAGGTTACCTTCAACAAAAAGACGATCGTGAGCTACGGCGCGATCATCGCCGAAGATTGCGAAGTCGGCAATAACGTTCATATAGAAAAAGACGCAATCGTGTGGCCTAAAAAGGTGATTGACGACGGCGCGATCGTAAGCAGCAACATCATCTGGGGCGACAAATATAAGAAGACGCTTTTTGAGGGCGGGCAGGTAAAAGGTCAGACCAATGTAGAGCTTAGCTGCGAAATGGTCTCCAAACTCGCGGGCGCTTTTGCCAGCACGCTACCTGTAAACTCCCGCGTCTATGTCAGCCGCGACTACCACCGCGCTTCACGGATGCTGAAACGGGCGTTTATGAGCGGGTTGATGAGCGCCGGCGTAAACATCTCCAACGCCCACTTTGTCCCTTCCGCCGTTTTGCGCCACTCCCTCAGCAGGCACGAAAAGGTTATAGCGGGGGTGCATTTCAGGCAGAGCGAAAACCGCAACTCGCAGACAGAGATACTCTTTTACGATGAGGCGGGGCTTAGCATAAACTCCAACGTGGAGAAGAGTTGCGAGCGGATATTCTACAGAGAAAACTTCCGCCGCGTCGGGAACGATGAGCTTGGCAACATATATGAGGCGCAGGCGATGAACAGCGAGTATCTTGCCGCCTTTGGCGATGAGATCGATTCAGAGGCGATAGGCTCCGCGAAGCCGAAGATCGTCGTCGATCTGCTCTTTGGCAATACCGGCATGGTCTATCCCGCCGCGCTCAACAATCTAGGGCTGGAAAATATCTTGCTTGATGCCTATTTTGACGATCGGAAACTCTCCCGCCTCTCTACCTATATAGAAAGCGCCCGCTTCAACGTGGCGCAGATCGTTAAAAGCCTGAAAATGACAGCGGGGTTTTTGATCTATCCGCACGGGCAGAAGCTGGAGATATTTACCGATGAAGGCAAGGCGCTCGACGGGCATGAGGCGCTACTCATTATGCTGCAACTGCTCAATCTCACAACTCCAGAAGGGCGGCGTACAAAGGTTTATCTGCCGGTTTACGCCCCCGATGTTCTTGATTCAAAGCTCACAAACCTCTCGATCACCAGAGGCAAGATACACAACCTCTCCGCCGAAACCATTGGAGAGTTCGACGTGTTGGCGACGCTTGATTGCGAGTTTGCCTTCACGAAGTTCGGTTTAAGTTTCGACGCGATGTACGCGAGCATAAAGCTGATCGAGCTTCTCTCAAAGACAAACGAAACGTTAAGCGATCTTGCTGTGAAAAATGGGCGTTATCACTTTGCACATCAGAGTATTCCGTGCGACATATCGCTCAAGGGCGTGATGATGCGCAAATTCAGCGAGGAAGCTATGGGGAAGGACGTAAGTTTTGCGGATGGCGTAAAAATTATGGCCGGTAGCGGTTTTGTCGTGATGATCCCCGATCAGTACGACGACATCATTCATCTGTATATTGAGGCAAAAAACGAAGACGACGGCAACAAGCTACTGACAGAATACGCTTCCAAAATATCAACGTGGAAGCAGGAGAGCGCGTGAAGACGCTACACCTCGCCTTTCTGTGGCACATGCACCAGCCATGGTATCGCGACGAAAAGCAGGGTGTTTTTTTAATGCCGTGGGTATTTTTGCACGCAATCAAAGACTACGCGGAACTCCCTTGGATTCAAAGCCACTACCCCGGCATACACGCAACCTACAATCTTGTGCCATCGCTGATGACGCAACTGGAGCATTATGCCAAAGATTACAAGAGCGATCTGTTTTTGGCGCTGCTGGCGAAGGACGCGGCTTCGCTTACGCACGAAGAGAAAGCCGAACTGCTCGAAAAGGGATTTTTCGCAAATCCGCGTACGATGATCGCGCCGCTTTGGCGCTACGCCGAGCTGCACAAAAAGCGGCTTCGTTTTGAAAAGGCGGCGGACGCGGTCGTCAGATTTGAAAACGGCGAGTTAAACGATCTGGCGGTTCTGTTTCTTTTGAGTTGGTGCGGAAATCAGCTTAGGCGCGAAAACGATACGGTCAAAGCGCTGATCGCGAAGGGGGCTAACTTCACGCACAAGGAGAAGCTCGATCTGCTTGACGCGCTGGTAAAGTTCTGCAAAACAGTACTGCCGCTCTACAAGGTGATGCAGGAGAAGGGAAGTATCTCTGTCTTTACAACGCCTTTTTATCACCCGATCTTGCCGCTCCTTCTCGACGTAAATGCCGGAAGGGCAAGCGACCCGCACATAGCGCCGCCGAACCGATGGAGCGATTTTTCCGAAGACGCCGAGCGCCATGTTACAAAGGCGATCGAGTGGTACACAGGCGCGTTTGGGCACAGTCCGGAGGGATTCTGGCCTGCCGAGGGAGCGGTGAGCAACGCGGCGTTGGCGCTTCTTGTAAAGCACGGCGCTTCATACGCATGCACCGATGAGGATGTGCTGTTTAAGAGCCTTCCGTCCCCCCACTATCGAATCGATCTTTACAAACGCTTCAAAGTTAAAACGGAGCGTGGTGAAATAGGGATGCTTTTCCGCGATAAGGCGATCAGCGATTTTATAGGGTTTCACTACAGCACTCAGCCCGCGCAAGCCGCCGCGGACGACTTTATCGGCAGATTGAGAGCGATCTACGACGCGGTTGATTTTGACGCGGTTGTTCCCGTCTTTCTGGACGGCGAGAATGCGTGGGAGTTTTACGAAAACAACGCGTTTGAGTTTTTCAACGCCTTGTATGAACGTATCTCCTCGTGCGCGTGGATAAAAACCGTAACAATACCAGAAGCCCATAAAATTGATATCGTCCCTAAAGTCGAGCTGGCTTCCCTTCAGACGGGAAGCTGGATATACGGCACGCTTGGCACATGGATGGGGCACAGCGAAAAAAACAGAGCGTGGGAACTGCTCGCCGACGCGCACAACGAGATGAGGGCGGCTTATGACAGGCTAGACGAAGAGACGCGCGAAAAGGTCATAAAGGAGGCGATGATCGCGGAGGGCAGCGATTGGTTTTGGTGGTTCGGGGACGATCATTTCACCGAGCTTGCCGCCGAATTTGACGAAATCTTCCGCGGGCATATCAGAAATATCTACCTGCTGCTGGGGCAAAAGCCGCACCCTGCCGTGAATGAGCGAATCAAGCGAGTGGAGATCGCCGCCGATCACACCCCGCAAAGCGCTCCTATCTCTCCAAGCGTGGATGGCAAGCGAACCGATTATTTTGAATGGATCGGAGCGGGCAAGGTTGATCTATGCCGCTCTTTCTCAACGATGGACACATCAGCGACGCTGATAAAAAACATGCTTTACGGCACGGACGGGGAGTACTTTTATTTTCAGCTCGCGGGGAATATAGAGCCGATCAAGGCGGGCGGTTACGAGTTGCAGGTTGATATGCGGGGCAAGCATACTCTTTCTCGCAGAGTCCGCCTTAGTACGAGACCCATTACGGACGAGGGCTTGAGAATCACCGTTCATTCCGTTTTGGAAGTGGCGATCAAAGCGCCGCTGAAAAGTCGCTCAGAGCATATCGAGATAGAGTTTCTGCTCTACTGCAATGAAACGCCGATTCAGCACATTCCGCTCTACAACACGCTTACCCTGAAACTCCCCGATTTTGACGCGCTGTGGTACATTTAAAGTGAAGAAAACATCTCTGCTTTTGGGCGTTCACTCGCATCAGCCGGTGGGAAATTTCGATCACGTCGTTTTAGGCGCGATCGCCCAGAGTTACCGCCCATTTTTTGAAACGCTCTCTCAATACTCGGATTTCAAATTCAGCGCGCATTTCAGCGGCTGGCTTTTGGAGTTTATAAAAACGCACGATCGACCGCTCTTTGATCTGATGAAAAAGATGAGCGAACGCGGACAGATCGAGTGGTTCAGCGGCGGTTATTATGAGCCGATTTTAGCTTCGATCCCATCGCGTGATCGCAGGAGGCAGATTGAGAAGCTAAGCGGCTTTATCCATGAAAATTTTGGGACAAACCCAAAGGGATTGTGGCTTACCGAACGGGTATGGGAAAGTTCCATTGTGGGCGATCTGTGCGATCTCGGTATCGAATACGTGATCATCGACGATTACCACCTGCTGACCGCCGGAGCCGATCCGCGCAAATTAAATGGCTACTACGTGACTGAGAGCGGCGGAAAGAGCCTTTTGGTATTTCCCGTCAGCAAGGCGCTACGCTATCAGGTGCCGTTTTGGGATTACAACGTGGTGGCAAACAACATTGCCGACTTCGGCGGCGCCGCTGTGATATTTGACGATGGGGAAAAATTTGGCACATGGCCTGGCACGAGCGAATGGGTCTACAAGAAAAGATGGCTGGAAAATTTTATAGAAGCCGTTTTGGATCACGACGGAATTAAAACGCGGCTTTATGGAGAGTATCGCGGCGAAAACGCCCCGATCGGGCTTATATACCCCAGCGAGGTCGCCTATGCCGAAATGGGCGAGTGGAGTTTAAGCGCGGACGCGGCGCTGAGAATCCAAACGCTCAGGCAGGAGATGGATCGTTGCGGCAGGCACGACGATGCCGAACTTTTTGTGCGCGGCGCGACATGGAAGAATTTTCTCGTCAAATTTCACGAAAGCGCGCGCATTCATCGGCGAATGCTAAGCCTCTCCGCCAAAAACCCGCTGGACAGTCCGCCGTTTGAGGACGCGCTTTTGAAGGCGGAGTGCAACGACGTGCTGTGGCATGGCGTTTTCGGCGGACTGTACCTGCCGAATCTGCGCGATAACGCGTGGAAATTTCTGATTGAGGCGGAGGATATGATCGCGCCTCAAAGCGGGATCGTCTATGAGGATTGGAATTTAGACGCGTTTGACGAGGCGCGGTTCTACGATTCCAACCTGATCGTGGGTTTCGAGCCTCGCGGCGGGACGCTTACCGAACTACATCTCAGGCGTGAGAGATTCAACCTGCTGAACACGCTGACGCGCTACAGAGAGGCCTACCACGGTAGGATCAGGCAAAAAAACGAGGAGATCGACGGTTCCGGCGGCGCGAAAACGATACACGAATCCACGTTGACCGCAAGCGAGGACGCGTTGAGGCATCTGGTGGCGGATCGCAATCAGAGGGTGTCGTTTGTGGATCATCTGGTTGAAGATGATTTTGACGCGGAGAGCTTCTTCCTGCAAAGTTACAAGGAAGACGAGCGTTTTAGCGATGTGATTTACAGCCTCGGAGGAGACGATCGGCGCTGCCGACTCACAAGCGCCAAGATCGCAAAAAGTATCAGCGTGGAAAACGGCGCGATCGTAGTGGAAACGAGCGTGAAAACGGGCGCGAAACGTTACATGCAGGAGCATAACCTGCATTTTGCGAATCTAAGCGAGGTTACCATAAACGGTGTCAAGGCGGACGAGGCGCGGCATTTTAGCGGTATCAGCGCGCTTGATCTATTTGATCCCTATCTGAATAAAAATGTTTTGATCGCGTCTAACGCCGCTTTCGAGGCGTTTACTCACCCGTTATATACGGTTAGCCAAAGCGAATCCGGCGTGGATTTAACCTGCCAAGGCATTGCGATCGCGCTTCTTTTCGCCGCTAGTACGGTAACGGTTACAATAAATATAAAAGAGACGCTATGAACGAATTTAGATATCAGCCGCTACACGACGTGTGGACGATCGTCGCTCCAAACCGCGTTCGCAAACCCCGTCCAAAGGAGAGTTTAGAGGCCTCTATGCCGCAAAACGATCCATTTATCGCCGGCAATGAGACAAAAACGCCAAACGAAATATATTCGATCAGAGAGGACCCTTCAATCATCGCAAGCTGGCAGACGCGCGTATTTGCCAACAAGTTCCCCCTGCTCGCGCTGGAAACGCCGCCTACGCGCACGGCAAACGGCGTGTATGCGTCTGTAGGAGGCTTTGGCGCGCACGAGATGGTGATCGACCACCCCAAGCCCGACAAGCACATCTGCTCGTTTAGCATCGATCGGTGCGTCAATCTGATGCGGACATTCCGCGATCGGATTACGTCGCTACAGCAGGACGATCGAATCGCTTCCGTGCTGGCGTTCAAAAACGAAGGGATACGCGCCGGAAACAGCATTGCGCACACCAATTCGCAGATCCTCGGTATGCCGTTTGTCGCCCCGACACTACAGACGCAGGTCGCAAGCTCCCGCTCATACTATAAAGAGCATGAGCGCTGCCTGCTGTGCGATCAGATCGCGTACGAAGAGGAAAGGGCGCTTGGAGTGCTGTTTAGAAACCGTCATTTTATCGCCTTTGCCCCGTTCGCGCCGCGTTTTGAGTTTGAGGTCTGGATTGCTCCGCTGGCGCATTCAAGCAGCTTCATAACGCTTTCAAAAGACGCGCTTTACGATCTGGGTGAGACGATGAGCTGGGCGCTTAAACGCATAGGCGTAGCGCTGGGTATGCCGGATCTCAGTCTGATCCTATTTACGCAGCCGCCGATCAGAAGCCACAAGGACGCCGGATACTTTCACCATCTCGATCGGTTTTTTCACTGGCATGTTGAAATTGTGCCGCGTATTACCAGCGCGCAAGGCTACGAACTCTCCTGCGGCGCTTTTGTATGCCCCATTGCGCCGGAAGAGTACGCGGATTATCTCAGAGAGATCAACATAAAGTAGATAAAGGAGGGAGTTATGGGAGAAAAAAAACCACTGATTGATATAGAAACGCCGCCGGCTTCCAGCAGCGATCGCTTTGAGCAGAAGAGCGTTTCAACGGAAAATATGCCGGAGGTGCCTGAGTGCTACCATGAGGATAAACTAGTACTTCTGCCTGTAAACGCCCACACTCAACACTTCTATTGGGATATTGGCGACGAACGGCTTGAAAGCGAGGTGAGAAATCATGTAACGCAGCTTGTCGTCCGTCTCTATTACATCTCTCAGGGCAAGAGGTTTGAGGTGGAGAGTGTGTATAGCAGTAGCGCGCACGGAAACTACTATGCGTATCACACGCTTGACACCAAGGAGATGGAGGCGGTTTTGTTCGCTCAAAATAAGGCGGGCGAAAGAGAGATTGCCGTATCCAACCGTATCAGCACCCCTTCAAGCGGCATGCACTCCAGCCCGTGGGAGATATGGATGACAAAAGACGGAAAAACCCAAAAGCTCGAATCGCGCCCAAGCGACATAGAAACGCCGGACGCGCTCACAAACCCTTCCAGCCTTGATTTGGTTCTGCGCGCGCAAAAGCTGCGTGCGCGGTTGGGAGATATGAATCCGTCCGACCTTTTGAGCAGCATCGATTCTAGTCCGCGCAAGAAGAGCTAGATGAAAGGCTATTTTTCTTTGGTTCTTCACTCTCACCTGCCGTTTGTGAAGCATCCGGAGTACGACTACTTTTTGGAAGAGCATTGGCTGTTTGAGGCGATCATAGAGAGTTACCTTCCGTTGCTGATGAATCTGGAGCGTCTCAGACAAGAGAATGTCAAGGTAAAACTGACTCTCTCGCTCACTCCAACTTTGTGCGAAATGCTTTCCGACAGCCACTTGCAGGAGAAGTTTACCGCGCACCTGAACAAGCTGTGTGAGTTGAGCATGAAAGAGTGCGAGAGGCTCAAAGACGACGAAGTTTATCGTGAGGTCGCCGGTTTTTACCGCGATCGGCTGGAAAGTTTGCGCCGTTTTTTTACAGAGAACCTTCAATCTAACGTTCTGCTCGGCTATCGCCGCTTTATGGAAGCGGGCATGCTGGAAATCATCACCTGTGCCGCGACGCATGGATTTTTGCCGCTTCTTAGCGTCAATGAGCAGGCTGTCAGGGTACAGCTTAGGGCGGCGGTATATACGCACGAAAAATATCTGGGCGTGCGCCCCAAGGGTATCTGGCTGCCGGAGTGCGCCTATTACGAAGGGTTGGACAAGCTGCTCAGCGAGGCAGGAATCGAGTTTTTCTTTCTGGAATCGCATGGGTTGATATACGCCAATCCAACCCCGCGCTTTGGGCTGTTTGCCCCCGTGTTCACCCCGTGCGGAGTCGCCGCTTTTGGTCGCGATCCAGAGAGCGGGCGTCAGGTGTGGAGTTCAATCAGCGGCTATCCGGGCGATCCGGACTACCGCGACTTCTACCGCGATATCGGCTACGATTTGGACTACGAATACATCAAGCCATACATTTGTCCCGATGGAACGCGGGTTTTTACGGGACTGAAATATCACCGCGTTACGGGGCAGGGTGAGTACAAGATGGTCTATAAGCCGGAAAACGCCTTCAACAAGGCGCGTGAACACGCCGAAAATTTTCACTTTAACCGCGAGAGGCAGATAGAACACCTTTCAAGCTATATGGATCGTCCGCCGCTGATCGTATCGCCGTATGACGCGGAGCTGTTTGGGCATTGGTGGTTTGAGGGTCCGGAATTTATCTACCATCTGTTTAAGACGATGGACGCCCATAAAGTTGTCGAACCGATCACGCCCGGCGAATATCTGGAGCGCTTCCCGACAAATCAAATGGTACATCCCAGCCCGTCAAGCTGGGGCAAAGACGGCTATTTTGACGTATGGATCAACCAGCAGAACGATTGGATATATCAGCACCTGCACAAGATGGCGGATACGATGCAGATGCTTGCCAGCCGCTACAAAGACGAGCCAAACCACCTTTTGCGCCGCGCGCTGGATCAGATGAATCGCGAATTGCTGTTGGCGCAGGCAAGCGACTGGGCGTTTCTGATCACAACCGGAACCGCGGTGGAGTACGCCACAAAACGTACAAGAACCCATATCGCCAACTTTATAAAACTTAACGATATGGTGGAAAGCGGCGCTATAGACGAAGGCGCGCTGTGCGATCTGGAGAGCCGCCATTCGCTTTTTGAAGGCATACACTTCTCCATCTGGGATTGAAGGTGAATCTCGCGTTTGACATCGGCGGAACGGCGATTAGAAGGGCGATCGTAAAAGATCGCGCAATAATCGCGCAAGATAGCTTTCCAACGGGAGAAATGGAGCTTAAATCGCGGCTTGAAGCGCTGATCGGCGAAGCGGTATGCGCATACCAGATAGAGTTTATTGGCGTGAGTTTCGCGGGTCAGGTTACAGGCGGCGCAATCTCCTCAGCGCCCAATATCGATCCCGCGCGGCTTAAAGGCGTCTCTTTTTCCGCATGGATCAAGGAACGCTTTGGGCTTCCAGCCGCAATCGACAACGATCTAAAGTGCGCCGCGCTGGCGGAAGCCGCCGTGCGGAGGTGCCGTACGCTCTTTGCGCTTTTTATAGGAACGGGGATAGGCGGCGCGTATATTGAGGATCAAAAACTGCTGCGCGGGGCAAAAAATCTGGCGGGAGAAATAGGGCATATCCCGTTTGAAAAAGCGCCGTTTTCGTGCGGCTGCGGCAAAGATAACTGTCTGGAATTATCGGCGAGTGGAAGCGCGGTTGAGCGCTGGGGCAGTTACTATATGTTACACAGGAGCAGACTCTCCGATATGTTAAGCGCCGATGACGATCGGTCAAAGGAGATTGCCAATCGGTTTATGCGCGGCGTAATCCACGCCGTAGAAACAGCCGCGGCACTTTTGAATCCTGAAGTGATCGTTTTGGGCGGCGGTGTCGCGCTGAACAATCCACAGATTTTGAGTTGGGCGAAAGGCGCTTTGAAGACCGCCTTTTGCCCCGC
>JAIRKM010000075.1 GCA_031260125.1 Helicobacteraceae bacterium | reverse complement strand
GTGATCGTAATGCCGCGCTCTTTTTCCTGCTCCATCCAGTCGGTCGTCGTCGCGCCGTCGTGAACTTCGCCAATCTTATGCTGAACGCCCGTGTAATACAGTATGCGTTCTGTCGTCGTTGTTTTCCCCGCGTCGATATGCGCGACGATCCCAATGTTTCTCACCTTTTCTAAAGGGGTGTTACGAGCCATTTTTTTCCTTCTTTCACGCTAAATCTTTTGCGAGATCTTTCAACTGCAAAACAACGCCGCGAAAACCATCGCTTTGCCTGTCATTTTTATCCTACCAGCGGTAATGAGCAAAGGCTTTATTCGCCTCCGCCATCTTGTGAATGTCCTCTTTTTTCTTAAACGCCGTTCCGCGGGCGTCAGCCGCGTCCACGATCTCCCCCGCGAGGCGATCGATCATCGTGCGCTCGTTGCGCTTGCGCGCCGCTTCGATCAGCCAACGGATAGAAAGCGACTGCTGGCGGATAGGACGCACCTCTACAGGCACCTGATAGGTAGCGCCGCCGACTCTTCGAGAGCGAGTTTCCACAAGCGGCTTAACGTTTTCGAGCGCCTTTTCAAACAGCTCAATGCCCTTTGCGCCGCCTTTTTTCTCGGCAACCTCCAGCGCGCGGTACATAACCTTCTGCGCAACGCTCTTTTTGCCGTTGAACATAAGCGTGTTGATAAACTTGGTGATCACTTTGCTGTCGTAGATCGGATCGGGAAGCACCTCTCTGACTGGCGATTTTCTCCTTCTCATAGCGCGATCCTTATTTCTTTTTTGCCGCGGCTGCGGGAGCGCCGGCTTTGGGGCGTTTCGCGCCGTACTTGGAGCGGCTGACGGTACGTTTTGCCACGCCCGCCGTATCCAGCGCGCCGCGGACGATGTGGTACTTTACGCCCGGCAGGTCTTTTACGCGCCCGCCGCGCACCAGCACGATTGAGTGTTCTTGCAAGCTGTGCCCCTCGCCCATAATGTAGCTGATCACCTCAAAACCGCTCATCAGACGCACTTTGGCGACCTTTCTGAGCGCCGAGTTTGGCTTCTTCGGCGTGGTGGTGTAAACCCGCGTGCAGACGCCGCGTCTCTGCGGACACTCCGTCAGCGCGGGGGATTTGGACTTGATAGCCACCTTCTTGCGACCCTTGCGAACCAATTGGTTAATGGTTGGCATATAACTCCTTTTGTTAATCAAAGCGCGGCACAAATGCTCCGCCGCCGCGCCCGTATAAGGGATAAACGAAGCGCGTGATTGTAGCGTCCTAAACTTAAATACAGATAAATTAGGCAAGGCGGCGGATACAAAATGCGTGCTATAAAGTTCAATCTGTAGTAAAACATAGACCCTGCGCGGGGTTTAACCGATCCGCGTCTATAAAAACCGCGCTTATGGGGCAAAAACGCCGCGGGAGGCGGGAGCGGCGCCAAAAAAGCCAAAGGGGACAGACGGGACGAAACCTAGTTCCCCGCCCTCTTTTTACCTGCGCTGAACAAAGATTAAGCCTTTGGTGGTTAGACTTGCGCGCCTATTTAACAATTTAAGGGAGAATTATGAAACCGAGCTACAACCCCTCTAAACGAAAACGAATCAACACTCACGGATTCAGGGTCAGAATGGCGACAAAGAGCGGCAGAAAGACGATCAACCGCCGCAGGGCAAAAGGCAGAAAACGACTGGGAGTCTGAGACACTTGATGTGTTTTGACACTATGCGGACGCCGCGATCCTTTGCGTCAGTTTTTGAGCAGGCGAAAAGTTTTCACTCCGCGGGGTTTGTCTTTTTCTATCAAAACGCCAACGTGAACGAAGTTGGTTTTGTGGCTTCAAAAAAGGTGGGAGGAGCGGTCAACCGCAACTTTGCCCGCAGGCGGATGCGCGAGCTGTTCCGCGCCCACAACGGGCTTCTGCCGCGGGGGCGGTTTGTGGTGCTTGCCAAAAAACCCATCGGAAAGCTTCCGTACGCGGCACTGATGGAGCAGTTTTCACATATCGTAAAACAAATCACTAAGAGTAAAGGCTAAACATTGCTGGAAAAACTTTCGCCCGCCCAACGGCTGATCATATTCTTTCTGGTTCTCTTTGTATTTTTCGCGCTCTACAATCGCTATATCGTTCAACCGCAGGCTGAAGCGCAGCAGGCGGCGGCGGCGGCGCAGTTGAAGGCGCAAGAGCCGCAGATTGTCGACGAAAACGCCGCGCCGATCGTGCAGAACGACCTTTCGGCGCCATCAATAGCAACGGCGCAAACGCCCTTTATGCCCGATCCCACCCCCGCTCTCGCGCGCGTCAAAACGGCGGTTTACGATCTGGCTTTTGACAAGCAGGGGCGCGTCAGGCAGGTAACGCTTACAAACAGCGTATTCACGGGTGAAGACCACAAGCAGCTTGAACTTTTAGACCCATCAAAACCGCTTCCGCTTGAGCTTCGCTTTAACGATCGCGCGATCCATCAAGCCGCCAATTCAAGCGAATTTCCATACTCCGCCAGTGCGGATTTTATAGACGCCTCGGAACGAGAGGCGGCGATTCTCCTGACGCAGACGATCAAAGACCTCAACCTTACCATTACGAAGGAGATCGTCTTTTACCCCGACGGACACTACGATTTGAAGGTGAACGCCCAGGGAGCGGGGGATTACTTTGTCTCCGTCGGCTTCAGACCTTCCGCCGAGATCGACCCTATGACGGTGCAGGGCGTGCTGGTGGAGGCGAATGGCAAAGTCGACACGATCGAAGATGGCGAGGCAAAGACGGGCAATAAGGTCTGGAAAGCGAGTATGGTTTCGGCGTTTGACCGCTACTACGCCTCGCTGCTGTACAACTACGGGCAGCCTTTTGATGTCTATATGAACGCCATCGGCGACAATCAGCCGCTCGCGTTTGTCCACGGCGTGGGAGAGATCGAGTTAGGCGGCTATATAGGACCCAAGTACGTATCTGTACTCGCGTCGATCCACCCCAACCTTACAAACGCCGTGGAGTACGGCTTTTTCACCTTTTTAAGCAGACCGCTCTTTACGGTGCTGGAGTGGATCAAGTCGATCGTGCCTAACTGGGGCTGGTCGATCGTGATCTTCACGCTTCTCGTGAAAATTCTGCTCTTTCCACTGAGTCACAAGGGCATGGTCAGTATGGCAAAACTTAAACATCTTGCCCCAAGGATGAAGGAGCTACAAGAGCGCTACAAGGACGACAAGCAGAAACTTCAGGTTCACATGATGGAGCTGTACAAGCGGCACGGAGCCAATCCGCTCGGAGGATGTCTGCCGCTTCTCATGCAGATACCGATATTTTTCGCGATCTACCGCGTCCTGCTCAACGCGATCGAGCTCAAAGGCGCTTCGTGGCTATATATAGGCGATCTCTCCCTGCGCGATCCGTTCTTCGTGCTTCCCATTCTGATGGGTGCGACAATGTGGTTTCAGCAACGCATCGCCCCAAGCAACTTTACCGATCCAATACAGGAGAAGATATTCAAATACCTCCCGCTTATTTTTACGGCATTTTTTCTGTTTTTTCCAGCGGGACTTGTGCTATATTGGCTCGTAAACAATCTGGTATCCATTGCGCAGCAGTGGTATGTAAATAGGAGAATGGCGTTAGAAAAAACTCACAGTAAAGAAGAAAAAAGTGAAAAAAATTGAAGCATCTACACTGGAAGAGGCATATACAAAAGCGGCGCGGGAGTTTAACTGCTCCGTAACAGATTTGGAAGTACAGGTGATCAGCGAGGCAAAAAGCGGCTTTTTGGGGTTTTTCAAAAGACCCGCCGTGATCGTAGCCTCGCGCAGGTACAGCGAGCCGTCCCCTAAACATCAGCATACGCATAGGAATCAAGCCCTTAAACAGCAGGCGGAAGCCCACAAGGAAACCCACAAGGCGGAACCGCCCAAAAGAGCCGCCGAACACGTAAAGAAACGCGCACACGCGGAAGAAGCCGCGCCGCGTCAGAGCGCGAGCGAAACGCGATTCACGCCTAAACGCGACTACGCCGATGATGGCATTTTCAGCGTCGCTTTTGCCGACGATGAACCGGTTGCCAAACAGCCCAAAGCCGCAAGCGGGATCAAAGCAAGCGCGATCAAAGCCGAACCCTCCCGCTCCCCAAGCGCCGGACACGAAAGCGCGTGCGCGGAGATCGAAAAGACGCTGCAAAAGCTGTTCAAAAATACCAGCTACAAGATCAGCACAATCTCCGTCAGTATGCACGACGACAAAACGGTGCGCGTCTTTATCGACGGCGAGGACGCCGCGCTTCTAATCGGCAAGGACGGCTACCGCTATAAGGCGTTGAGCTACATTCTGTTCAACTGGATCAACCCCGCGTTCGGCTATCTGCTGCGCCTTGAGGTCGCCGAGTTTCTGCAAAATCAAGAGGAGATGATTATGCGCTATTTAGAGCCGCTGATCGCCCGTATCAAAGAAACCGGCAAGGGTCAGACAAGGGTGCTTGACGGCGTACTCGTTCAAATCGCGCTTAAAGAGCTGCGCGAACGCTTTCCCGGAAAGTACGTCGCTGTCAAGATGACGCAGGATGGCGAAGGTAAATTTGTGGTTATCAACGATTTCATAAGAAAAAATGAGAGGTGAAAGCGATACGATCGCCGCTTTGGCAACTGCCGTTTCGCAGGGGGCGATCGCGATCGTGCGGCTTAGCGGCGGCAAATCGCTTCCCATCGCTCTGCTCGTTACGCGCCGCGCCTCTCTTGTTCCCCGACAGGCGACGCTAACCTATCTTTTTAACGACAGCGGCGAGCCGTTTGATCAGGCGATCGTCATCTTCTTTGAGTCGCCCAAGAGCTACACGGGCGAAGACATTGTGGAATTTCAAACTCACGGCGGCACGCTGGTTGCGTCTATGCTGCTCGATCGGCTGATCGCGCTGGGGGCAAGAGCGGCGCGGGCGGGAGAGTTTACCCTCCGCGCCGTGCTGAATTCCAAATACGATCTGACGCAAGCGGAGGCTGTTCTGGCGCTGACCACCGCCAAAAGCAAAAGGGCTGCCGCCTTGCTGACGCGGCGGCTGAAAGGCGAAATGTCGCGCTTTGTCGAGGAGCTTCGATCGGAACTTTTAGCTCTTCTTGCCTACTGTGAAGCGTCGATTGATTACGCGGAGGACTTGCCGCCGCAATCCGCGCGGGCGATGGAGGAGCGTCTTGGACGCATACTCGCGCTTCTGCGCGGCACGATCGCCAGCTCCAACAGGCGCAAGGGGCTTATAGAGGGCTTTGAGGCGGCAATTATCGGCAAACCAAACAGCGGAAAGAGTTCCCTCTTAAACGCGCTTTTGGGGCAAAATAGGGCGATCGTTTCGCCAAACGCCGGAACGACGCGTGATCTGATCGCCGAAGAAGCGCTGATCGGAGGTGTCAATCTAAGGCTAATCGACACAGCCGGACTTCGTGAAAGCGGCGACGAGATCGAGCGGATTGGCGTCTCTTACGCGATCGGCGCTTTCAAAGACGCCGATCTGATCATCGCGGTGTTTGACGGATCGAGCGTTATGGACGAAAACGACAGAATCACGCTGGATCTGATCGGCGGCGCGAAAGAGAGAACTATCATTGCCATCAACAAAAACGATCTGCCGTTGCTGATCGACATCGACGAGTTTGGTCAATTTGAAACTGTGTCGATCAGCGCGAAAAACGACATTGCGCCGCTTTTACGCGCGCTTGAAACGCGGCTGTCGCTGGAAGCGGCCAGCGAGGAGCCGCTGCTGGTGTCCGCGCGCGAAAGGGCGTTTGCGGCGCAGGCGCTCTCAAGTTGCCAGATCGCAGACGATCGGTTAAAGGCGGGGGAGTTGGAGCTGTTCGCCATCCACATAAACGAGGCGCTCTTAGAGATCGGCTCTCTCACGCGCCGCGCGGAATACGGCGAGCTGCTGGATACGATGTTTAGCGAGTTCTGTTTGGGGAAATAGGCTAAAATTTATATATAAAAGGAACGGAAATGCAAGATATTGAAGCGGTTTTAGAAGCTCACAAGATCACAAAGGAAGAGTACGGACAGATCAAAAATATCCTCGATCGGGAGCCTTCAAAGGTGGAGATCGGCGTTTTTTCCGCTATGTGGAGTGAACACTGCTCGTACCGATCGAGCAAAAAATATCTTCGCTCCCTGCCCGTTGACGCCAAGTGGGTAATTCAAGGTCCGGGCGAAAACGCCGGCATCATCGACATAGGCGGCGGGTACGCGGCGGTATTCAAGATGGAAAGCCACAACCACCCCAGCTTTATTGAGCCGTTTCAAGGCGCGGCTACGGGCGTGGGCGGGATACTGCGCGACATCTTCACGATGGGCGCGCGATCGCTTGTAAACCTCAACTCGCTGCGCTTCGGCGACATCACAGACTCGGGCAAAATGGGCAGGCTGCACCGCCGTTTGCTGCGCGGCGTCGTAAGCGGAATCTCCTTCTACGGCAATTGCATGGGCATCTCAATGTTGGGCGGCGAAACGACCTTTGACGAAAGCTACAACGGCAACATTCTGGTCAACGCCTTCAATCTTGGCATCGTCAAAAAAGAGAAGATATTTTACGGCAGAAGCGAGGGGGTGGGAAATCCGGTAATTTACGTTGGAAGCAAAACCGGCAAAGACGGGCTTGGCGGCGCGGTGATGAGTTCGGACAGCTTTGATGACGACAGCAAATCCAAGCGCCCCACCGTGCAAGTGGGCGATCCGTTTACGGAAAAACTTCTGATGGAGGCGTGCCTTGAACTCTTCGAGACCGATCACATCGTCGGTATTCAGGATATGGGCGCGGCTGGACTCACCAGCTCCAGCTTTGAGATGGCGGCGCGCGGCGGCGGCGGAATGAAGCTCTATCTGGACAGGGTGCCGATGCGCGAACAGGCAATGACGGCGTATGACGTGATGCTTTCCGAGTCGCAGGAACGGATGCTAATCTGCGCAAAGAAGGGGAGCGAAGAGGAGATTTTCCGCGTATTTGCACGATACGGTCTGGACGCAGTAACGATCGGCGAGGTTACGGACAGCGGCAAGGTGCAGCTCTACTGGAACGGCGATCTTGTCGGCGATATGCCCACAATGCTCGTCGCCGATCAAGTCCCCGCGCTGGATCGCCCCGTAAAGCGCCCCGCGTATCTCGATGAGATCGGATCGCTTGATGATATCGACGACATAGGCTCACTCTCCTCAACGGAGGTGCTGAAGATACTACTAAAAGAGCCGGAAACGGCGGATAAAAGGTTTATCTACGAGCAGTACGACAGCACGATCGGCAGCTCGTCGCTTACGAAAATCGGAGAGAGCGACGCGGGGGTCTTCTGGGTAAAAGAGAACGACACGGCGCTTGCCCTCAGCGTGGATTGCAACCCTCGTTTCTGCTACATCGATCCAAAAGGCGGCGCGGCGGCGGCTGTCGCG
Organism: Helicobacteraceae bacterium; assembly: GCA_031260125.1. GTDB lineage: Bacteria > Campylobacterota > Campylobacteria > Campylobacterales > SZUA-545 > JAIRKM01. The sequence continues at coordinate 15,784 of JAIRKM010000075.1, read as the reverse complement.
GAGGCTGGGCGCAACGTGGCAATGAGCGGCGCGAGACCTCTTGCCGTTACGGACTGCCTGAACTTTGGCAACCCCAACAATCCCGAAGTGATGTGGCAGTTCAAAGAGGCGTGCGAAGGGATTAAAGAGGCGTGCTTGCGGCTTGGGACGCCTGTCGTAAGCGGCAATGTTTCACTCTACAACGAAACAAACGGCGTGAGCGTCTTTCCAACGCCGACGATCGCAATGGTCGGACTGCTCGACAAGCCCAAAAATCTGCTTACCGCGCCGTTCAAAAAAGCGGACGATCTGGTCTATCTGCTTGGCGAATCACGCGGGGAGTTTGGCGGATCGCTCTACATGAAGGCGCTTGCGAAAAAGGTCGCGGGAAAACTGCCGAAACTGGATTTAAGTCTGGAACTCGCGCTGTGGAATCTGGTGATAACCGCCAATGAGCAGTCGCTTCTCTGCGCCGCGCACGACGTGAGCATCGGCGGTATAAGCGTGGCTGTGGCTAAGATGGCGGCGCTTGGTTCGCTTGGCTTTGAGGGAATGGTAACAATTTCCGATGAAAGGGAACTTTTTGGCGAGAGTTTCAGCAGGGCAATCGTTGAAGTGCCGCCCGAAAAGAAGGACGCTTTCGAGGCTCTGCTGTCGCAAAGCGGGCTTAACTACGAATGTATAGGCAGAACCACAGAGGAGAATCTGATCTTAAACTCAATTAGCATATCTCAAAGAGAGCTGAACGAAATCTACTTTGATTCGTTTGCCAAAGTGATGGAAAGAGATGCGTGATAGCTGGGGTGGCTATGCGCTCCGCCTCTTTGACAAAGAGGCGATGATCTTTATTACCTCCGGAGGAATCTGATCGCCCATGCCGCCGCCTCTGATCGCTGTGGCACTGATCTTTCCCCCCGTTGTAAAACGATCAACGATCGTTACGTCGAGCAGATCGTCAAACCACGATCCGTCCTCTTGACTTCCCGCGAAGTAGAGATCGGGCTTTGGCAGCCCCTCTAGCGCGATCCTCTTGAGTACATATTCCGCCCATGCCCTTTTGGAGGGCGCGCCTATATCATCAAGCGCGAAAACAGCCACGCGATCTTTGAAAATGGCATCCACCATGCTCTTGCGCTCCTCGTATGAATAGGGGTTGCGCTCGTCCTTTCTGTTTGCCGATCCGATGCCGATCAGCGCCGTTTTCGCCGCGTTTAACATGCTCTCGATCAGCAGTTTATGCCCGTTGTGCAGGGGCTGCAAACGGACAACGGCTAAAGCTGCATTAACCATAGCCGCATTATATATCAGGGACGAATTCACGTCGCTGCAGCGTTTTTAGATATTCCAGCGTAGTCTTGATAATGTCGTCGTCGTCTTTGCTGGGAGAGGTGAGCGCGGCCTCTCTGCCATCTTCAAAGCAGAGCGCAATGTCGGTCGAAAAACTGCGCACAGCCGTTACTCCGCTATTTTCCGCAAGCGTTTTAATCTCCATCAGTTCGATAAACGATCGCGTGCTGGCGTCGATCGCGCCGAAACGATCCTCCATCTCCGCTTCTAGCTCGTACACCTCGGCGGCGCTTTTTACCTGCGAAAAACGGCGGTAAAGCTCCAGCCGCAAGCGCTCCTCCGCTACGCAATCCCGACTGATAAACGCCTTGATCCCAAGCCGTAATTCAACGCTGTTTTTGCGCTCCTTAGGCGCCGCTTTCAGCTCATCAAGCGCCTCTTCAAGCATCTTCAAATAGAGGCTGTAGCCGATCTGCTTGATGTGCCCGCTTTGATCCGCCCCAAGAATGTTGCCGCCGCCTCGAATCTCCAGATCGTGAAAGGCGAGATTGGCGCCGCTACCAAGCATGGCGTTGCTCTCCAGCGCGATCAGCCGCCTTTTTGCCTCGTCTGTAAGCGCCTCTTTATCCTCCACCACAAAATAGCAGTAGCCCTGCCTGCGCGATCTGCCCACCCGCCCGCGAAGCTGATGCAGATCGGCGATGCCGAAACGATCCGCCCCGTCAATGATGATCGTATTGACGTTTGGCATGTGTATGCCAGATTCGATGATCGTGGTGGACAGGAGAAGATCGTATTCGCCTCTTTCAAAACGTAGCAGCTCTGCTTCTGTAATGTCTCCGCTAATCTGCGAGTGCAGCACGAGGATTTTCACGCCGGGCAGAATCCTCTCCAAAAAGCGCCTTTTCGCCTCAATGCCCGCTATGCGGTTGAAGAGATAAAACACCTGCCCGCCGCGCCTCTTCTCGCGTAAAACCGCCTCCTTAACCTCCTTTTCGTCAAACTCCCGCACATAACTGCGCACGCCTAGCAGGTCGATCGGCGGCGTCTCTATCCGACTGATGCTTTTGATGCCGCTAAGCGCCATATTGAGGCTGCGGGGGATTGGCGTGGCGGACATGGAAAGAATGTGCAGGTTTTTGCTTTTGTCCTTCAGCGCCTCTTTTTGTTTAACGCCGAACCTCTGTTCCTCATCGATGATCATCAGCGCAAGGTGCTTAAACTCGCACGCCAACAGAGCGTGCGTTCCTACCACAACGCCGATTGAGCCTTCTTTGAGCCCCCGCTTAACCGCCGCCTTTTCAGATGAGGACGCAAAGCGATCGAGGCGGCGCACGATGAGGTCAAACGGCTCAAACCGCTCTCGTAAGTTTGCGAAATGCTGATGGCTAAGCAGCGTTGTCGGCACGATCAGCGCCGCCTGAAACCCCGCGCGCACAGCCGCCAAAATCGCGTTCATTGCCACTTCAGTCTTGCCGAAACCCACATCTCCGCACAAGAGCCGATCCATCGCCTTGCCGCTGCTTAGATCGGCGAATATCTCCCCGATCGATCGCATCTGATCCTCCGTATAATCAAAACCGGCGCTGTTTTGAAACCGCTCAATAGCTTCGCTATCCGCCTCAATCACGTATGCCTCGCCCGCCTCTCTCAAGGCGGCGCGTTTGATAATCTCATTCGCGATCTCGTAGAGTTTTCGTTTAACCCCCTCTTTGATCCGCATGAAACCGCCCTTGCCAAGACGATCTAAAGTCGGCAGAACGCCGCTCTCCGCCACAAAGCGATCGATTAGACAGAGGTTCTCAACCGGTAGTAGCAGCCGCTCGCCGCCGCAGTATCCGATCGCGATGAAATCCTGTACTCCGCCCATGATATTCACCTGCTCAATCGCCTCAAAGCGTCCAACTCCGTACTGCTCGTGAACCACCAGATCGCCCACGCAAAGAGAGTCCAACATAAGCCTTGCGCGCCGCTGCCTACGCGCTTTTTGCGGTTTATTCAGCGAAATAATAAGTTCCCTTGAGCCGATCAAGCTCGCGGAGCTATCAACGCGCAGAAGCTCTATGCCCGCCTTAGGCTCGATCGCCGCCGCTTTAAGCTGCGCGTCGTATAGGTAGGTGATCGTGATCGCTTTTTCCTTGTGAAACTCGATAAGCCTCTTGGGTGAATCAACCGCGATCGGCTTGAACTCCCCCTCTCCCGTCAGCGTTAAAAGCGCGTCAAAAAATGATCTCGTAACCAGACCGCTCTGATCGCCGCGGTATATCTCGTCTAGCTCTTCGCCCACATCTTCGGCGGCGATAAAATTGCGATTTTCCAAGATATTGACGCCAAGCCCCAGATCGCGCAACTTCCACAGCCCGAGCGAAGCCATATCCTTGATAAAGCTCTCGCTCGGATCGTCCTCTATCAGCCGCCGCATTCTCTCTTGCAAGGAGGCGTCCATCGCAAACAGCGCCGGACGGATCAACGCGCTCTCGATCTCCTCTTTCTCGCTCTTTTGCGTCGCTATATCAAAAAACCTAAGGCTCTCTATCTGATCGCCATCAAGCAGAACGCGTACAGGATGCGCATAGGCGTTTGAGTATATGTCGATCACCTCGCCGCGAACGCTCATCTCGCCTTTTTGCTCCACCATGTCGGCGGCGGAATAACCCCAGTTTAGCAGCGTGGAAAGCAGCGATTTTATGTCGATCGTATCTCCGAAACGAAGCTCAAACGACTTAAACAGCGTCGGCGCGGGTAAGAATTTGGATGCGGTGGCGGCGGGGACGATCAAAAAGCCCTTCTCCCCCGCGCGGTAAAAATCGCCGAGCGTTTCGCACAGCGACAGAAGCTCCTCCTGATAGCTACGCAGGTCTTCTCCCACGCACGCCTTTATATCAGGCAGCACAAAGACGTTTATCCCCAGAATTTTAAGAGGCTCCGCCGAGAAAGCGGCGGCTTTGTCTCCGCTCACAACCGCGCCGCCAACAGACTTGACGCCGCTTTTTACAAAGCTAAAAAGCCGCGCCGCTGTGTGAGCCGCCTGCGGAAGCTGCTTTGCCAAAAGCTACAGCTCTTTTGGCAACTCTTTTGGCTCGGATTTCGCAAAGAACGATTTTGTCGGCTTCGCGTCGGGCACCCGAATCTTGCTGTAGCCTTCAAATACCGCCTGCGCTTCAATGATGAGGTTTGACGATACTACGTCGCCCGTCATTCTCCCGTTTGCCAGTATCTCAATATTGGCGCAATCGGCGTTGCCGTTCATCTCGCCGTTTACCACCAGTTTTTCGGCGAAAACCTCGCCCTTAATGTTGCCCGACGAGCCGACCGTAACAACGTTGCTTGACTTTACCGTCCCATCTACCTGTCCGTCGATGTGGAGTTTGCACTCAACCTCGATTGTACCGGTGATCTTGGTTCCTTTTGCGACGATAGTTGTTCCAGAAGTGTCCACTGCCATGTTATTCCTTTTGCTACCGAATCCCATTGAATCTTCTTCTCCCTCTCAAAAATCGCTTCGTAACTCTTCAAATCCCATTCCATGAACGCTACTGGGTCAAGCGGTTTGTTGAGATAGCGAACCTCATAGTGTAAATGAGGTCCGTTAGAATAGCCCGTATTTCCTGAATATGCAATCAACTGCCCCTTTTGCACGAAATCCCCCTGCGAAACCACGACGCGATCGAGGTGAGCGTAAAGCGTCCTGAAGCCAAGCGAGTGAGTCAGCCCGACAAGGTTGCCAAAACCTACGGTCTGATTGGTGCGCACCAGATCGACCACTCCATCGGCGGCGGCATAAACGCTCGTGCCAAGCGGCGCACGGAGATCGACGCCGGTATGAAACTCTCGCTGCGTAAGCCTAAGCGGATGGTAACGCCAGCCAAACGGCGAAGTCTGTCCTTTGTACTCAACCGGCACGCCGCTGGGGACCGTGCGCAGCATAAGCATACGCTCCGCCGCGCTGATACGCGCCGTATCCAAACGTGAGTGAGCCTCGTTGTCTATCTGCGGCGTCATTCCGATCATCGACTCGATGTCGTTTATCTTCTCTGAAATCTCCGCAAGCTGAGTGCGCTTTTCGTCAATGCTCTCCTCCAGTTCGCTACTGGTTACGAGAAGGGATCGATGCTGCTCTTTAAGCCGTGAGAAGTTGTCCATTTCGCCTAGAAGAAAGTAGATGCTCGCCGCCCCAATCACGATAACAGCGGCGATCCCCGCCAATATGTAAAAGATCGCGCTTTTGATTACCTGATCGATCGTCCAGCTTTTAGAGCCTTGCAGCGTCGTGATTGTAATGGTGGTTTTATCGCGCAATATATGCCCTTAAAAAAGCCTCGATCACGCCAAAACCCCCAAAGACAAGGTACATTTCACCCTCTTCCAGCCTACCGTCAAAATAGTTACACTCCACGCCCAACCGCTTCGCGGCATTGAACAATTCCACCGGCGAAACCGCTCGTGGATGCGTCATGCGCAAAATCGACATATCTTTGATGATCGGCTTGAGCGTCTCCAAAATTTTATCAAACGGCTTATCCTGAAAGCAATTATAGATTAAGTGCGCTTGCTTACCGCAAAACGCCTCTTTCACAGCCTCCGCCGCCGAAAGGTTGTGTCCCGCGTCTATCGTTATATTGGGCGCTATCCGCGTCATGCGTCCCAGAAGCGGATTGATCAAAAAAGCGCCGATAGGCGGGCGCAAGCCCAAAAAAACCGCGGCGGCAAAGGCAAGCTGCCGATTGATCGCCATAAAAGGAGGCGCTTTAGAATCCGTAAACTTTTCTATGTCCGGCGCAAGCTCTTGAGCGCGAAACAGCTCAAATCCGCGCTCTTTGACGATGCGCGCGGCGATCTCATAGACGCCAGCGCGGCTCTGCTGCGCGACGATCGTTGGCGATCTCGCCGCTCTTAGCTTGGTAGAGGCGATCTCATCTATGCTTTCTCCCAGAATCGCCTGATGATCGCAGTCGATCGGCGTTACGAGCATAAGGCTCGCGGGCAAAACGGCGGTCGCGTCGTATTCGCCGCCAAGCCCCGCCTCGATCACGCCGTAGTCGTATCCTCTTAAAAGCGTCGCGGCGACTGCCGTAGCGTATTCAAAGTAGCTAAGCCCGTCAGCCGCCTCTTCGCCGATACTCTTCAAAGTATCGCGGTGCGCCACATTTAGCTCATCGTCGCTTATGTCCGCTCCATTGAGCCAGAATCGTTCATTTACGTCAAATATGTGCGGCGAGCTGTAATGCAGAGTTTTATACCCGCTGGCATATAAAAACTCCGCCAAGATACGCCCCGTGCTTCCCTTGCCGTTTGTGCCGACAATATGTACAATTTTTGGTATAAAAAAACGATCGCCATACTCACGCCACAGACGCGGCATGCGATCGATATTTATATTTGTATACGCTTCCCCTTTTCGCGCCAAAAACTCTTTCACGGCAGCAGTCTGTTTCCGCCCGCCGCCTCCGCCGCACGCATGCTCTTTTCGGCGTGATTTAACATGTCGCGCTGAGAGGCAAATTCGCTTCTTATACCTATGCCGCTACTCGCGGTGATCGAAAATGTGATGTCTTTATATACAAACTTTTTTGATGCCAAAAGCTCCAAAAGAGCCTCCGTCCTCCTCTTGATCTCATCGAGCATACCGCTCTTTGTGGCAATCAGCCAGAACGATCCGAAATAGTGTCCAAACCGCGCGCGCTCCGGCAGATTTGCCTTCATAAAGCGCACCATAATGTTTAGCACGATCTCGATCGATTCCAGCCCAACCTCTCTTGTGAGCCTGCCAAATTGATCGATCTTAAAAAAAATTGCCGCGTAATTTTCTCCATTTGCGATGTATTCCTCTTCAAGCGTCTCCAGCGTCTTCTCGATCGCCCGTCTGTTTGGCGATTTTGTCAGAAAATCTTCCAGCGAAATTCCGCGCAGTTTCTCTATCTCGCCCTCTAAATCCTCGATTCTATTTTGAAGCGAATGTATGCGCGCCACCTCCTCGCTCAGCCTCTTGTTAAATGCCAGCAGCGTCGCCTGCGCATCCTTGTTCCGCAATCCAGAAAGAAGCCTCTGCGACTTTTCGCCGATCTCCTTCGCGCTCTGCTCCTGCTGATGGAGGCTTTGCTTAAACTCGTAGGCGATATGTCCAAGCGTTCTTGAATGAATATCCGGCTTGTTGTAATTCATCTGCACATCGCCCCGTGCGATATTTTCCCACCGATCCGCGTCGTCGCGAAGGATCAGCGGATGGGTGAGATCGCGGCTGAGAGAAAAGGTCGCCTCTTTGGACAGCCTCCCGTCGGCAAACTCCTCAACGATCGTCAGCAAGGCGCGAAGCTCGCGGCAGGCGCTGGCAATCACCGCGTTCGCCGCGTTAAGCCGTAGGTTTGCCAATCGATCGTCCGCCACCTCCAAAGCCGCGCCGCGTTCAAAACTCTTGAGCTTGAGACGCCTTACCACCGAAGCAAATATATGCGCGTAGTTTTCCGGCGTAGGCTCGATCTTTGTGCGGCGCATTCTTCCAAGCGTCAGTTTGGCCACTTCATTTACGGTCACTATCGTATCCTAGGAAGATCAGGTTCGCTATGAGCATGTCAAGCGCCCTGAGAGAGGCCTCACGCACGGCGTTTGTCCTTTCAGTGTCGCTGAGAACGGAGGTGTCGCTTGTGGAGAAATCGTGCGTTCCGCTGATGCTAAAGCTCCTTTCAATCCTGCCGTAAACCGTAACGTTCATTGAAACTCTACTGCGGTATGTAGCCACAAAACCTTTCTCGTCGGTCTCCAGCGAGTAGATGTTGTAGCGCCCGTTTTTGATGTGGATAATTGTATCGGCGCTCTCCCTGCTGGCTAACCGGCTGTTGAGCTTCGTAACAAGCGCCTCGTTCACCGCGTCGATCAAAATGGGACCCGCCGCGGGATCGGAGATGGATATTTGGACATCGGCAAAAACCGTTTCGCCCATCAGGTTCCGGGCGTAGTGATCCGCCGGTTTATAACCGCACGCCGCCAGCAAAAAAGAGAGCAGAAAAAAGGCTGATAGCCGCAATGTCGTCCTTTGGCGAAATAATGATCGGATATTATATGAAGTTTTGGCGGGCGCAGCGCATCAAAGCTGCCACTCGATCGGTGTTATGCCATGCCCTTTCAAATATCCATTAGCTTTTGAAAAATGCCCGCATCCAAAAAAACCGCGGTGAGCGGAGAGCGGAGAGGGGTGCGGCGCTTTCAAGATCAGGTGCTTTCCGGCGTCGATCAGCGCCGCTTTTTTCTGCGCGTAACTGCCCCACAGCATAAACACAAGATGTTCGCGCCCATGGGAAAGCGCCTCGATCGCTCGATCGGTAAATATCTCCCACCCCCTGTTCTGGTGGCTCCCCGCGCGATCCTTCTCCACGCTCAGCGTCGCGTTGAGTAGTAAAACGCCTTGCAGCGCCCACCTCTCCAAAAATCCGTGATCGGGCGGCGTAAAATTTATGTCGTTTTTAAGCTCAATATACACATTTGCCAAACTCGGCGGTATTGCCACCCCTTGTTGCACCGAAAAGGCAAGTCCGTGCGCCTGCCCCGCGCCGTGATACGGGTCTTGCCCCAAGATCACCGCCTTTACACTGTCAAACGGCGTAAGCTCAAAGGCGCGAAACCATAGGGAAGCTCGCGGAAATATAAACTTTCCCGCCTCCCGTTCGCCCAACAAAAACCGCTTGAGTTCCTGCATATAGGGCTTTGAAAGCTCTCCGCCAATCCGATCCAGCCAGCTTTTTTCCAACGCCATCGCTTATATCCCCACAAAAGTCCATTGTACTGAAAATAGCGTTACGCCCAAGCGCCTCGCCGTTTTTGCAAATATGACGAGAAAACGCCGTTGGCGCCGATCTATATCTTCTCTACAAAACTTGACAATATGGTGCGCATTACACCGCCGAAACTTATAGAGAGTTTTGATTCCCTGCTGTCTTTCATCACATCGGTTACTCTGCCTATGCCAAAAATCTTGTGCTTTACCAAGTCGCCCTTTTTGAACGATTTGCACTCGCATATCGCAAGAGAGCCTTGCATCAGCGCCGCTTCCGCCAGAAAACGGCTTGGTTTCATCTTCTCGCGCCTGCCGTGAAAAAATCTTGATTCGGCGGTGCATAGCGTAAGGCTCTTTTTTGCGCGGGTAAACGCCACGTAACCCAACCTGCGCTCCTCTTCTATATCGCTCGAATCGCCGACGAGCGGAAAAAACCCCTCCTCCAGCCCCACGACAAACACATGCTCAAACTCCAGCCCTTTTGCCGCGTGAATCGTCATAAGATTCACCGTTTCGCTGCCAATCGAATCTTGATCGGAGGCAAGTGCCGTCTCGGAGAGAAAATCGGCGATCGCGGCATCGCCGTTTTGCGTGGAGAAATCCCGCGCCAAACCATAAAGCTCGTCAAGATTCTGCACCCTTTCGCTTTCGCCATGCTCGTCATAGTAGCGCCTAAGTCCGATCTGCCGCTCAAACATATCGATCAGCGCGCCGGTAGGCTCATGAGCGTGGGCATAAAGCTGCTCGATGTCAGAGGCAAACTCCCGCAATGAGGCGGCGCACTTTTTGCTCACCGCTTCAGGAAGTTCTGCCGCATCAATCGCCGCCCATAGCGAAACGCCTCTTTCATCGGCAAATCTCGCCAGCCTCTCCAACGACAACTGACCGATCCCGCGCCGCGGACGGAGGATCGCTCTGCGAAATGAAAAGTCGTCGTTTGGATTGATAATCAGCCGCAGATAGGCGATCGCGTCCTTGATCTCCTGCCGTTCGTAAAAGCTGACGCTGTCGATCAGGCAAAACGGAACTCTGCGGCGCATAAACCCCTCTTCAAGGGCGCGCGAAAGGGCGTTGATACGGAAAAGCACAGCGATCTGCCGCGCGGACGTTCCCCTGTCGATAAGGCGTAAAACGGTCGCGGCAATCGCGGCGACTTCCTCCTTCTCGTCGGAAGAGCGCCTCAGCATAACGTCCTCGCCGCCCTCGCCGCGTGTGCCGATGAGCTTTTTGTCGTGCCGCTTCAGGTTGTGCGCGATCAGTTCGTTTGCCGCTTTGAGTATGCTCGGTGTCGATCGGTAGTTCAACTCCAGCTTGATCACCTTCGCGTTTTTGTACGTATCGGCAAAGCCCAAAATGTTTTGCAGATTCGCCCCCCGCCAGCCGTAGATGCTCTGATCGTCGTCGCCTACGACGCACAGGTTATCGTGCGTGTGCGTAAGCTGCCTGAGCAGTTGAAACTGAAGCTCGTTTGTGTCCTGATACTCATCCACCATCAGATACTGATAGCGCCCGCTTATTTCGTTTTTAAGCTCCAAATTGTTCTTTAGAATTCTATACGGCAACAAGAGCAGATCGTCAAAATCCACAAGGCTGTTGGCGACAAGATATTCCTGATAGCGGCGGTATATATCCGAAAGTTTATTGTAATGCTCGCAAAGCCGCTTGTCTTCGCCATCGCAGAAGCTCTTGCCGATCTTTGCCGCCTCGTCGGGATCGAGCAGGGAGTTTTTGTTGCGGCTGATCGCGCCGCTTGCCAGCTTTGCGTCGATCTTGCCGCCGCACAGGGTTTTGAGTATCTTTTTGCGATCGTCCGAATCGATGATTACAAAGTTGTTTTTTATGCCAAGTTCGCCGCTGTAAAAGCGTAGAAAAATAAGTCCAAATTTATGAAAGGTGGAGAGTGACGGCAAAGCGGTCTGCGCCGCGCCGATCATATACAGCGCGCGATCGCGCATCTCTCTAGCGGCGCGGTTCGTAAAGGTGAGCGTCAGCGTGGATCGCGGATCGATCCCAAGGCTCAAAAGATAGGCAAGCCGCGTTGTGATCGTCTTGGTTTTGCCCGTCCCCGCGCCGGCGAGTATAAGCACGGGACCATCAACGGTAGTCGCCGCCTCGCGTTGCGCTTCGTTTAATTCGTTTAAAAACCTCTCCATATATGCCTTTTTCTCATTTTACGGAAAAGAGGCTTTTAAGACTGCGCGATCTCTCTCTAGCGCATAGAAACGCCGTTTTTTGTACTGTATTTGATGTCATAGAGGGCTAAATCCGCCCGCTTCATAAACTGCTCCACACTCTCGTTCTTGCGGTAAATCGCGCAACCGACGCTTACGGTAACGGAAGGCAACGCGGCGATTTTGAGCTTGCGAATCCCATCGCAAAGAAGATGAGCGGTTTTGAGGGTATTTTCCTGCGTACTCGCCCGCATAATGACGCAGAACTCCTCGCCGCCGTAACGCGCTACCACGTCGTCGCTTCTGCAACTGTCCTTGAGGTGCGAACCTATGGCGCGGAGAGCTTCGTCGCCCGCCAAGTGACCGTACGTGTCGTTAAATTTTTTGAAGTTATCAATGTCCAGCATGATGAGCGAAAGGCTCTTGTTTTTTGTGTTGCTCTCTATGATGAAGCCGTGCAGAAGCTCTACCATTGTGGCGCGGTTAAATATGCCTGTCAATCCGTCCAGCCGCGATTTGTCGCGGTAGTAATCGATGGTGCGTCCCAGCTCGCGGTTTTCCAATAGCTTTGAGCGCACATCGTTAAGAACGCCGACGCGATCGCGGTAATCCTGCTGCAAAAGACGAACCGTTACCACCTGCGTCCCGCCCTCTACCGTGAAAGCCTCCGCGATCAGAGCGCTGTCTCCTTCTACCAATCCGTCTTCCTGCCATACGCCCGAACTGAACGTTTCGTCGGTAACGTCTCTGCTGAAAAACAGTTCCGCGTCGCCGATGAACATATCCAGCATTGACGAAATTTCCCACGGTCTCGAACAAGTAACGCCATCCTCCGGCGGAAAGAGGTTGTTGTAAAAATCCGGCGGCTCCCCATAGACCTCGTACTCCTTTGGACCCTTGCGAACCAAAGTGGCAATGTGAAGGGTGCGCAATATGTGCGAGAAAAGAGTTTGTTCTGTATCGCTCACTGCTTGCTCCTTAACATATCTCTAACGAGAGATTCAAACGCGACACTGACAGAGTAACCCGTGCGTGCGCTGACCATAATTGTTTTGACGTCCTGCTGCAAGACGTTAGAAACCATTTCGTCGGTTATCTCCCATTTCTGCGTTAGATCGGACTTGTTCAGAAGCAGATAACACGGCACATCGCCAAGCACTTCGGTGGCAAGTTTCTTGAGGCTTATCGCTTCATCAAGTGTCTCTTTGCGCGTTCCGTCGGCAACCACGAAAAATCCAGCGGCTCCCCGCAAATATGAGACCTTTATATCCGTATAGACATCCTTCCCCTCCATGTCCCAGATGACAAGCGAAACCGTTTCGCCGCTGACAGAGAGTTCCTTTTTGCTAATCTTCACGCCGATCGTGGATAAATAGCGATCTGAAAAGACCGAGTGAACATACTGCGAAACGAGCGATGTCTTGCCAACCGAGAAGGCTCCGAGCAAACAGACCTTCTTGCTAATCATTAGAACCTTTCTTCAGAATTGAAGCAGCAACTATGCTACCTAAAACAAACTTAAATAAAGAATGCGCCAGAGCGTGGTTGGCGCGCATCTATTGTTCGCTCCTTTTAATCTGCAACACCTGCGGCATCTGCACCAGTTTTACCTTCAACTCTATGCGCCTGTTGGATTGCGCGTTGCCGTTGTGGGAGGGATACTGCGAACCCATGCCGTAGATCGATATGGGAATGGTGGAGCCTCTCGCGTAAAGCATTGCCGCGAGTGTCTGCGATCGGGCAATGCTTATATTGTAATTAAAGTTCACGTTTCCCACCCGATCCGCATGCCCATAAACCGAAAGCGTTGGGACAAGCCCTAGCTTGCCTGCCTGAAACTCCAGATCGACTAGCGAATCGACTAGTTCCTCAAGCAAAACAGCGTTTTTGCCTACCGGCACAGCTTGCCCTAACGGAAACTCGATCTCCACCGCCTCAATCTGCTCAATAATATCCGCCAGCAAACTCACATCCGGATCGCTTAGCCCGCTGGTGTTGATCCACCTGATGCCGGGCAGATTCTGCAAGATTTTCCGCGTATTGTCGATCCAGATCAGCGAAGCGGTACCGCTTAGCGTCAGCACTCCGTCATCAAATGTCATATCCACGGTGGCAGGCAGAGCGATGGCGTTTCTAATGCGCCTGAGGACGATCGCCTTCTCAAGCGATACGAAGGGCGTTATCTGAAAGAGAATTCTATCCGCCTCCGGATTGCCCTCTATGACACGTTCAGGATCGGCGGAAAGATCGTCGCGTAGCATTATCATGCGCCAATTGTCGTCGATCTTATCCGTACTCATCACCGTAATGCCCGGTTCGCTGTTGAGCTTGTTTACCGCTTCCTCAATGTACCAGCCGCTTTTGAGGCTATACCACGTTTGGTAGCCCGCGAACGACAGAAGCAAAACGGCAAGCGCCGCCACAACCTCTTTGCCCCACGTGGGAAAGCGCTTGCTCTCGCCTGCGAACTGCTCATCCAATAGCGCCTCTAAATAGCGTATCGACTGATTGAACAGCGACGCGTCGCCCTTAAACGCGTTGATCTGCGGGCGAAACTCGGAAACGAGAGAATCGAGCGTGCCGCGCACCCTCGCGCCAAAGTCGGCAGGCGGGTTGCCCCGTATGACGCACGCGAGATAGACATCTTTCTGCGCCTCGATCACAATGTTGAACTGCCCCATGCGCAACGATTCGAGATTGTCGCTCTTTTCGCCGGCAAAACAGTCCCTCACAAAATCGCTGATCGCGGTCAGCATAGCGGAAATCACGTCCGCATCCTGCGCGTCCGCGCCGCTGTTATGCAGATGGGACAGAACAAACCCCGTTTCGCTGTGGACAAAGAAGATATGCTCCACGCGATAGACGATCGTATGTAAAAAAACGACATCGCTGAAGCTCTTGCCGCTTTTAAGCGCCTCAAGCCGCCACTTTATGCCGCGCCACGAAATGGCGTTTTCAATGCTGCGCGAAAAGTTCTCCAGCATCGTCCGGAAGTTTTCGGATATGCTCTTGCGGATCGACGGACCCATCAATGGGAAAAGGATATCGACAAAATCGTTCTTGTGGGTGTGCATAGAGTTGGAAACCACGTCTTCTACGATTGGGGCAATGGCGTTGGCGATTCGCCTGTCCTTGAGCGCGCTCTGCACGATCGATTCCGATATGAGCTTGTTTATCTCCCGCGGGCTGTACGGCCCTTTGTCAAACATCGCCTTGAGCTGCTCTACAATCGCCGACTCCCGTTTGAACAGCAACTCTTTCAGCCGTTTAATTTCAGGATCGCCGCTCTCCTCCGGCAGGGCGTCCCATCGTATGCGCTCCTCTTCTAAAGAAGCCATTTCAGCCGTTTATGGCGGTGGAGAGATCGCCAAAGAGTTTTGTCAGCGCCGATTTTGCCGCGAGTTCCTTCCGCAGGCGGCTCTCTAGTTCGCTAAGCGCCCTGCTTGATTGTTCAGACTGCTGGCTAAGCGCCTCCACAAGTTTGCCGTTTGAGTCGGCGATCATCTCGGAAAGCGATCGTTCGGCGCGGTTAAGCTGTTCAATAGAAGATCGCGACCGATTCTCCATCTCCTCCTTCAAAGAGGCGATCGACGCTTCAAGCGCGCCGTTTGTTTCGCTCTGAGCGGCGATAATGTCGCTCAAGCGCCCGTTTATCATCCCCTCCAAAGCCTTCGTTGCGTTTTTAAGCTCGCTGGAGATCGCCTCGAGCCGCTGAGCAACCATCTGTTCCTGTCTTTGAATACGATCCTCTATCTGCCTGACCTGCGTGCCAAACAAAAGGTCTCTTACTTGCTCGATTCCATTCCCATTTTCCACGGATGTTTCAGACACACTTTTCTCCATCATTTAACTGAATAATACTGTGTATCTTAACACAAACCACGGTTTTATCTATCTTTAGAAACCAGAAAGCACCCTATACCAGCGCCGTCCGTCGAGCCTAACCTCCATCTCCACTTGGCAGAGTCCATCTTTGAATACGGTTTCCACGATCTCCGCGTTGCGGATAATGCCATGCACCTGCGTACGCACAGTCGTATTCTGCACCACCGCGTCCTTGATCGTGTCCTTCGCGTTGATTCTGATGCCGTACATCTTTTCGCCCAACTGCCTGTATCCATCAGCGATCGCGGCGCGTTTTGCCAAGACCAGCGCCTGCGCGGGAGAGATGGTGCTTTCCGGCGCGACACCCATACCAATCGATCGGACGGTGATGATGTTCGTAGGCTGCAAAATTGGAGAGTTTGGGATTAAATACTCCTCCGTCTCCTCCTGAATTGTCGCCGTCTGCGTGGAAGGCGCGCTTTGCGGCGCCGGCTCGTAAACAACCTCCTCCACCACGTATTGAGGTTCCGCCGCGCTTAACGCCGCCAGCGCAACAAGGAACGCAGAGATCTTCTTCATAGCTTTTGACTCCTTTTTGTAGCTCTGTGGCAGATTAAAGCAACCGCCGTTCCAACT
This sequence comes from Helicobacteraceae bacterium, assembly GCA_031260125.1. Classification (GTDB taxonomy): domain Bacteria; phylum Campylobacterota; class Campylobacteria; order Campylobacterales; family SZUA-545; genus JAIRKM01. The sequence continues at coordinate 118 of JAIRKM010000075.1, read as the reverse complement.
TGAGGCGAGTTTAATTGCGATTGGGACAAAACGATCTGAAATTGGCTAGAACTTGTGGATAGGACGCCGCGCTTTGAGGCGCGGCATCGCCGCTCTAGCGATCCTGATAGTAGAGGTA
>JAIRKM010000049.1 GCA_031260125.1 Helicobacteraceae bacterium | reverse complement strand
TCAAAGCCTTCGGCGCGCATTTTTGCAACAGCGCGATCGGCTATGTCCTGTCTTGCTTGCGCTGTATTCATCTCTTCCCCCCTTGCGCTAATTTTGCGGATACTCTTGTCGCGCATAATATAACCCTAGCGCCGTCGCAAATATGATCAGCGCTAGTGTCAAGCTCCATTCGATTGTCATTTAGCCCCCTTTTTTGAATGTACTTTGTAAGCGCTAGCATTCCTGCAAACGCCACGCATCCAATAATTATACCGCTAATGCTCAATTGAAAAATACCGATCGCTAGCGCCGCGACGCTCATTTTTTCAAGCCAATCGGCGATCCGTTTGGTCATTTAGCCCTCTCTCTAACGGCTTTGTTGTCATTTTGCGACTATGCGCCAACATTTATTCGCACTCCCTTTTTACCCTTAGCGTTAGCCGAAAACTAAGCGCGAAAGACGCTAACGAGAAAATTATACCTAAAGCCCAACTAAAGCGGTTTGCGTCCAAAACAGCCCGATCGCCAGCGCCGCGAGGCTTGTAGGGGTCGCAATTAACATCAAAAGACGCCTCTCACGGTAAAATCGGCGTTTTCTCCGTATCTGCCGCTTCGCGTGCGCGAAAAACTTGAGAAAAAATGCGCGTTTTGGCGCGGTAAAGCTGCCGCGCTGGTCTCGACCGATACTCTTTCAACCTCCGCGCCATTTGGACGGCTTCACTCGCTTTTCCCGCCATCGTGCCGCGCGCGGCTAAAAACCGCCTGACAAGCGGGCGTATTTGATCGAATTCTTAAAAATTCTTTACATCAGGAACTTATTTGCTGTTATTTAGCATCTTTTAATATATTTTAAGGTTGTTGTGCTAGAATCTTGTTGCTGGGACTCTTACTACTCACTTCCTAGCAAAAAAATATCTTATTTCATTATAAGGCGGCGGGAGGCTCTTTACCCGCCGCCTCTTTTCCGACCGCTTTCAAAGCAACCTGATTCGGGCGATCTCGTCGCGTATGCGCGCCGCCTCCTCAAACTCTAGCAGCTTCGCGGCATCTCTCATCTTCTGCGTCAGCTCTTTCACCAGCTTCTGCCGCTCAACCGCGGGCATCTTCATCAGCTTGTCCTTCTTTAGCTCGACAAGCGCCTGATGATCCTCCGCGTGCAGGGTCAAATCAAGCTTGCGCTCAACGCTTTTCGGCGTTATGCCGTGTTCGGCGTTAAACGCCGACTGCCTCTTTCGACGCTCGTTTACGACATCGATCGCGATTCGCATCGCCGCGCTCACCTTGGAGCAGAACATCAGTACGCGCCCGTTGATATTTCTCGCGGCTCTGCCCATCGTCTGAATAAGCGCCGTCTCGCTACGCAGAAAGCCTTCCTTGTCGGCATCTAGGATCGCCACAAGGCTCACCTCCGGCAGATCGAGTCCCTCGCGCAAAAGGTTGATCCCAATGAGCATATCAAACTCGCCCAATCTCAAACCGCGAATGATCTCGTTACGTTCAATCGCGTCAATGTCCGAGTGCATATACCTCACCTTCAGCCCCAGTTCAAGGTAGTGCTTTTGCAACTCCTCTGCCATCTTTTTCGTCAGCGTCGTTACCAGCACGCGAAAGCCGTCCGAGATCGTCTTTACCGCTTCGTCAAAAAGCGCCGCCGCCTGATTCGCGCTGTCTCTGATCTCAATAACCGGATCCAAAAGCCCCGTCGGGCGCACAACCTGTTCGGCGATTGCGGCGCTATGCTCTCTCTCCCACTCGGCGGGCGTCGCACTCACAAAGAGATAGTGCGGAGCCTTGTTTATAAACTCGTCAAATTTCAGCGGACGGTTGTCCAACGCGCTGGGCAGGCGAAAGCCGTATTCCACCAGCACCTCTTTGCGGCTACGATCGCCCGCGTACATTCCGCGAAATTGCGGGAGGCTTACATGCGATTCATCGACGATCACCAAATACTTTTTGCCGATCTGCTCAAAGTAGTCCATCATCGTGTACGGTGTTTCACCCGCCTTTTTCAGCGTAAAATGGCGGGAGTAGTTCTCCACCCCCTTGCAGCTTCCGGTGGCTTTTAGCATCTCCAGATCAAACTCCACCCGTTGTTTAAGCCGTTCTCTTTCCACCGCCTTGCCCAGCTTTTCAAGATCGCTTAGCCTCTGCTCAAGCTCCTCCTCGATCGTGGTGATTGCCGCTTTGAGCCGATCGGCGGAGACGGCGAAGTTTGTTGCGGCATATATGACCGCTTCGTTCAGCCTCTCAAATGTCTCTCCCGTGTATGGGTTAAATGGCACAATGCGTTCCAGCGTGTCGCCAAAAAACTCAAAGCGGTACGCCTCCATTTCGGTGTAGGAGGGAAATACCTCAACAGCCTCGCCGCTTACGCGGATATTGGCGCGGTCAAAAAAGCTGTCGTTTCGCTTATACCCCATATCCACAAGGCGCAAAAGCCACTCTCTGCGGTTGATCTCTTCGCCGACTTTTACGCGGCTGATCATCTGCTTATACTCGTCGGGGCTGCCCAAGCCGTAGTTCGCCGACACGCTCGCCACCACGATCACATCGTCGTGGTTCATCAGACTCGCCGTCGCCGAGAGACGCAGGCGCTCCAGCTCATCGTTGATCGCTGAATCTTTTTCTATAAATAGGTCCTGCCTAGGAATGTAGGCTTCCGGCTGGTAGTAGTCGTAGTAACTGATGAAATACTCCACGTGGTTTTCCGGAAAAAAGCCCTTGAACTCGTGGAAAAGCTGAGCGGCAAGCGTCTTGTTGTGCGTCATTATCAGCGTTGGAATTTGCAACTTTTCGATCACGCTCGCCATCGTAAAGGTTTTGCCGCTTCCCGTTACTCCAAGCAGAGTCTGATACTGATTGCCGCTTGCGATCGACGCGGTTATCGCCTTGATTGCCGAGGGCTGATCGCCCGCCGCGCCATAGGCGCTTTTTAGCTTGAACATTCCCACTTTTCCCGCTTTACTCTCATTATCACGCATTTTGCGTTAATATAGTTTATTATGAATCTTACGCAACTGCGTCTTGGCAGACCAAAGGCTAAGCACTACATTCGGGTGTTTGTGGCTGCGATCATTTTGGCGGCGCTGCTGGCGGCATACATGATCGCGCAACTTGGCAAAGCGCGGCAGGAGGCGTTGTGGGCAAATGAGAGCCTGCTTTCGCTCAGCTCCGTCTATACCAAGCAGATGCTTGCCGACATCAACGATATGATCTACCGTATCGGACTGGAGTATTTTCGTGTGGAGAGGCAGAGGGATCGCAACGTCCTCGAAGAGATGCTTCAAGGCAGACAGAACGACGACGAGATCATTCACAATGTATTGCTGCTGGACGCGAACGATCGCGTTCTTTACAGATCAAACCCGCAAAAAGCCTGTTCGGTGGGAATAGCCGATCGCTTCTTTGAGACGCTCGATCAAAAGAGCATCATTACGTCGGAAGCGTTCATCTGCCCCGAGCTTCAACGGACGGTATTTGGGTTTGGGCATATCTTTTTTGATGAAGGCGGCAAGATTACCGGAAAGGTGGTTATCCTGTTGGAGATCGACACGCTCTCAAAGCGCTACGCCGAGCTTATCCTAGCTCCCGGAAGCGCGATCTACCTTCTCTCCCAAAACGGTCATGTTATGGCGCGCACTCCCGGCGCGGCGCAGATTGAACAGTCGGTGTCAAGTTTGACGGATTGGGAGCAAAGGCTGAAAGCAGGAGATATCTACCTTGAAAGCGACAGCGAGGCGATCAGCTTCAGCTATGTCGGAGCGTTTGGCTTGATCGTAGCCGCCTCCTATGACAAACCCTCCATCCTGCGTAACGAATACGTTCGGGCGGCGGTTACTTTTGCCATCTGGATCGCGCTTGTCTATGCGGCATCGATCTGGTCGCGCCGCTCTCTCAAAGACGAATTTACCTTCAAGATGGAAGCCTTTCAGACGCGGCTCGCCATGCAAAAACAGGTGGAAAACGCGCTTTTGAAAAGGCTAGAAGCGGAGAAGAGCAAGCACGAATACGAAAAGATGCTGATCCAACAGAGCAAAATGGCGGCGATGGGCGAAATGATAGGCGCTATCGCCCACCAGTGGCGCCAGCCGCTCAACTCCATAGGGCTGTACGTGCAGGACATACTCAACGCCTATACCGCCGGCGAGCTGGACGAAAAGTATCTTCGTTCCAACACGGAAAAGGCGATGCGGCGGTTGCGGTTTATGTCCAACACGATCAACGATTTTCGCAATTTTTTCAGACCGGACAAGGAGCGCTCGTTTTTTGACTTCTCCGCCATCGTCCAGTACGTCATGGGCATGATCTCCATGCAGACAACCGATAACTACATCGCCACAGAGCTAATCCTTCCTGACGCTCCCGTCTGGTGCTGGGGCTACGAAAACGAGCTTGGGCAGGCGCTGATAAACCTCGTCTCAAACGCCAAGGACGCCGTCTTGAAAAACGACAGCCGCAACCGCAAAATCGTGATACGGCTCAAAAAGGAAGAGGGATACGCCGTTTTGGAGGTGGAGGACAACGGAGGCGGCATCAAAGAGGAGCATCTTGAGCGCGTCTTTGAGCCGTACTTCTCCACAAAGGAGCAAGGACATGGAACCGGCATAGGGCTGTATATGGCGAAAATGATCGTGGAAGATAATATGGACGGAACGATCGGCGCGATCAATACAGAAAACGGCGCGCTCTTCACGATCAGGCTGCCGATCAAAGAGCCGTCGTGGATGCGCGAAGGAGGCAAAGCGGCAGAGGGATCGGCATGAATACGGCGGTATTTTTGCAAGTGCTGGACATATTAAAACAGGAGTATCCGAAATGGAACGCCCCTGTCGTAACGTTGATAGCCACGCATTCAAACGATCCGTTTTTGGTGTTGATCTCCACGATCTTGAGCCTCCGCACCAAAGACGAGACGACAAGGGAAGGGTGCGCGCGGCTTTTTAGTCTGGCAAAAACGGCGGCGTCCATGCGCCTGCTGCCGATCGAAACGATAAGCAAGGCGATCTATCCCGTCGGCTTCCACAATCAAAAAGCGCGGCAGATACACGACATCTGCGAGCGGCTAGAAGAGGAGTTCGGCGGCGCTGTGCCAAATGACATCGATACGCTTCTCACCTTCAAGGGCGTGGGTCGCAAAACGGCGAATCTGGTGGTGTCGCTTGGGTTTAACACGCCGGCGGTCTGCGTCGATACGCACGTTCACAGGATAAGCAACATACTTGGCTTTATCGAGACGAAGACGCCTGACGAAAGCGAGTTTGCCCTGCGCAAAAAGGTGCCAATCGATCGCTGGATCGGCATCAACGATCTGTTGGTGGCGTTTGGGCAGACGATCTGCAAGAGTGTTTCGCCGTTCTGCTCGCAATGCCCGATCGAGACACTCTGCCCCAAAATAGGCGTGAAACGGAAAAGATAGGCTAAAAGGACAAAGTCAAATGCTAGTAGAATTTGGAGAGTTCAACACTAAGGAAACGACATGGCTCTAAACAATACGCCGGAAGATGACGCTAAGTCGCGAACGAAAGAGGTTTTTGAAACAATTTCAAACTGGACGTGGGACAACGCCGCGGCGGTGATTGCGATCGCGATCGCGGCGGCGCTGGGAAGCATAGCGGGGCTTGCCGCCGGCATAGCGATCTTTTTCTTTATCAACTACATACAATCAAAGGCATAGCATGCGTTACATTGTTTTTGCCGCTGTCTTTGGCGCGTTGGTGCTGACCGGTTGCACCATTCGAGAGCGGACGATTGAGGTTGTCGATGAAAGCGCGCTGCTAAGCACTCCGCTCAACAGCGCGCTGATGAGCTACTATCGAAGCGCGCAGGGCGAAGGCGGGAGCGATCTGTACGCCGTTCAAAAGGAGCTGGAATATCTCATTGAGGGCAAAGGCGCGGATGTGAATCTCGCGGATAAAAACGGCGCGTTACCCATAGTGATTGCCCTCTCGGCGAATGATGCCGCAATGATCGACAGGCTGTGCAAAGCAGGGGCAAATCCCAACGCGCAGGGGCTTCATTCTCTGCCGATCCTTACGATTGCCTTGCAGGAAGGGGCGCTTGACGGAGCCAGAGCGCTTTTGAGAAACGGCGCGAATCCAAATGCCGCCGCGCGCGAGTCGCTCTATCCCCTTACCATCGCGGTGCTTGGATCGGTTACTAGCGGCGAATATAGGGATATAGCCCTTACGCTTCTCGATCACGGCGCAAATCCCAATCTCGGCTCGATCGCCGATCATTCCCTTCTTACCTACGCCGCTAAAACCGTGATGGAAGAACTGGCGATCAGAATGGCGCTTAAAGGCGCGGATGTGAATCTCGCGGATGATAGCGGACTAACGGCGCTGGACTGGGCGATCATTCTCAGAGAAGATCGCCTGGTGGACACGCTTCTACTCAAGGGGGCAAAAGGCGGCGCAAGCGACATCTACGGCTACACGCCCGTCGCGTGGGCGATCTTTGCCGACAACGCAAGAGCCGCTATGGCGCTGGCAAACGCGGGCTGGACGCCAAACGAGGGAGATCGCGGCTTTCTCGCGGCGCAGATAGCCAAAACGCGCACGCTGGGCGAACTCAAGGCGCTGCTTCTGGAAAAAGCGGCTTTAACGCGGACGGAAACAAACGCGCCCAATATCGTCCGCTTCAAGGATATGGAGTTTATTACCGTCGAGTATTCCGCCAAAGAGATGAATTTTAAGACAACGGATCGGCTCTTAAAGCATTTCGTCCTGACCTCTCCCGACCGACTTGTGCTGGACTTTTCACGCTCGCACCCCGTGCCGGCATTTACTCTACCGCTCGCCGAAGGTACTCCGTTCAAACAGATAACCGTCGGGCGGCATCAGGGCTATTACCGACTCGTGATCAGGCTTGATAGAGCCTATCCATACAGCGTGGCAGAATCGCCAAACGGCACGATCGTAACGCTGCGCTGAGAATGAGCGATCGCTATCTCTTCTTCGCCGTAAGCGGGCTGATCTTCATCGGCGTGATCTTCAGCCTTTCGCTGCCGGTTTACCATACGCAGCATGTAGGGCTCTCGCAGTTTCACTTTTTCGCGCGCCAGACGCTCTGGGCGGCGATCGCCTTTTTTGTTATGTGGTTTCTTGCGCGGCAAGACCCCGTCCGCTGGGTAGGGCGCGTCGGATTTTTTTTGTTCTTTTTCTTCTTCGCGCTTATGTTCATCATGCCTTTTTTGCCGCATTCAATCGTCCCGTCGATCAACGGCGCGAGGCGTTGGATGCGCTTTGAGGCGCTGAGTATCTCACCCGTTGAGTTTTTCAAGGTAGGCTTTGTTTATTTTCTGGCGTGGAGTCTGACGCGCAAAATCTACAAACCCAAAGCGGGCGCTAAGGAGCAGTTCAGCTTTGCGCGGGAGCTAGGAACGCTGATGCCCTATGGGTTGATCTTCATCGTAACCGTGTTTTTGATAGCGGTTATCCAAAACGATCTTGGGCAGGTGATCATTCTCGCCAGCACGATGGCGCTGATGATCTTCTTCGCGGGATCGAGCATAAAGCTCTTTGTGTCGCTCATTGGCGTATCGTTTGTGGCAGCGATCGCGCTGATAATGCAGGCGCAGCACAGAATCGAACGGGTAACGCAGTGGTGGAGCAGCGTACAGGATTTCGTCCTATCGATTTTTCCCGATATTGTGGCGGACGCGCTTAGGGTAGAGGCGGCGCCCTCTGATGGCGCGTATCAGATTACGCAGTCGCTCTACGCCATTCATCACGGCGGTCTATTTGGCACTGGGTTGGGCGGCGGGATCGTGAAGCTGGGATTTTTGAGCGACGTGCATAACGATTTTGTGCTTTCTGGCATAGCGGAGGAAGCGGGGCTAGCGGGCGTTTTGTTGGTCTCTCTTCTGATGCTACTGGCGATCTACCGTATATTCAAGATTGCCAATCGCAGCGAAAATCCGGTTTTTTATCTTTTCTCGATCGGCATCGGCGTAATGTTTGGGGCGCAGTTTCTGATGAATGCGCTCGGCACGACCGGCTTGATCCCGCTTAAGGGGATCACCGCCCCATTCCTGAGCTACGGAGGCGCTTCGCTCGCCGCGTCTTCCATCGCGGTCGGGCTGGTGCTGATGATCAGCTCAAAGGCGCGAATTTGATCGTTATCACAGGCGGCGGCACTGGGGGACATCTAGCGGCGGCGAAAGCGGTCAAGAACGCGCTCAACGAAGAGGGGATAAAGCCTTTCTTTATCGGATCGAGCGGCGGACAGGATCAGGCGTGGTTTGAAAACGAGATCGGCTTTGCCGACACGCGGTTCTTATCCAGCGCTGGGGTAATGAATAGGCGTGGAATCTTCAGGCTTTTCGCGCTGATCGACATCGTCGTTCTCGCATTCAAGACGCGCAAGCTCCTGCGCGAGATCGGCGCTACGGCGGTTTTCAGCGTCGGCGGGTATTCCGCCGCCCCGGCTGCGCTCGCCGCCGTTGGGCTTAAAATCCCGCTTGTGATCCACGAGCAAAACGCCGTTTATGGATCGCTTAACCGCCTCTTAAAGCCGTTCGCCAAGGAGGTTTTCTGCTCGTTTGATCCGAACAGCCCTTCGCGGGACTACCCTGTGGACGATCGCTTCTTTGAAACGGCGCGTCAGAGAAGCGCGATCAATACGGTGATCTTTTTGGGCGGCTCTCAGGGAGCGGCGGCGATCAACGACTTTGCCATGGGCATCGCCAAAAGGTTAAACGACGCGGGCATCAAGATCGTCCATCAGAGCGGTCGAAAGGATTACGATCGCGTCCTCGCCTTTTACAGAGAAAATTCAATTGACGCGGTGGTGTTTGACTTTGACATTGATATGCCCGCCCATCTGCAAAAGGCGGATTTAGCGATTGCCAGAGCGGGCGCGGGAACGCTCTTTGAGCTTACGGCAAACGGTCTGCCCGCGCTCTTCGTCCCTTATCCGCACGCGGCGGGAAACCACCAGATGAAAAACGCGAAATACCTAAGCGATCGCGGACTTGGCTGGTGTGTCGAGCAGTCGCGGCTGACGCCGGAGATTTTCGATGTCTTTACGGACGTGGATCTAAGCGGAATATCCAAAACGCTGATGAAACTTATAGCGCGAGATGGCGCGAAGGCGATCGCAAAACATATCGTGCGCGTACAAAAATCTCCTTTCGCGGCGGGCAAGCAGGGCTAACTGACGGTGAAACAGGCGCGGCTAAAAGCGTCATAACGGCTCGTTTTTATCGCCGCTTGGTTAAGATTGACGGAAATTAAAGGCGGGGCAATGGAGATACTTTCGATCGGCGGCGGGGTGTGCGCGCCTAAAGGTTTTTTCGCGGACGGGTTAAATTGCGGCTTGAAACCAAATGGCGGCGGCGATCTGGCATTTATACGAAGTTCGACGCCGTGCGATCTAGCGGCGGTTTTCACCTCAAACCGCTTCGCCTGCGCGCACATCAGGCACGCCAAAGCGCACAAAGGCAAGGTCAACGGCATAATCGCCAACTCCAAAAACGCTAACGCGATGAGTGGATCGGAGGGTGTAGCGGCGGTGGAAAGGGTGGTCGCCGCCGTGCCGTTTGAGAATTTTTTGATGGCTTCCACAGGCGTGATCGGCGTTCCTCTGCCGGTGGAAAAGATCATCGGCGGCATAGGGCGCTTTGACTGGAACGCGGTGAACGGTGGCGCGGCGGCGAAAGCGATTATGACGACGGATCGCTGGGAGAAGCAGATCGCTTTTGAGGTACGCTGCAACGGCGAAACCTTTACGATCGGCGCGATGGCTAAAGGAGCCGGAATGATCGCGCCGCAGCTTGCCACAATGCTCTGCTTTGTAACCACCGACGCGGCGGTGCATCAAGAGGCGCTTCAAGCGCACCTCAACGGCGCTTTAGACGACAGCTTCAACGCGATCAGCGTCGATGGCGACATGTCAACGAACGACACGATCTATCTGCTGGCAAATGGATCGAGCGGCGCATATGACGCTCAGGCGTTTGACGCGGCGCTTAGGCGCGCTCTGCACTTTTTGGCACTGGAGATCGTCCGTGATGGCGAAGGGGCGACGAAGCTCGCGGCGTTTGAGGTAAAAAACGCCGCCACGAAGGAGGAGGCGAAGAGAGCCGCCAAAATGCTCTCAAACTCCCTGCTGGTTAAAACTGCCCTTTTCGGCGCGGATCCAAACTGGGGGCGCATAGCCTCCACGATCGGCGCGGCACAGATCGAGTGCGACGCGGAGAGTTTGACAATTTCAATCGGCGGAGTAACGGTTTATGAGAAAGGGCGCGGCTGCATGGATAAAGAGAGAGAGAAAGCGGCGGCAGCGGCGCTACGGACGGAGAGCTTTCGCGTGGTGTGCGATCTGGGCATAGGCACGCACTCTTACACCGCTTACGGCTGCGACCTTGGATACGAATACGTCAAGATAAACGCGGATTACCGGACATAGCGCGGCGCAAAGACGATCGCGGCGGCATTTGCCTGCTAGAGCGGCTCGCACAGTAGAAACGCACACGTTTTGCCCGTCTCGCGTATGTGCCGCGGTTTTTCCTCAAAATAGCCGCTAAGCGGTATAATCGCGGCTATCAACCTCAAAAAGGATTGGCAAATGTTCGCTTCAAAGAGTTCGTCAGGCAAATACAACAAAGAGCAAGGTGCAGGATCTGGGTCTATCTTCAAAATGGCGCCGACGATCGCGGCGGTGGCGGCTGTACTGTTCGTTTTGATCGCGTCTAGTTACTATACGGTGGAGCAGGGCTATCGAGGCGTGGCTTTGCGCTTTGGCGAAGTTTACAAGATCGCGGAGCCGGGTCTTAATTTTAAGATTCCGTTTATAGACAACGTCAAGGAACTTGAGGTGCGGACTCAAAAAGACGTGAGAAATATCGAGGCCTACAGCAAAGACTCGCAACCTGTGGATATGGCGATCAGTATCAACTTCCACCTTAACGCAGGCGAAGTAAACAAAATATATTCGGATTACGGCATAAACTATCAAGATCGTCTGATAGAACCTAAGCTGATGGCATTGCCCAAAGACACCATCGGCAAGTACGCCGCGATAGAGTTGGTGCAAAACCGCGATATGGTCAGCAAGCAGATTTTAGATGATCTAATCGCCTACTTTACGCCGCTTGGCATTATTGTTGAATCGCTCAATATAGAAAACATCGACTTCTCACAGGCTTACGAAGCGTCGGTGGAACAACGCATGCAAGCCGAAGTGGAGGTTCAGAGAGTTAAGCAAAATCTTGAACGCGAAAGGCTCAACGCCGAGATGGTGCGCGTCAAGGCGCAGGGCGAAGCGGATGCTAAGGTAGCGCAGGCAAAAGCCGAAGCCGAAGTTATCGTATTGCGTAGCGAGGCGGACGCGAAGAAGGTCGTACTGCTAGGCGAGGCGGACGCAAAAGCGATTGTGATGCGCGGCAGTTCAGAAGCTAAGGCTATCGATCTGAAAGCAAAGGCGCTTGCGCAAAGCTCCAATCTTGTAAAACTTTACGAAGTTGAAAAGTGGGACGGCAAACTGCCTGTAACGATGATTCCCAATCAGAGTATTCCCGTAATCGGCAGATAATCAGCACAGCGCGCCGATGAAAACAAAGAACGGCGGACAACGTTAGTTTTGATTGACTCTAGCAATCTCGTCCGCCGCCGCCTCAAAGATCAGATTGCAATCGCGCTCTATCGCCCCCCCGATTCGCGATAGAGCCGCAAAGCCGCTTTGAGATTAAAGCGGCTTATAAATGCCTAGATGCCTAAACTTACCGCGATGCCGATAACCAGCACGCCGCTAGCGGCGTCGTTCGTATCAAAGATATAGCGAGGCGCGATCTTTAGCGCCGTTGAAATCGCCTCCCGCTTTTTGTAAAAAGGCGTATATTCAAACCCTATGCCAGCATGGGTGGTTGTTAATAGACTGGGGTTAAGTCCACTCCCGTTACCCAAGCTGATAACCGCCGCTAATTGTCCGCCCAACGCGCTCAGATCGTACTTGAAGTTAAACAACGCCGAAGCGGTGCCGGCTCCTCTGCTTACAGTTTCAAAACCCACAGCCAAAGGATCGGCTACGCGCAGATTTAACGCGAAGGTGTTAGGGAACTGCTGATCCGAAAACGAGTCGATATCGATATTGGGCGCGATCCCTATATCTACGGACAGAATCTCGTAGCTGTTTGCCGCCGCCGCGGGCAATGCCAGCGCCGCGCAAAGAATCAAAGATTTAATTGCATTTTTCATTTAGTTTTCTCCTTTTAATACCCAAAGTACGCGCCAACAGACAGCACAATTGCGCCTGCGCCGATGTCGTCCGTGTCGGGAATTACATAGTCTGCGCGAAGCGACAGTCCATGAATGATGCCGACTTTGGTCTTTCCGCCTGCGACATTGGAAAACACGCCGATAACGGCGGCTGGATCGCCGTTATTGCTGCCCAAGTCCAAAGCGATGCCCAGTTTTGGAGAGACCGAGTAGCCTAGCCGCAAGCCCTTAATGGCGATCGGGGCTGCCGCTCCCAATATAAGCGCGTCGTAACCAACGGTTAGATTATCGAACGCGGCTATATCGATTCCAAAGTTCTTCCCCGAAAGCGGATCGCCGTTGTTGATCGTGTCGTCAATTGGAAACGCGACGGGCAAACCGGCGTTAAACCGAACGAAATTGAAGGCGTCTGCAGCCGGCGCCGCAACGAGTGCCGAGCAAGTCAAAACAAACGCTATCCACGCTTTTTTCATCTTTACATCTCCTTAGTGTTGTCCGCGCTTAATATACAAGCGCGCCATATTGCAAAGCTCGCGATTATGCGGGCTTTGCGCCTGAAAGCAAACCTCGCAACCCAAACAACCATGCGACAGATCGCTTCAACCTCTGGGGGATCGCGGCACACGCACATCCCTCCCGCTCTCTCCAATTCAATTGCAGCCAACAGGACAACCTTCAAAAAAACTGGGCAATTTTAATTTATTAAGTTTAAAAATGCCGCAACGACTGCGGGGAAAATTGAAAATACTCTTTAGCGCAGGTGCAGGATGGCGAATAAAAAGCGGTTTTCGCGTGAAGTTAAGGCTAAGGCGATCGTGATGGCAAAAAATAACAGCTTACGTGATCCGCCGATCCTCTACAAGCTCAATGCGGGCTTTACGTCCGAGAGCGGCGGCGATGTTGATCAGCGCGTCAATAGAGAATTGGTGGAGCTGAGGGGAATTGAACCCCTGTCCAGAAAAGCCGTTCCTCAGGTCTCTACATGCTTAGCTCCCGTTGATTATCTTTGCCTTTTGAGGCGCCATCCGGGCAAACCCCTCAAAAAACGCAGGCAGATGTCAAGCGCGTCTTGCCAGAAACGCGCCTCAAGCCGCTATGGTTGAAGGCGCAACCTCGCCCACGGCGGAGCGAGGTGAGCCTGTCCATTACGCCGCGTAGGCGTAAGCGGGACGATAGTTCGCGTTGTTTGCGTCTATATTTAGCGGATAGATTTACGGCGTATCCAAGCCGGCATGCAACCCAAAGCCGAAGCCTTCCTGTCGAAGCCTTGTCAGCCCCATAAAAAACAAGCGCTATATTAGTCTTTTAAGAGGTGTTTGTCAAATCATCAGCGTTTTTGCAGCCACCAGCCGTGATCCGTTTTAGGCAGCAGCCACGCGAATATCGCCAGATTGATCAAAAAGAGACTGCACGTAACGACGATGAATTTTGTAATGATCAGCTGTTTGTAGAGAGCCGCCAACCCCAGCACGGTGCATGGTATGAGAAGAGCGTAGATCAACAGCCTGAGAATGAGGGAAATCTTGTTTTTGCGCTTTGCCTCCTGCTTGTAGAGTTCCGCCTGAACATCTATGATAGGCACAAGCTGCTCTTTGGTGTATTGACCGCCGTGCGTGCGCTTCGCGACTACCACCGGAACGCCGACAAAATGGTGCGTTCTGAAGCGATACGAACCCTCTCTACCAACTCCTTTGTTGTAACGCGAATGAACGATCGCGTTCGCTCCAAGCTGTTTGGCGCGCGCGATCATGTCGTCTTTGGCATCTTCCGGCGATTCGCCCGAAATGGTGGTACTGCCGCAAATCTCCCAACTTGATTCTTCTAGCACCTCCATTCCGTCCTTGACCCAGTCGCGATAGATGTGAAAGCGTTCTGGCACCTCGTACATAATGGCGGACACGTTGGTGGGAATCTCGCAAAATACGCTTAGCGCCTCGTAACCGTTTGGGTTTGCCTTCTCTTCAAAGTGAACGGGATACCCATCCGCGATCATCTGCGGATCTGTCCGTACGGATCGCGCGCGGAAAAAGTAGTTCTTTCCGTCGTCGCCTACTATGTAGCCGTATTCTTTTGAGGGCAGATAGGATTTAATCACGCCTTTCATTTACTAAAACACCTCGACTTTGGCCTCAATTATACAACACCAACGGAATGCGGCGGAAATCTGAACGTCCAAAAGAAAGGCACGGCGGATCGAATGATAGGGAATGCTCTTTGCTGTAAAATCGCAATTAAAATGTACGCGAGGTGCAAAGGTGATCGAAATAAACCGTTCAAGCAAATACATTGAAGCAGCGATGAACGCTCGTGCGGCGAGGCAGGATATCATCAGTAGCAATCTTGCCAACGTCGATACGCCCTTTTACCGCTCAAAGGATATCCATTTTGAGGGTATGCTCGCCGAGCAGGCACAAAGCGAATTTAACAGCCGCTTCAAAAAAAAGCTCTGCCTCGCCGAAACAAGCCCTATGCACATTCAGCCAAAAGCGTCGGCGCCGCAGAAACCTGTGCTTTTTTACCGCGACGGTCATATGGCGCGCAACGATGGCAACACGGTCGATCTGGATGTGGAAACGAGCGAGCTTTCCAAAAATGGGGTGATGTACTCCGCGCTTTCGTCAACCTATCAGAAAAACCGCGCAATCTTCAACGCAGTGCTTGAAGCAAGCCGGAACCTCTCATAAGGATCGGCGGTGATTGCGCTTTACGAATCGGTAGAACACCTAGATAAGCGTGCCGTTGAAAGCTTCTTTATGAGCGAAGAGCTACTGATGGAGCATGCGGCGCTTGCGATAAAACGCGAGATTGTAAGCCGCTTTCCAAACGGCGCGAAGGTGCTGATCGTAAGCGGCAGCGGCAACAATGGCGCGGACGGATTGGCGCTCGCCAGACTTTTGGCTGTAGAGAAGGGCTTTTTGCCTTCCGTGTATCTGCCGTTTGGAACGTCCACGTGGCTTGGAAGTAAACAGCTTGAACGACTTAAAGCGCTTGGGATCGAGAGTGTAAACGGAGTGCTGGAATGCGACGTACTGGTGGACGCGCTCTTTGGCAGCGGCTTCAAACGCAAACTTGAAGACGAAGGCGCAACGGTCATTCTAAACGCGATGAACAGTCTCAGAGCGTTCAAGATCGCCTGCGATATTCCAAGCGGCGTTTCGGTAGAAGGCGGCTTTGGCATCACGGCGAAGGTTGATCTAACCGTAACGATGGGCGCGCCAAAGCTCGTGCTTTTTACCGATCGGATCAAAGATTTCGCGGGCAAAATTGTCGTTGGCGATCTGGGACTGCCCAAAGAGGCGTTCGCCGCGCACAGCGACTCCTTTCTGCTTGAAGAGAGCGACATGAAGCTGCCACTGCGCAGCGTTCAGGATAGCCACAAGGGAAGCTACGGACATTTGGCGGTGGTGATGGGCGATAAGCCGGGCGCCGCGCTTTTGAGCGCGCTTGCCGCTATGCGCTTGGGCGCGGGATTGACGACGGTGATCGCCAAAGGACGCGTACAGATTCCGCCCGATCTTATACAGGCAAAAAAGCCGCTGGCCGGGACGGCTGCCATAGCGGTGGGAATGGGGCTTGGCGAAGCCTATGTGGACGAAGAGATCGCGGCGATGATAGCCGATCTGCCGGCGGTAATTGATGCCGACGCGCTCTACCGCCCGTTTACGCTCGATCTGATCAAAAGCGGACGCAGCGTCGTTTTGACACCGCATCCTAAGGAATTCGCGGCGCTTCTAAGAGCGTGCGATCTAGGCGAATATACGATTGAGGAGGTGCAGGAGAACCGCCTTGCGCTCAGTCTCACATTCTCAAGCGCCTTTCCAAACGCGGTTTTGATCCTCAAGGGAGCGAACGTGATTATCGCCAACGGCAGACGCCGCTTCTTAAATCCGCTGGGATCGCCAGTTCTGGCAAAGGGTGGCAGCGGCGACGTGCTAAGCGGAATGGTCGGATCGCTGCTCGCTCAGGGGCATTCACCGCTTGAAGCCGCCATAAACGCGAGTCTGGCGCATACAATCGCCGCTCTTAACTTTAAGGGCGCGAACTACTCAATGACTCCGTCCGATCTGATCGAGGAGCTTCGCTATCTGGCGTAATGCTCTCTTTTTTCGGCGGAGGTTTTCTGCGCTTTAGTATCCGCAGCGTTCCAAAAAACAGCGCGATCGCCAAGATAGAAAACGCGCCCTTTGCCAGAGAAAACCACAGCGGCGTTTCAATCTCTTGGGCAAGCTCGCCCGTAAGCGTGTATTCGATCCGCGCCGTATGTCCCATGCCGCCGTTCACGCTGACGACAACGCTGTCGGCTTCAAGCGCGATCTCGGCTCTGCCGTTTTCATCGGTCGTCGTATTCGCGATCTCCTGACCGTTTGGATCAAAAACTACAACCTCGCACTCTCGACACGGCGCGGATTTTGTAAAGTAGCTCCGTATATAGATCGTGGAGTTTTCGTCGGTAATAAACAGATTGAGCCGATGCGCGAAGGCGCACGCCGCCAACGCCAGAATAAGCCACGCCGCTCTCATCGCGTCAGCAGATCGGGCTTAACCCGCTCAATGAAGTCCAGCGCGAAAAGCGTGATTATCCCTTCGATCGCCGCGATCGGAATATGCGCCAAAAACGCCACTTTTGCCGCGTTCACAAACCCGTCGCCGTTGATCGTCAAAACGAGGGCAAGCAGGAACGCGCCTACGATTATGGGAAAGAATCCGATGGAAAACCACACGATTCGTTTACGCCAGAAACAGATGGCGCGATCTCCAATCGCCGCTTTGGGAACGATCAAAAACAGCGCCCAGCCAATCATAGCGGGCAGACTTAGCACGCATATATTCACCCCGTATGAGCTTATGCCGCCGTAGCCAAACAGCAACGCCTGCAAAATTAGCGCCGCGCCGATCGCCGCGAATGCCCTGAAGCCGACCAGCGCGCCGACGATCCCGTTAAGGATAAGATGGGCGCTGGTGATCCCGATGGGTACGGCGATAAATGAGGCGACGAAAAAGAGCGCCGAACACGCCGCAGTTTTGGGAATCTCCTCGTTTTTCAGCGTCGCCAGCGAGACGGCGAGCGCCGAAGCGCCCGCAACCCAGCCCGCCGCTACTATTTCGGGACGCAAGGCTCCTTCAAGGATATGCACTATTTATAGCTTTCGGTTTTCACCCACAATACCGCGCCAAGCTCAATTGGATATTTTTTGCCTTCGCGGGTTATCGTCTCGTCATCGTCGATCAGCGCGGCAAAGCCCCACCAGCCTTCAAGCGGTAGCGCGGCGCGGAAAACGCCGTTGGCGTCCGTTTTTGTTACAAGCGTTACAAACGAATCGTTTGGCGCCTTGAGTTTTTTGCCATCGTTGTAAAACTCGATTTCCACTTCGATGTCGGGCGCGCTTTTGCCTTTGTATAGCACCCGCCCCTCAAATAGACCGCCCTTTAGTATGGAGTACGGGCGACTCAACGGCACGATCTCCGCTTTTAAGCCGATTGGCTCGTCCCAGCCTTCGTCCGCGCCAAAGGCGTTCACGATGGTTTTTGTCTGATGGCGAATAAACTTCTCCTCCGCCGGCTCAAAATAGGCAACCGGATCGATATAAAACTGATAAACACCCGGCTCTTTAATGGCATAAGATGCGCTCCATACGCTTTGCTTGTCCTTTTTCGCCTCTTTCAGCGAGTTGAGAAAAGAGGTCTTTTTGCCATCGAC
>JAIRKM010000034.1 GCA_031260125.1 Helicobacteraceae bacterium | reverse complement strand
GGTGCTACACCCATACCAACCAATCTAAATATATGTGGAAAGAAAGCTAGTTCTGGTATCCTATCAGCTCCAAAGTTTGGTGATTTAACTGCCATTGTAGAATGTAGTATATTCTCTGTTCCTATTCCAGTCAGCTGTTCAAATCCAAACCCTGCTGCTAAAGTTGCTGTTGTAGATACAGGGTGTCTTGTTACGATATATCCAATCACTTTCTGTATTCGCACAACGCGCTTTGATCGTCTAGCATAGGCTATTTAATTTCGTATGCCGCCGCCGTTTTGTCTTTGGTTGCGTATTAGCGCTTGGCATCGCCAATTGCGGCTAACCGTCAAAGCCGTTCACACGCGTACGTAAACGAAACATCATCTCTCCTTCACGCTGAACCGTCCCGTCCATTTCAAGGGCGGCGAGCCTCTTTGAGCGGTAGCGGCGATACTATATTGACATCAATGGGCTAAAGTTATATGATACCAACTCACTAAAAGGATATCGCATGAACGAAAAGCTGACAAGCCAATTGCAAGAGACGATCGACGGCGCGGTTTCACTCGCGCTTTTTGCGAAAAACGCGGAAGTAACGCCGCTACATCTGCTGTGGGCGCAGATAACAAGCACCAACTCGCTTCTTCGTCAAGCGCTCAATCGCATGGGCGCGGAAAGCGCCGCCATTGAGCTGGAGATAAAATCGGAGGCTTCACGTTTGCCAATGGTCTCCTCCCTCCGCAAAGAGGATATTAAAATGGCGAGATCGCTTGCGGACGCTCTTCAAAGCGCCGAAGCGAAGATGCGTTCCTTAGGCGACGAGTTTATCGCCGTTGACACGTTTTTGCTGGCGAATATGGAGCGGTTCAAGCCGATTCTCTCAAAATATCTGGATATTTCGGAGCTGATCAAGACGATCGAGGCGATCAGGGGCGGCAAAAAGATCGACTCGCAAAGCGCGGAAGAGAGGCTTGAGGCGCTGAGCAAATACGGCGTTGATCTGACGATGAAGGCGAAGGAGAACAGACTCGATCCGGTGATCGGACGGGACGAAGAAATTTCAAGAACAATGCAGATTCTCCTCAGAAAAACCAAAAACAACCCCATACTACTAGGCGATCCGGGTGTGGGGAAAACGGCGATCGTAGAGGCACTTGCAAGCAGAATCGTCAATCGGGACGTTCCCACAAGCCTGCAAAATAAACGGGTGATTTCGCTTGACCTCGGCGCTTTGATCGCGGGCGCGAAATATCGCGGTGAGTTTGAGGAGCGGCTCAAGGCGGTGATAGCGGAGGTGCAAAAAGACGCGAACGTTATTCTGTTTATCGACGAGATACACGCGATCATTGGCGCTGGGGCGAGCGAGGGCAGTATGGACGCGGCGAATCTCCTAAAGCCCGCTCTGGCTCGTGGGGAACTGCGCTGCATCGGCGCGACAACGCTCAAGGAATACCGCAAATACTTTGAGAAAGATGCCGCGATGCAAAGGCGCTTTCAGCCTATCTTTGTGGGCGAGCCTACGATTGCGGAGGCGCTTGCGATTATGCGCGGACTCAAAGAGCGGCTGGAGACTTTTCACAACATTACCATTGAGGATTCCGCCCTTACCGCCGCCATCAATCTCAGCGATCGTTACATAACCGACCGCTTCTTGCCGGATAAGGCGATCGATCTAATTGACGAAGCCGCAAGCGAACTGAAATTGCAGATCGAGAGTTCTCCCGCCGAGCTAGATCGCGCCAAACGCGACGTTGCGCGGATAAAAATTGAGCTTGAGGCGCTTAAAATGGAGAGCGGCGAAAAGAACAAGACGCAGATCGAGACTCTCAAAAAAGAGTTGGGCGGTACCGAAGAGAGGGTGAGGACGTTAGAAGCGCAGTTTGATAACGAAAAGGCGGTTTTTGACGGTATTTCCGCGCTAAAAAATCAGGAGGAGGAGTTGCGGCGCGAGGCGGAAATGGCAAAGCGCGAAAGCAACTTTAGCAAGGCGGCGGAGCTTGAATACGGCAAAATTCCGGATGTCCGCGCACAGATTCAAGCGCTGAACGATAAGTGGCGGCGGATGCAGGAAGGCGGCACGTTATTAAAAAACAGCGTCAATGACGAGTCGATCGCGGAGATCGTGTCAAAGTGGACAAATATCCCCGTTAAAAAAATGCTACAAAGCGAAAGGGAGAAGTACTTAAACATAGAAAACGAACTGTCAAAAAGCGTAATTGCGCAAGAGGAGGCGATTGGAGCGGTAAGCTCGGTAATAAAACTGAGTAAGGCAGGGTTGAGCAGCAGTACAAAACCGATAGGAAGTTTTATGTTTTTGGGACCAACAGGCGTAGGAAAAACTGAAACGGCAAAAACGTTGGCAAGATTTTTATTCAACAGCGATCGTGCGTTAATACGTTTGGATATGAGCGAGTATATGGAAAAGCATAGCGCAAGCCGTCTTGTGGGCGCGCCCCCGGGATATGTAGGTTACGAAGAGGGTGGACAGCTAACTGAGGCGGTGCGCAGAAAGCCGTATAGCGTCGTGCTGTTTGACGAAATAGAAAAAGCGCATCCGGATGTGTTCAATATGCTTTTGCAGGTGTTAGACGAGGGCAGGCTTACGGATAACAAGGGCGTAACGGTCGATTTCAAAAACACGATCCTGATCTTAACGTCCAATCTAGCAAGCGCCGAGATCGAGGCGGCAAAAGATAAACAAGAGCGCGAAACCGCCGTTCGGGAAGTACTTAAAGCGCATTTTAAGCCTGAGTTTCTCAATAGACTGGACGAAATAGTTATATTTAATCCGCTCACATCGGATGCCGCGATCAAAATTGTGGATATTCTTATAGCGGAGCTGAACGACAGGGTTAGAGAGCAGGATATAAAACTTTCATTTACAGATGCCGCGAAAGACAATATAGTTCAAGAGGGATTTGATCCGGAGTTCGGCGCGAGAACATTAAGAAGAGCGATCGATAGAATGGTTAAAGACAAACTTAGCACGCTAATACTTCAAGGCGATGTGAAAGAGGGATCGACGGTAATTTTTGACGCGGAAAACAAAGAAATATACGCGAAAGTCACGTAAATGCCCCGTCCTTCCTCTTGCTTTGCGCAGGATTAGAGAGTGGCCAAAGCCCACACCCGCTATAATGCCGCTCTTTTATGCGGGAGTAGCTCAGGGGTAGAGCACAACCTTGCCAAGGTTGGGGTCGCGAGTTCGAATCTCGTTTCCCGCTCCAGCAATTGCGCGAATACTCTTTGACAACAGCCCCAACTTAGAGGAAGAAGATGGATTATGTTTTTGTCGATCGGCGAATTCGTTTGAGGTTTGCCGAAAAGGAAGACGCCGCGCTACTTGTAAGGTTTATATACGCTCTCGCGGAATACGAAAGCCTTTTGGATCGCTGCTACGCTGATGAAGACGGGTTGAAGCGGTTTATGTTTGAAGAGAAAAAAGCAGAAGCTCTCATCTGCGAATACGACGAAACTCCAGTCGGTTTCGCCCTCTTTTTTCACAACTTCTCTACATTTCTGGGTAAGGCGGGCATATATGTGGAAGACCTTTTTGTCCTGCCTGAGTTTCGCAAGCGATCACTGGGCAGGTCGATGCTGGCGTTTCTTGCCAATTTGGCGGTGGAGCGCGGCTGCTCACGGCTTGAGTGGGCGTGCCTTGACTGGAACGAGCCTTCCATCGCTTTCTACAAAAAACTCGGCGCTCAACCGCTCTCAGAATGGACGACATACCGCGTTTCGGGCGAAGAGTTGCAAAAGCTCGCCGGCACCCTCAACGGCGCTTGTCGATCTGGGCGCGATGGCGGCTGACTGGATAAAAACCAGAGTTTAAGGCGCTCGCCTTTACAATATGTACAAATTTATGACACTAAGGAAATTCTTTGTCTGATCCTGAACCTTCCAGTAGGTATGGGTTGAAAACGCAATGACGCTCTTGTTTATCTACCTTTTCTTTGCGTTAAGCATCTCTTTTGTATGCTCCATTCTTGAGGCGGTGCTACTATCTATCCCGCATAGCTATATTCATTCGCTTACAAGAAGCAAGCCCAAATCGGCGGCATCGATCAAAGCGGTCAAGCGCGACATAGACAAATCCATATCGGCAATTTTGACTTTAAACACTTTCGCGCACACGATCGGCGCTGCGGGCGTGGGATATGAAGCTTCCAAAATATTCGGTGAAGAGTATGTGGTGTTTGCCTCTGTTGTCCTCACACTCTTAATCCTTTATGTCTCCGAGATTTTGCCCAAAACGATCGGCGCGACATACTGGGAGAAACTTGCGCTTATATCGGCAAAAATAATTAGTTTTCTGATCATACTTACATATCCGTTTACTATAGCCGCGTTGTTTGTAAACCGTCTGTTTGGCAAGAATAGCATACATGGTCACAAAATTAGCCGCGATGAGATTCTAGCGATGACTGAGCTAGGCGAGCAGGGTGGTACGGTAAGGGAAAAAGAGGCCGATCTGATCGAAAATCTCCTAAATCTCGACGAAGACAAGGTGCGTGATATATTAACGCCAAGGAGCGTGGTTTTTACCCTGCAAAAAGATACTCTTATACGCGACGCCGTTAAGCAAAGCGATGTTTTCCTGCGATCGAGAATTCCTGTATATGATACAAATATCGACGACGTTGTAGGCATGGTATTCAGCAAAAAGATTATGGAAGAGGAGATAGGGGGACGCGGCGATAAAAAAATAGAAGATATTATGTCTCCTATCTTTAGAATCACAGAAAACATTCCTGTTTTGAAAGCGCTTGATATGTTTATTCACCGTAAAGAGCATCTGTTTCTGGTGGTCGATAACTATGGTCAAACAGCGGGAATTGTTACGCTTGAGGACGCAATTGAACAGCTACTTGACGTGGATATAATGGACGAATACGATCAGGTGGAAGATATGCAGGAATTTGCGAAGTTGAAAATGAAAAAAAGTCTTAAAACCAGACCGATTGCCGACTAAAGGATATTTCGTTATGCGCGTTACGCTTTTACATTTCACGCCGCTTGAAGTTTGCGCTCACGCAATCCGTACTTGCTGGCAAAGCTATGACAAAAGCGACAAGGGGGGTGAAATAGATCGTAGCTTGATCGAACGCGTCGGTAATCACAATCGACACTCAAGCACGCTTGAACACCTCTTTTACACCTTCTATATTCAGGAGATCAGCCGCCTGCTTTTGCAAGAGCTTGCCAGGCATCGTATCGCCTCACTTTCGGTGAAGAGTACCCGCTATACGCTTAAAGAGCTTAAAGATGAAACGCCCTTTGATCAATTTGATAGTAGAGCCCAAAAATATCTCATTCCAAGCGGCGATGAAACGGTGGACAGAATGAGCGTAAAAGCGCTGGACAATCTGCGGATACTGCTAGAGAAGGGAATATCAAATGATCGGGTTAAATATGCTCTGCCAGAGAGTTATAAGACGGAACTCACATGGAGCGTAAACGCAAGAAGTTTGCAGAACTTTCTGACGCTGCGCTCAAAGTCGAGCGCCCACTTTGAGATTCGCAATTTAACATCTGCCGTTTATGAGGCTTTGCCGCACGATCACAAATACCTTTTTTCAAAATGTTTTGCGGAAAAATAATCGTATAGTCGCTACTCAATTGCGTTGCCCTTTTTAACGCGCCAGATCGATAGCGTTTGTGCCGATTTTAACCGCTCTTGGGCATTCGGCGGAATCTCCTCGTGCGATTTTACAGACTCCCCATCGCTCCAGACCTTGCCGTTAAACGCGGCACTAGAATCTGCTTCCTGCAAAGGAGCAAAGACGGAGTGGTATGTGTCCACTCCTTTTTTCCCAATCATTTCCGCAAGGGTTGGAGCAATCTGTAAATGAGTGCCAGCGCGGTTTTTCCATATCGTGTCGTGCTTGACTCCATAACCGTAAAATATACACGGAACGCTCATTGTCGTCAACAAATCCTGCTCTTTTGAAAAGTGAAAACGGTTGGCATGATCGCCCGTGATAATAAAGAGAGTTTGGGGATTTCTTGCATAGATACTATCTACAAAATCCCCTATCGCCATATCGGAGTACCATATATG
This sequence comes from Helicobacteraceae bacterium, assembly GCA_031260125.1. Classification (GTDB taxonomy): domain Bacteria; phylum Campylobacterota; class Campylobacteria; order Campylobacterales; family SZUA-545; genus JAIRKM01. The sequence goes on along the minus strand of JAIRKM010000034.1, from coordinate 14,024 downwards.
TCCAAGTTGATTGAGCGTCCGATCGTCATTAGCAATATCTGGCAGGAGCATATCTTTTATTGAGTCGGGGTTAAACCCCTCTTTTTTTACATCGATCGAGTATGGTCCGTGATTGCTGGTGGTAAGTATAAAATGAAAGGTTTTATTGTCATCTGAAGATTCTATATAACTACGAACATAATTAAATAACAGCTTATCATTCATTCCCCACGCGTTTCCAGATTTTTCGTTTAACTTTCCCGCATCATAAAATTCATCGAAACTCTGCGCAAGCGCATATTTTTTTATGTCTTGCCATCCTCCAAAACCGCCATACCAGAAGACCGTTTTATATCCCAATTTTTTCATAATGGCGCCTATGCCAAAAAGATAAACGCTTTTGTAGCTCTCTATCTCAAAATTCTGATACATTCCCGTTTCAAACAAACCGCTCAACAACCCATTTACCGCGGAGATCGTACCGTCGCCGGTCGATAGCATTAAATTAAGCGCGAAACCGTTCGGAGAATCTTGCAATCTTCTTCCATTTTCAACAAGCATAAGTTCTCTAAAAGCGGGTAGAAACGGCCAGAGCGCGTATGTCTCTCCCAATATAAACACCACCGTTTGCGGCGGCTCTCCATTGGCGCCGGTGATAATGGTTCTTTCAAAAGCGCCCTCAATCGTATCCGCGCCGCCATCGCCGCCAAGAAGCCCGATCCTCTCTCTAAGCTCGTCGGTAGATATTGTTGATCGGATACTGCTTTGCAACGCGTTGTACATATGGCGCACTCTGTAGAGTGCCTGACCATCATCTAAAACGGCTTCATTTAAGAGATTTGAATTAAATCTTGCGGCGTTTGCCCACGTAACTGTATTGGTATAGCTAAGTACGCCCGCATAACGGACAAAGTATGCGAAAAACATCACAAAACACGCCAAAATTGCGCTGTGAACCGCAAGCGCCGTTTTTGATTTTATATCTATTGAGAAGGGTTTTATGCTCAAAATTATAAATAGAGCTTTAATCAAAATAACAGACAAGAAAGCAGCGTATGCCGCTTTGTAAACAGCTCCATATTCTTCGATAGCGGTTTGAACAATAGCCCATATATCGTCATGCATTCCGTTAATCAGCATAAGGTTAAAAGCCGATCCGAATATTTCGTAATACGGTATGCGTATAAAAAAACAGCAGGTAAAAAAAACAACAGCAAAACCGTACCAGCACTTTCTGATCGTCTCCAATCGATATTTTGGAAAAAATAGCGCCGGTAAGGTTATAAATACAAAGCATGGGGCTATTACAAATCCAGATGTTTTCATGCTTAGTCTAAATCCGTACCACATAGCCCAAAAAATATCGGCGCCGGAGTTATCCTCAAGCTGCGAGCTGTAAATATATATAAAAGCCGCTCTGAAAATAGATAAAAGTAGCATTATAAAGAGAAATGCTTTCAGTTCTTGCTGAACATTTCTTAAAAAGAGGTTAAACCGCTCCATCGTTTTCCGTTGTGCTTTTTGTGCCGTGATTATAGTGCTTCAACGCTATTTTTATAAAATCAACCCTTTGAAAAAGGGAAAAGATGTTTGGGATAGGATTTGGCGAATTCCTGCTGGTGGCGGTGGTGGCGATCGTTTTCTTGGGACCGGAGAAACTACCGGACGCTATGGTGAAATGCGCGAGGTTTTTCCGTCAGGTGAAAAAGAGTCTCAGCGAGGCAAAAACCGCTTTCGATCAAGAGATCAACCTCAGCGAATTGAAGCGCGATGCGCTGGAATACAAGGAGAGTGTGGAAAAAATGACACGGGAGACGGCGCAGATCGAGGAGGTTACAGAGATAAACAGAGAGGTGCGCGATCTTTTCGGCGATCTGAAAAAGACTGGCGAAGCGGCAAAAAAGGAAATCGATGCTTGAGGATATTAAACCTCATCTAGCGGAGTTGCGAAACCGCCTTATAAAGATCATCATCGTGCTTGTCGCCGCATTTTTTGTATGTTTTGCCTTCTGGTCGCCGATCTTATCTTGGGTGGTTAAGCCGTTGCATGCCGCCCTTGCCGAACATGGAGAGATAATCGCTTACAAGATGGGGGAACAATTTTTTACCGCCGTTTTTGTCTCTTTTTTTGCCGCACTGCTAATCTCTTTGCCGATCATTTTCTATCAAGTTTGGGCGTTTGTAGCGCCCGGTTTATACGCAAACGAAAAACGTTTTGTTATTCCGTTTGTGATGGCGACTACTATCATGTTTATACTAGGCGCGGTTTTTGCGTATTATATTGTTTTTCCATACGGGTTCTCTTATCTTGTTAATTTTGGTGAAACGTTGGTTACTTCTATGATTAGCATAGGTGAATACCTAAGTTTCTTTCTAAAACTAATGTTCGGGTTTGGTGTTTCTTTTGAACTACCGGTTATATGTTTTTTCTTAGCGAAAATTGGTTTGATAGACGATCAGACGCTGAAGGATTTTTTTCGATATGCGATCATATTGATTTTTATATTTGCCGCGATCATCACGCCGCCGGACGTATTGACACAGTTTTTGATGGCGATCCCTATGATTTTGCTATACGCGGTTTCGATCCTAATTGTTAGAGCGGTTAATCCCGCAAAGAAAGAAGCGGCGGATTGAGTTTCAATCTTTCCGAGTACGACTACCGTCTGCCTGAAAATATAATTGCGCAAATGCCGGTCGAGCCGCGATCCAACGCCAAGCTACTGATTTATGATCGTAAATCTAACGGCATAACACATTCGATCGTCGCAAACTTATGCGATTTTCTGCCGCAGAAATATGCGGTAATTTTTAACGATAGCAAAGTGATAAAAGCCAGACTTTTAGGGAAAAAAATAAGCGGTGGTAAGATCGAGGTACTAATAGTGCGAGAGACCGAAGGCGGCATATTGACGTTGATAAAGGGCAAAGCAAGCGCCAAAACACGCCTAATTTTCGATTGCGATTTAAGTGCCGAAGTTTTAAACGCGGACGATAATGGAACAAGGCTTGTTAGATTTTACGAAGCAAATAAAACGATAGCTTTTTCAAGGCTTATCGAAATCGCCGAACTCATCGGCAAAACTCCTCTGCCGCCTTATATAAAACGCGGCGTGAACGATTATGACACGGATAGATATCAAAGCTGTTTCGCGAAGGTTTCAGGCAGTATCGCCGCGCCGACCGCCTCTTTGCACTTTGATCCGCCGCTTTTGGAGCGCGTCCGATCACGTTATAAGTGGGCGGAAATTACGCTTCATATTGGACTTGGTACTTTCAAGGGGATGCAAACCGACGATATAAGAGATCACAAAATGCACTCAGAAAGTTACGAGATCGGAGATCGTGCGCAAGCGTTAATCGATTCAGACACGCCGTTGCTTGCGATCGGCACTACATCTGCTAGAGCGATCGAGCATTACGCAATAACGCGCAGAACAAGCGGCGAATGCGATCTGTTTTTATATCCGGCTAATCCGCCCCGCCGCGTCAATGCGCTTCTAACCAATTTTCACCTGCCCAAATCGACACTTTTTGCGCTTGTATGTTCGCTTATTGGCGTTAAAAAAACAAAAGAATTATATAAACTTGCTATTACAAATAATTACCGCTTTTATAGCTATGGCGATGCAATGCTAATCTTATAAAAAGGAGAGAAAATGAACATTCCAAAAGCGCGTTTTAAACTATTTAGTCTGGCAAGAAACGCATACAAAACGGCGCAATACGCGCTTAAATTGATAAATCCAAACTATTTGCCGCGAAGCGGATCGTTTTTACGGGGGGGGGGGGGGGGTAATGCCGCCTATTGCAGAAGCGTTTGGCAAACGCATATCGACGCGTTTAAGCGATTTACGCCAAATACTATGCCATGCCGCATAGCGGAATTTGGTCCCGGGAACTCCATTGGCGTGGGCATTTGCGCGCTTTTGGACGGAGCGTGCGAATACTATGCCTTTGATGCCTATAGTTATGCCGATAGAGCGAGCGCTTTAGTGCTATTAGATAGGTTAGTTGAGCTTGCCGATTACGATAAGGATCGAAGTGATCGCATAAGGCGCGTTCTTAACGGCGAAAAAGACGAAACGATCAAGGTCGATTATGTCGCTCCATGGGAAAACGTGGTGGTGCTACCTAAGGTTGATTTCGTGTTTTCGCAGGCGGTTTTAGAGCATGTCGATGATTTAGAAAATTTTTATAGAGCGCAAGCACAAATTTTGGATCGCGGCGGGTTATGCTCTCATCAAATCGACTTTAGATCGCACAGAGAAACTTTTGAATAGAACGGGCATTGGGCTATTGAGATAAATAGATGGCGCAGAATTCGTTCTACTCGTCCATATCTTATCAACCGCGAGCCGCTTTCTACCCACCTTAAACTACTGGAGCAAAACGGTTTTGAAGTTATTTATACGCGTCGCGACAAAGACAGAGAACTTCCGTCAATTGATAGGCGGCGTTTAGCGCCCGAATTTCTCAATCTTAGCGACGAGGACTTCACGACAAGCAGCGCGTTAGTCGTAGCCAGAAAAAGGTAATCGGTTGCGCTTTGCGTTCGCGTTATATCTAGCGGCGAGCTGACCGCATGCAGCTTTTATATTTCTACCGCGAGAAGCCCTTATGATTGTCTCTATGCCGCAAGCCGATAAGCCGTTTTTGAAACGTTCTAACCGCCCTTTATTTGCTGCTTTTACTAAACTGCCGGTGGTTTGGTTGTATTCCAACAGGTTGATCATTACGTTTTCGCCTTTGAACCATTCAACTAGTTTTTTTACATCCGATGTGCTATCGTTTATACCATCTAGCAGTAAATAGGCTACCACCAATTTCCTGTTGTGTCTTTTTGAATATGATAGAGCGGCTTTGACTGTTTCATTTATATCGTTTCCGCGCATAGCGGGTATAATACGATCTCTTACCTGTTGTGTTGTGGCGTGCAGAGATAAAACCAGTTGGATTTTTATATGTTCCTCGCGTATTTTCTTTAATTGCTTTACCGCTCCAACCGTTGAGATGGTAATACCGTCTGTAGGAAAATCAAGCCCGTTTCTATCCCTTAATATATGGATTGCTTTTATCAAAGCGTCGTAATTAAATAACGGTTCGCCTATGCCCATAAACGCGATTCTATTTACGCGCTCCTTTAGGTAAATAACCTGTCCGACTATCTCAGATGTGCTTAGATTCCTTATAAAGCCGCATCTGCCCGATTGGCAAAAAACGCACTGCACGGGGCAGCCGACTTGCGTGCTAACGCATGCGGTAACGCCCGTTCTACGCCCGATGCTGACGGTTTCTATATATCTTTGATCACGTAGCTCAAAAATATATTTTTTTGCCTCCGTATTTTCAATTACCTCTTTTATCCATATTGAACGCGCGTTTTTATTTGTTTCGCTTTTATACAGAAACGAATAGAGCAACTTGGCGTTATTTTCGCCGATCGCGCCGCAAATTTCGTTATAGGTAAAATTCAGGGGATCGCCAGCAATATCTACGATGGAAATGGAGTCGCTATGAAGACCTTTCATAATTAACCTTAGGAGCCGTAAATGTCTGCTTCGCCCATGGCGCTCCACCCGAAAATTACGAAACAAACTTTAGGTATTACTTATAAAAAGAACTTCATACGACCATTATACGGCCATTTGGCTTAACAGCGCGAAACTGCCACGCGGAGCTAATGGCGTAAGTTTAGTGCTTTTTGGTTTTTAGCGCTAGCCGCTCGCACGATTACATTAGCCCTTGTTCTAAATCGGCGATGAGATCGTCCGCGTCTTCAAGTCCGACCGACAGCCGAAATATACCTTCGCCCGCAAAGGTTTTCCATGAATCAAGCTGCTTTTGCGTTGCCAATCTGAACGATGTGGCGAGCAGCTCCTCAGTATCAAGGTAAAAGATGAGGGAACGGTGGTGCCCCAGAGAGACGGCATAGTGAATGATCCGTAGTTTTTCCGCGAGGCGACGGGCAGTTTCCTTTCCACGCTCGGCTTGAAAGGCGATCATGCCGGAAAAGTTTCTCATTTGCCGCCGCGCGAGATTATGCTGGGGATGGGAGGGAAGTCCGGGGTAGATCACCCGCGTTACCTTCGGGTTTGTTTCGAGATAACGGGCTATCTTGAGGGCGTTTTCTTCATGGGCTTTCATACGTAGCGGCAGGGTCGCAAGCCCCCTCAGGATAAGCCACGCGTTGAAAGGGCTTATAGTTCCGCCCAAACGTATTGATGTTTTTTTGCGCAGCGAAGCCAAGTCCGTAGCCCTGCCTAGCAGAATCCCACCCAGGGCATCGCCATGTCCGCCGATATATTTTGTTAACGAATGAATGACGAAATCCGCGCCGAGTTGCAGAGGTTTTGTCGCTATAGGAGTCGCAAAGGTTGAATCCACCACCAGTTGAGCCCCGGCTGTGTGGGCAATTTTCGCGGCAGCGCCAATGTCGGTAAGCCGGAGCAGGGGGTTGCAAGGCGTTTCAATATAAACCAGTTTTACGCCGTGTTTTACCGTCGTTGCCAGCGCGTCCAAATCCGACGTATCAACCTTGATAACATCAACGCCAAGTGCTGGGAAAAGTTCGTTGGTCGCCTCGGCTACCGCCGCGTAGGTAACGTCGCTTACAACCACCCGATCTCCAGCCTTGAGGGTATGGAGCAACAGGGCAACGGCAGCGCTCATTCCGCTGGCAAAGGCAACGGCGGCTTCGGCGTCTTCCAAAACGGCAAGTTTTTCCTCCAACTGCCGTATGGTTGGGTTTGCCCAACGGGTATATACAAATGGGTCGTTCTCTCCCATGCCTTCAACGGAAAAGGTCGTGTCGGCATCCACAACGAATGTGGTAGACATGACCAGATTCGGCGATGAAGCGCCGGTAACGGGGTCTGGAAACTCACCGGCATGAACCGCTTTGGTTTGTTCGCCCAATGTGGAAAAATCCTGTTTACGCATACCTATTCCGTAGTAATTCTATAGGGAATCTAACAAATTATAGGCGGCTTGTCAATAAAGCGGCAGTCGGCACGCTCGCCGATAAGATGCCGCGAAATAGGCAAAAATCGGCAATCGCGCTATACGTCCGCTTTTTTTGAGGCGGTTTTGATATGCCCAATTGCGCCGCGTAAGGCGGAGGACGGCGTATCCTAGAAAAATGCGATAAAATATGGGAATCATCAATAGAAAGTCCAGTTAATGAATAATATATTAAGTTTAATGAAAACTATGGGACATATATTGGCGCGATCGTTGAAGGCGTCGCCATCAATAGTTTTAATGTTAATTTTTAGCGTGGATATACTGTGCGCAGACGACTTAAATGACAACAACAGATCAAAATCGAGCTTCAAAGGTGCGATTGGCATAGGTGTTGTGACTAAAACTAGATATGAAGGTTCAAGAGAGTACACACAAAAGGCGGTACCGGTTTTAGAAATGAGTTATAAGTCTTTTTTTATTTCTCCGCTTAGAGGTATTGGCATCAGTATACCGCTCTCTCAAGAATTTGAAATCGCGCCGTCAATCAGCATTTACTCTAAGCGCCCCGAATGGGAAATGGAAAAACGCGGTGAAACGGCAAGTTTTAACGATTTAAGAGCCGCCGCGAGCATAAGCGCGACATATAGGTATGGAAGAATTGCATCAAGCGCATGGGTACTTAAAAGATTATCCGCTGATGATGGAATGCTTGTAGGATTGAAGATCGGCTGCATGAACACAATCGGTGAGCAATGGATGCTAAATCTTTCTGTTTCGGCTGAATATGCTGATAAAAAGTACAATCAAGCCCTCTTTGGAATTACGCCCGAACAAAGCGGAGAGTATCATTTTGATATATATGAGGCAAAATCAGGCTTTAAGGATATTGGCATAAACGCGAGCATTAGCTACCGCATAACGAAAACGCTTTCGATCAGCGCAGTCGGCGGTTACAAACGACTTCTCGATATCGCGGCCAATTCTCCGATCGTAAAGGACGGAACAGCCGATCAATATCGTGTCGGCATTATCATGTCCCATAGAATCTAGCGGCTTTGAAGCATAATTTTGTATAGCGTGAAAACGATGTAAAAAAATGGTAAAATCTGTTATCTCTCCCGCGCCAAAGCGCCGCTATGCTAAAATATCGCAGTTTACATAAATAGTAAGGAAACAAAATGACGATCAGAGATATTCAGCGATTTGCGGAAATACGCTATCAGGCAAGGGCGTATCTATGCTATATTTTAACAAGAAACCTCCAAAATCATATGCCCGAACCCGTACTTGATCATGTGCTGACCAGACTAGACAAGATAGCCCACGAAGTAGATAGCTTTGAAGCGTTGTATGTCGTTGATCCAAAAGGAGAACAGGTTATCAACAACATATCAAGAAAAGCCGCGTATGCCACGGGCAAAGGGGCGGATAGAAGCTCAAAAGCCTATTTTTACCGCGCCGTCAAAGAGAAGCGCTGCGTTTTAACCGACCCATACCCTTCAAGTTTGACTAACGATCTCTCGGTAACAGCCGCTTTCCCTCTGTACGACGAGAAGGGAGTTTTGTTGTACGTCGTCTGCATAGACATATCTCTTAGAGACATTCTGAACATTTCAGGGACGACAAAGCTAGATCGCTTCTCCATAAACTTCTCAAAATTTGTCTATGCGCTCTTTTCGTTCGCCCTTTTTCTTGTTTCGCTAGTTGTCTTTTTTCACGGGATCGAAAGCATTATGTTCGGCTGGCTGAATCTTACCGTTACAAATGTGGAAGAGCTATTTAAGGCGACGATACTTCTTACTCTTTCTCTAGCGATATTCGATCTGGTCAAAACTATATTTGAAGAGGAGGTTCTGGGGCATAGCAAGAAGGAGCGCAACGGGATACATAAAACGATGGTGAGATTTCTTGGCTCAATCGTTATCGCGCTGGCTATCGAATCGCTGATGCTGGTATTCAAATTCGCCGCAAAAGAACAAACGGAAAACATTGCCTACGCCGTTTTGCTGCTTTTTGGGGTTACCTTCCTTTTGGTGGGGCTTTCCATATATCTAAAGCTTGTCAATAAGAAAAGAAACGACGTATAGCTCCCGCGTTGATACGGGGAGGATAAGCCGCCGCGCCGCAAGTCTTTTAATATGGCAGTTAGTGCTATAATCCCGCGCTATGCACTACCTTTTACTATCAATCTCATACAAGAACACCGATATTGCCGTTCGGGAGAAGCTTGCCTTTGACGCGGACAAACAGGTTCAGATCATGACCGAACTACGCTCCGGAGGCAACATCGACGAATGCGCCCTTTTGGTTACCTGTAACCGCGTGGAGCTGATGCTATGCGCTAGAGATGTACACAGGGCGCTTAGCGAGAGCATCGACGTACTGCACAACGCGAGCGGTATCGATCGCAAAGAGTTGGAGGGGCGGGCGCACAGCCACGACGATGAGGGCGCGGCGCGACACATCTTCAGCGTAGCGAGCGGGCTGGAGAGCGTCGTGATCGGCGAGGCGCAGATAGCCGGACAGTTTAAGGAGGCTTTCAAATTTGCCATCGATCGCGGTTTTGTCTCCAAGCGTTTGAACGCTCTCGCAAATCACGCTATGCGCTGCGCGGCGGCTGTGCGTAGTTCCACGGAAGTCGGCAAAAACCCAATTTCCGTTTCCAGCGCCGCCGTTGTACAGGCAAAAGAGCTTATGGGAGGGAGCCTAGAAGGCAAAACCGCTGTCGTGGTAGGCAGCGGCGAGATGAGCCGTCTGGCTGTTTTGCATCTTCTGGGAGATCGCGCTAACGTAATTGTTGTGGGGCGGGACTTGGCAAAAACGCAGGAGTTTGCCGCTGAGATAAACAGCAACATAGAGGTGGAGACTTTTTCCCGTTTGATACACCTCATCAACGCCCATCCGCTCTTATTCACCGCGACGGGAGCGCCGCATACCGTGATCACCGCCGAGATGGTGGAACGCAGGGATTTTGAAAGATTTTGGTTTGACATTGCCGTTCCGCGCGATATCGATTGGATCGACGATCTTGCTATCAAAATCTACACCGTCGATGATCTACAGGGTATAGTAAAAACCAATATGAGTCTGCGCGAAGAGGAGGCGTCCAAAGCGTTTCGCATCGTCGGCGAGTATGTGGAGGATTTTTTCGGCTGGCTTTCATCGCTTGGATCGGAACCCGTTATCAAAGCGTTGCGTAAAAAGGCGGGCGAGGCTTGCAGGGTAGAGCTGGAGAAGGTGATGAAAAAGGGTTTTATTCCGCAGGAGAACGAGGAAAACGCAAGGCTGCTTCTGCACAACGCTTTCAAGCGCTTTTTACATCAGCCCACAATTGCGCTACGCGCGGCGATGGACGATCAAAACTCGTCCGAGACGCTTGAAGCGGTAAAAAACATATTCGATCTTGAAGGGATTTAATGCGGATTTCTCGCTATTTTCTGCCCACTGAAAGAGAGACGCCGAGAGATGCGGCGCTTTCTAGCCACAAGTATCTGCTGCGAGGCGGATTTATCTCAATGCTTTCGGCTGGAATTTACGACTATTTGCCGCTGGGCAAGCGCGTGCTTGACAAAATCCGCTCGATCGTCAAAGATGAGCTTGACAAAGCGGGCTGTCTGGAAGTCTCTTTGGGTTTCGTAACGCCGTCAGAGTTGTGGCAGGAATCGGGCAGGTATCGCAAATACGGCAAGGAACTGCTGCGCCTAAAGGATCGCAAAGAGGGTAATTTCGTGCTGGGACCTACCCACGAGGAGGTGATGGTAAATCTGGTCAGGGGCAGGATAGGCAGCTACAAGCAGCTTCCGATTAACCTCTATCAGATAAACCTCAAATTCCGCGACGAAGCCAGACCGCGTTTCGGGCTTTTGCGCGGCAGAGAGTTTGTGATGAAAGATGGCTACAGCTTCCACGCCACAGAAGAGGACATGCTGCGGGAATTTCATCTGATGGAAGAGGTTTACAAGCGGATATTTCGCAGAGTAGGGCTTGATTTTCGCGTGGTTGAGGCGGACAGCGGCGCGATCGGCGGCAGCGGAAGCAAAGAGTTTGTGGTGCTTACGGATGCGGGGGAAGATACGATCGTATGCTGCGAAGCATGCGAATATGGGGCGAACATTGAGGCGGCAAAGCGCGCTAAACCAGTGTATGAAGAGGCGGCATCTGCATTCAATGGTCTGATCGAAACGCCGGAAATAAAAACGATTGAGGAGTTAAGCGGGCTTTTAAATCTTCCAAAGCACAAGTTTATCAAAGCGGTGGCAAAGAAGGCAATCTACGATCGCGGCGAAAAAGTCTGCCTGTTTTTTTTACGCGGCAGCGACGATCTGGAAGAGACAAAGGCGCTAAACAGCGTATCCGCAAACGAGTTGGTTGATCTGTCGGAAGACGATCTCAAACGGCTGGGAATTGCGGCGGGGTATATAGGAATTGACTTTCCACCCACGCCGGAGGTTCTATGCGTAGTGGATAATGAGTTGAAAAACGAAGTCGATATGATTGGCGGCGCCAATAGGGACGGGCTGCATATCGGCGGCGTGGAGGTCGGCGAAAACCACGTCTTTGCCGATCTGATCGCGGTACGAGAGGGCGACATCTGTCCGCGCTGCGGAAGAAGGCTTGCGTATCGATCGGGTATCGAAGTTGGTCATATATTTCAGCTTGGCACCCGCTACTCCGAACCGCTGAACGCCAGATTTTTGGATGAAAACGGCAGAACAAGACCATTTATAATGGGAACATACGGCATAGGAGTAAGCCGTCTGATCGCCGCCGCGGTTGAGTTTTCGCATGACGAAAAGGGATGTGTGTGGAAGGAGAGCATCGCGCCATTTTTGGTCTATCTGATCGCAAGCAACGTGAGGGAGGAGACGCAGAAAAGCGCGGCGGAAGCCATATATTCACAGCTTCTTCACGAAAAAATTGAGACAATTTACGATGATCGAATGGCGGGATTTGGCGCAAAGATGAACGATTTTGAGCTAATCGGGATACCGTTTGGGCTGATCGTGGGTAAAAATATCGAGCAGGGGTATGTTGAAATTGTGATCCGCAAAAGCGCGGAGAAGATCAAGGTAGGCGTGAAAGAAGCGGTGGATTGGATCAAGAACCAAATGGGAAAGGAAGAGCAATGAGAGTAATCGTCTGTGTGCTGGCGTTGATGATAGGCGTCGTTTGGGCGGCGACAAACAGGGAGATTGAGGCGCTTGTCGCAAAAATGATCGCCAATAATCCAAGTGTTATTTTAGATAGAGCAAGCGCGGTAAAACGCGAGACGGTTCGCGGTCTTGAAGGTTGGGAAAAAGTTGACGTAAACGTCAGCGTAAGACCCAAAAACTCGCCGCTTGCGCCTATTAGTCAAATGAGCGTTTTATTTACCTCCGGCGGTTTTGCGGCGTTTAACATGACCGCGCTAGGCGGCGGCAGTAACGCGGATATTGAACGGCACTTAAAAGAGGCATATGCCGGCAATAGCGATATAAAGATCGAGTCGATCAAAGTGGATCGGCGCATTAAAATTAAAGAGCCATCTGGATTTGAAGCGGTGGTGCTGACGGTAAGCTATGTGCCGGTCAAAAGCGCAGATGGCAAGGCACTCAGCGCCACGCCAGTTTTTTTCGTAAGCGCCAGCAACTTCTTGACGGACGATTTCTTTAGCGTTTCCGATGGCAAGTCGGTTAAGAATCTGGTCAAAGGCGAGGTGAAAGACGCCTACTATCGCAACGATCACCTTCTATACGGAAAGAAAGGGGCAAAAAATAAGATCATCGTTTTTTCCGATCCGTTATGCCCCGCTTGCAGGCAGCTTATGCCGAGGCTGTTTGAGGCGGCGGAAAACTATCCCGACGATGTCGCGCTTTATTACTACTCCCTGCCAACCCACATCTCTTCGCCCACGCTGATCAAGGCGGCGATTTCGGCTCATCAGAAGGGCGGCAAAAACACCGAAAGGGCTATGTACGAGGTCAATCTGCGAATTGACGCGAGCGATGAGCAAAAGGTGCTTGATTACTACAACTCGCTTTTTAAGTCCAAACTTACTCTGGAGGATATCAACGCTCCAAAGGTGCTAGAACACTACGCCATTGACGAAGGAGTGGCTAAAGCGCTGCTGGTGAACGGCACCCCTACTTTATTTATCAACGGCGTCTATGACAGCAACCGCGATTTACTAGAGAAAGTACTAAACGAATTGAAAGCCTCAAAAGCTAAATGAAGAGGGTGCGGATCGCTTCACGCGGCAGCATGCTTGCCCTTTGGCAGTCAAATTTTATTCGATCCCGCCTGCTGGAGTTGCACAGCGATCTGGAGGTGGAGATTAGGGTTTTTAAGACACGCGGCGATCTCTTTCTCGACGCGCCGCTTGCCAAGATTGGAGGTAAGGGGCTGTTCGTCAAAGAGCTGGAGGATGCTATTTTGCGCGGCGAGGCGCATCTGGCGGTGCATAGCCTCAAAGATGTGCCGACTAGTTTTGCGGAGGGATTGATCCTATGCGGCGTGACTAAGCGTTTGGATCGCAGGGATGCGTTTGTGAGCGAACGATACGCCTCAATAGACGATCTGCCTGTAAACGGCGTTGTTGGGACGACCTCTTTGCGCCGAAAAATGCAGATTCTGGCAAAACGTCCCGATCTGATCGTGCGCGATTTGCGGGGGAACGTTCCCGGCAGAATCGAAAAACTCAAGCAGGGGTTCTTTGACGCGATCGTGTTGGCCTACGCCGGACTTAAACGGCTGGAACTGACAGAAACGGTGAAGTTTGTTTCACCGATCCCCATTGATACGATGCTTCCATCGATGGGGCAGGGGATTTTGGGTCTGGAGAGCGCGAACGATCAAGAGGTCGTCAATCTTGTAAAGCCGCTTATCGATCGGGAAGCGGAGATTGAAAGCGGCGTTGAAAGGTCATTTGTGGACGCTTTGCAGGGCGGTTGTCAGGTGCCGATCGGAGTAAGCGCTCAACTGCTTGAAAGCGGGGAAGTTCACGCGCGCGCCGTAGTGGGTCTTCCGGATGGCAGCGAATTGCTGCGCGACGAGGTAACGGGCAGAGAGTACGAAAAGCTAGGCGTTGAACTTGCAAATAA
>JAIRKM010000009.1 GCA_031260125.1 Helicobacteraceae bacterium | reverse complement strand
GAGATGGTATAAGAACCGCTTACGTCAAACAGATCGTTGCCGTAAGCCAACTTGCCGCCAAACCAATCCGCCGCGTCCGGCACATAGTAAAACCAAGGCTCAATCGACAAACCCTCTACGGGCGAGACGATCGCTTCTATTACATAAGCGCCTTGCTTACCATTTGGAATAACGTCCGCAAAGCTGGCATAGTAGCCGTCGTAATCGCTTTCGGCGTATTTGCCCGTATAGCCGGCGATAACCGTTACAATCTCGGAAGGCTTGAGGATGCCCACAATCGCCTCGTGATAGTCGCCCAGCCACTCCAGCGCGATCTCCTGCCGTCCGGCTACAACCGTGAGCAGATCGTTAGAGTAGGTCAGGTTGGCGGTATGGAAAACCGTCGAATCAAAGTTTGTCGGATCGCCCCAGTCGCCGGTCTCTTTTTCTAAAATCTTGCGATTTCCGCGCGCGCCGAGATTAAAGCTCAGCCCGTTGTAAACATCGCCCGAAGAAAAGCCGATATTGACCGAGCCGTTCAAGAAATGGCTCTGTTTTTCGCCGTTAGTCTGATCTTCCGAATAGCTGGTCAGATCGCCGTAGATAACCCCCTCGATCGAAGTTTCGCCGGCCGCAAAAGCGGCAGAGCCAAGCAGCGCAAGCGCCGCAACTATGCTGATCTTCTTCATCTTGAAACCTTTCCTCTATTGAGATGTGAAAACGTAAGAATGTTAGCTAAAAAACCTTTGTTTCTGTCATTTGGTTGTGCCATTTATTTAATCACCATGCGCTCATGAGCCATTTTAATGATTTACAGAACCATTATCAAATAACGTGGCTACGCCCACCGTTGAGGTCGAACCCTCTTCCCTACTCCCGCGTAGCGGCGAAAGATAAGGTAACTCTGATCAGCGGCGCTTTGCCGTTCGTTTTTTGCGCATTTTTCTCGTTTTGCCTCTTGACATCTCAGATTGGCGCGGGTACAATTTGGCGCTTTATAAGTGTAACCGTCGTTACGCTTTGAGGCGCATCGATCGCGTAATAAGGAGCAAAAATGAAAAGCGCGCAACGGATCCTGCGAAAGATTCGCACGGATCATATATGGGCAAATCCGAGAAACTGCACAGCTTGCTGGAGATGCATAAGAGCCTGCCCAAAACGGGTGATAGGCAAAAGGGCGTTTTTATGGCACAGGCATATTTATATTAAAGACGCCGATAGCTGCACCGGCTGCGAAGGGTGTATTAAAGTATGTCCAAGCGGCGTATTCAGCCGAACGCTTACCGATTCGCTAGAAAAGATACTCTCAAGGCGCGGCTTCAATATATCGGACATAACCGGCAGGGCGTTATGAGCAGCCAATCGTTCATATCGATCAGCCTGCTTATATGTATCGTTACGCTTTTTGGCACGGGGCTGATTATAGAAATTGGCGAGGCGGTTGGTGAAGCGGTATTTGAAAACGCGGCGGAGGTTCCTCTGTATCTGCTGTTTATGATGAGCTTTGTAACTGCGGCGCATGTAATAAGCGGCGTCTGCTTCGCTTCGCTGTCCATGTTTCATATTGTCAAAAACAAAAACGCGCTAAAAAAACATCTTAAAACAAAAAGCGGCGCGTTAGCGTTGATCTGGTTTCCGATCGTTATCTCTCTTGCGGCGCTTACCGCCCTTCTCAAAGATCAATAGACGGTCATAACGGTATCATATTTCAAGCGGCGTTTCGTTTGGAAAAAACGGCGTTTTTGCGGGCGAAATATGATTGAGCGCCGTCTGCGAAAACGCTTTAACGCAAAAGAGCGATCCGATTAAAAAGATATGCTTTGGCGGCTCGATACTTAATGAAGCGAGAAAATCCTTTGCGTTTCTCGCCTCTTTTAATCCGGTTTCCGCGCCTAAACCCGCTTCTATTAGATCGCGCAGATCGCCCAAAAAACGCGCTAGACTTTCGCACAACGAAAACGCAAGCGCCTCGTTAGGCGCGCCGGCTAATTTCAAGCTGATTACGCTAGAAAGCGTCGCGATCGGATCGATAAGCGCGCCTTGGAGTTTGTAGTCCACGCTTGGCGCTTTGAGATCGCCATAAAAAGCGATATATTCAAGCGCCTTATTAAAAGAGGATTTTAGATCGTCGCCAAAACCCAAAATCAACCCCGCTACCGCCCAAAGCGAAGCGATATTTTTCGGCGCGTTTTCAAACGAAATAGGCTCGATCTTCGCCGCTATCTCGCCGCAGAGTTTTCGATAGTTGGCTATCAGTTTCGCGCCGTTTTGGGAGCGGCTTTCTATCGCGTTGAAAATAGCGGCGATAGACGAAGGAAAATCCACCTTTAGCAGTTCGATCGCGCCCGTTTTGGGACTGTTGAAGACGACGCGATCGTCGCTATGTAAGCTAAAGAAAAACCCTAAACTAGATTCGTTTTGCAAACCTCGTTCGTCGATCGCCGCGGCAAAGGCGCGAAAATGCGGCTCTTTGATCGTCAAAAATCGCGCGGCATTTTGCGAAAGTTGAACGCCACTTATTATTATATTTCTATCCTTTAGCGCGGTAACACGCGGACGATCGTAACCGCAAAGCGCGATCGCTTTAACGCCGCTTTCGGCGAGCTTTATCGACAAAAGATATAAATACAAATCGCCCGCTAACGCAACGTTGATGATACGCGGCGCTTTTGGGTGTTTGGAAGCAAAGATCAAGTTAGTCGGAAGCCTCAAAATCGGCCGCTCCAGAGAGCCTAGCGCGCGAATATCCTCCTCGTTGGCGACGGCGACGCTGGCTACAAAACCTATATCGGTCGGCGCGATAATGTCGTTTTCTCCGCAAAAAAGCTCGGTTAGCGGCGAAATCGTATATTTGTTTTCGATCGCGACGCTTTCGCCTTCAAGCAGACGTCTAAAGGTCTCGTCGATCGGCGGCATATTATCAAGCGCGATCTGTTTGCCTATTTCAGGCGCGATCGTATAATCGCCGTTTTGCGCGGCGAGAGCTTGAGTTTTTGGCGTAAAACCGATTGTCTCTTCGCACGATCCGATCTCGCTTGCCTCGTCTGGTTTCCACTCCACAGCGGCTTTGACGGAGGCGGCGCGCAGGAAGATCGACAGCGGCAGCTCGGCGGCAAGCAGATCGCTAAAGGCTTTTAGCTCGTCTTCTTCGCCTCTTACAAACAGCGTCGTCGTTTCGTTTTGCCTTTTGATATAAAACTCGCGTTTCGCCTCAATCGCGATCGCCCGCAGAAAATGCTCCAAAACGGCGTTCTGCGAAACGTAGACAAACTCAAAGGCTAAAATCACGGCTCTTGTCCAAATGTGTCGGCAACTTGCTGGATCGTTATATTGGGATCGACGATCTCAACTTCCACGCCAAGCTTTTTCAGGTGGGTAATCAGCGCCTGTTCCATCACAAGAGCGCCTTTTTGCGTACTGTCGGTCATCTGCAATGTGGTGCCGCCCACCACCTGCGGGATAATGCCGATAATTTTGGTTTGGGGGCGGTCGCCCAGCAGATCCATCATAGAGAGCGTCTGAAGCATCTCCACCTCGTGCGCGCTGCCCTGCCAGCAAACGCCCTGCGGCATATCCTCGTAGTCGAAGAAAAACACGTCGCCGACTGTGGCGTTATCCGCGCTGACGCAATCAAAGATAACGCAGTAATCGTATTGAACGATAATAGGCGTTAATCGTTGCGCCAGCGTCCCGCCGTCGATTATGTCGATCGAGTGTTCGGCGGACGCGAAGCGGTATTTACGTTTGATCAGCCGACTCAAATGAACTCCGACACCCTCGTCGGAGAACATTATATTGCCGATCCCAAGCAGAAGTATCTTCAAGCGATCAATGTTTCTTCTTGAACTTTAAGCCGCTCAAAATAGAATCCAGCGCGCCCTCTTTGCCCCTTAACGAATTGAAGATCACCATATAGATATGCACGGGCAGGAAGATGATCAAAACCCACATCAAAATATGGTGTATCGTCCGCACGTTGGCAAGCCCGCCAAAAAGAGCTTCAAACGGACGCATCGCGCCGTAGAGCGCGCCGCCAAGCCCGTCGTGATATACGTGAACGTATAGAATCAGCCCTGTGAGGCACAGCAGGGAAAACACGATGTAGAGTCCCGCATACGCCGCAAACTGAAGCGGGTTATACACGCCCTTTAGATGAGGGTGCTTACCGATCAGCAGATAGTATTTAAGCTGGGCGATCCACGTTTTGAGGCTTAGCGCGTCGCCAAACGAGCCGCGCTCCAGCCTTTCCGCCTTGTGTTTGGAGGCGAAAAAGTAGTAAATCTTAAACAGCGTGATCGCAACAAGGACAAAGCCGAATATCTCGTGCCACATACGCATTCTCGCGTTGAGGAATAGGTTGGGTTCGCCCGAAATCGACGGAGATACGAAAACGGCGCCAATATAAAAGCCCGTGATCGTCAGCGCGACGATAGCGACGAAACGAAGCCAATGCAGCGCGCGCGTTAGGACGCTAAACTCGACTTCCGCCTCTCTTAGTTCAACAGCCTCTTTAGCCATGTCAAGCCTCCTTTAACAGACCGCGCCGTCTAGCGCGACTTTATGCGAACCAAGCTCCGCCCCGCGCGCGTCCATCACATGAACCGCGCAGGCTATGCACGGATCGTAGGAGTGAATCTTGCGGATAATTTCCAGCGGTTTGGATAGATCGGCTATCTTTAACCCGATCAGGCACTCCTCGTAAGAGCCGCGTTGATTTCGCGCGTCTTTTGGCGAAGCGTTCCACGTGGAAGGCACGATGGCTTGATAGTTTTCTATCACGCCGTTTTTGATCCTTACCCAGTGGCTAAGCGTCCCTCGCGGCACATGGCCTATATAACGCCCCCGATACTCTCTATTTTTATCGATAGTATAAGGCGCATAGGTGGATTGATCGACCTTGAGATTGGCGACGAGATTGTTAAACGCCGCAAGAGCGTTATCGGCGATCACCTTCGCCTCAATCATACGGCAGGCGGTGCGCCCAAGCGTGGAGAATACCGCGCCGACAGGCAATCCTGTGTCTTTGAGGAAGCCTTCGACAACTTTGCCTACCTTTTCGTTGCCCTTGACGTAGTTGACGACAATGTTTGCCAACGGTCCTACCTGCATAGGCATGCCGTCGTAGCGAGGCGCTTTGATCCACGAGTATTTACCCTTTTCATCGATCAGCGGCGCTTTGACGTTTTTGCCGTTCCCGTCGATCGTATCGCCCTCTTTGAAACCCGTGTAGTTTGGATCGGTTTCGCCCTCGTAAGGGTGCAAAGCCGCGTCATTTTTATACCACGATCTCGTCGCCTCTTCGGTGATCTTGTTTTCATCGACTTCATGCACCTTGCTGATATCGCCGTTGAGGATGATGCCGCTGTCAAAAAGCCATTCGTTCGCGCCAAGCTGAAATTCTTTGACGGTGAAGAGGTTGGGCGTTCCCACGTCGCCGACGACGCTTGGCTCTTTGGCGTAGGCTTTGCCCGCCATCACCAGATCGGGATAGTAAGCGCGGTTGATAAAATCCGCTATCTCTTGAAACTTAACGAGATATTCGCCAAGCCGCGCTGGATCGAGCAGATCCATAACACAGGTTACGCCGCCCACCGAGAGGCTTTGTGGGTGAGGCTGCTTGGAGCCGAAGATCGCCATCATTTGCGCGACGGTTCTTTGAATGCGCAAACATTCGAGATAGTGTGAAAGCGCTATTAGGTTTTGCTCCGGCGTTAAATGGTAAGTCGGATGGCTCCAATAGCCGTTGGCAAAGGGTCCCAAAGCGCCCTTTTTGGCAAACGCCGCGACACGTTCCTTTACGCCTTTGAGATGATCCGCGCCGCAAGCGTAGGGCGTGTCGGCGTATTTGAACGCCTCGTCAGAAGCGCGTCTTGGATCGGCTGAAAGCGCGGAGACAATATCCACGAAATCAAGCGCGTGAAGCTGGTAAAAATGCACGGGATGATCGTGCAAAAACAACGCGGCGTTCATCAGCGTCCGCGTCAAAACGGCGTTCAACGGCGGCGCTATACCTAGCGCGTCCTCTACCGCCACAATTCCTGCCTTGTAGTGCGAAAAGGTGCAAACTCCGCAAATACGTTGCGTAAAAAAGCCCGCGTCGCGCGGATCGCGCCCTTTTAATATCTTCTCTATGCCGCGCCATAGCGTAGCGGTCGAGTAGGCTTCGGTTACGACGTTGTTATCATCTACGACAACCTCCACGCGCAAATGCCCTTCGATTCTGGTGACTGGATCAACTACTATTCTTTTGCTCATAATGCTTTCTCCTAATTACTCTGGCTTTTTAAGCGCGGATATAGCCGCGTGTGCCGCTACGCCTATCGCCGTAACGGTCAAAAGCGCCACGCCGACTTTATCCGCCGTAGCGTCCGCGTCGATGGAGTGGTAGAGTTTGCTCGCAAGCGGCTCTTCAAACGGGCCCATTGCGTCCCAAAAATTCGGCTCGGAGCAACCGATGCAGCCGTGTCCGGCTTGAACAGGCCACGAGGTGTGCTGGTTGAACCGCTCTCGCGAACAGTTGTTGAAGGTATATGGCCCTTTGCAACCGACTTTATAGAGGCAGTAGCCGTTTTTCGCGCCTTCGTCGCCAAACTGCTGGACAAACTCGCCCGCGTCGAAATGTCCACGCCGTTCGCACAGATCGTGAATGCGCAAACCATACGCCCATTTGGGGCGGTTGTAAATATCAAGGGCTGGAAGCGTCCCAAAGAGAATGTAATGAAGCACGTTGCCCACGATATTCTTTTCGCTAGGCGGACAGCCCGGCACGTTGATGACGGGTTTATTGGTGATTTTGCTAAGCGGTTGCGCGTTTGTGGGGTTTGGAGACGCCGCTTGAACGCCGCCAAAGCTGGAACAGGTTCCGATCGCGAAGATCGCCGCCGCGTTTGCCGCCGCTTCTCTCGCGTGTTCCGCGCCCCTTTTGCCATGAGGTCCCACCGTCAGATAAAACTCGCTGGAACCGGCCGGAATGCCGCCTTCTACCATCAGGATATATCTGCCCTTATAATTCTTGATCGCCTCTTCAAGGTTGTGTTCGGCTTGCCAACCGCTTGCCGCCATTACCGTTTCGTGATACTCCAACGAGACGTAATCAAAAATCAAACTGTCGATCGTAGGCGCGTCGCTACGAAGCAGGCTTTCGCTACAGCCCGTGCATTCCGCCATGTGTAGCCAGACAAGAGGAATACGATCGGTCAGCTCCGCCGCTTCCGCCACCAACGGCGTAAAGGACGCTGGCAACGACAAAAGCGCCGTTACGCCCGCCGACCATTTCATAAAATCGCGTCGGGAGATTCCGCTCTCCTCCAACGCCTCGCCAATCGGCTTTCTGCCGTTGATCTTCGGCGCCTTTGAAAGCGCGTCCAACCGCGCCGCAAGGCGATCATAAAGTTCTTGATACACCATGTGTGCCTACCTCCGTAATACAGTGATCTTGAAATGCTAACCAGCATATCCTTAAACATAGCTTAGTGAATTATTTGTTAAGAAAAATTACAGAAATCAAATAAGCCCGCTCCTTTGCCGAGTGGATTCTGCCGCAAGCTATCTACCGGAGTTTGGTTTAAGCGCGCTTGCGGCGCGGATCGCAAAAGCGCAGACAGCCGCAGTACAGCGGCGCACAGCCGCCGCAAGTTTCAAGGCGCCGCGCCGCAGTCCGGACGCGCTTTAGCGCCTTTGGCTCCCGCAAGCCGCGGGCAAGATTGCGCGCTATTCCAAAAACAGCGCGCTTAAAACGCTTGTGTCGCCTGATTTTTCCTCGCCGCTCAACGCGCCCGTGCCGCTCTCGCGCAGTTCTATCTCATAGCCCGTGAGCATAGAAGCCAGCCGTATGTTGATCCCGTCCTTGCCGATTGCCTTTGCCTTCTGATCGCTGTCGATCAGCACGATCGCCTTTTTATCATCGCATATCACGTTGTTTACCGTTACGGGACTCATAGCGCGGCTTACAAACACCTCCGGCGTTGAGGAGTAACCGATCACGTCTATGTTTTCGTCTTTTAGCTCCCTGCTTACGGCGTTGATCCGTATCCCCTTCGTGCCAATCGTCGCGCCGACCGGATCGATATGCGGCTTGTTGCTGTAAAGCGCCACCTTCGCCCGTCTGCCCGGAATGCGCGCACATCTCTCGATCGCGATCGATCCATCCGCGATCTCCGGCACCTCAAGCGCCAGAAGCTCCTCCAAAAACTTCGGAGTCGTGCGGCTAAGCTCTATCCTTATCCCCTCGCGTATATTCATCGTTACGCGGCGGACGATCGTTTTTACCGTGTCTCCCACTTTGAATTTTTCATCTTTTATGCGGTTTTTTCTGGGCAGCACCGCCCTAACCTCTCCCATCTCGATGTACGTATTGCCCTCGCTGTCGATTCTCGTTACAACGCCGGAGATCAATCTGCCAAGTTTTGATTTGTAGTTGTCAAACACCGCGTCTTCCGTCAGTTTCTGCAACGCCCTTTCCAATTCGCCATGAAGCGTCATCGCCGCCGTGCGCCCAAACGATTCCAGACTGATCTCCACCTTGATCTCGTCGCCTATCTCCGCCTCCGCGTCGTCCTTGAGCGCGTTTTTTAACGAGATATAGTTTTCGCCGTCCTCCTCCGAAAGCCGCTCGTCGTCGTCCGCGACCACCTCGATCTTTTGATAAAGACGATAGGTTCTCTGCTCGTTGTCGATCTCCGCGTCAAAGTTCACATCCTGCCCCAGCGTGCGCTTGGCGGTATTGATGTAGGCGTTCTTTACGACCTCGTAAACCGCGCTGGTCTCCAACCCCTTTTGGTTGGCGATGGCATCGATAATATCAAGCATCTTTTCCAAAACCGTTCGCTCCTCAAAAATTGGGAATAATCATATACGCCAGAGGCTTAACAGCTCATTAAAGAGGCTTTTAGTATCATTTTAGTATGATCGCGCCTTTTGAATTTTGGGCTTAAAGGTTTTACGATGGAACTCAAACTTGCCAGGATAGATTTGAACACGAAACCGAAAACTATATCGTTCGACAAACTCCTTGAGTCGCTCAAGGAGGACGCCAACGCATTTTTTTACTTCGATAAAACCAACAGCCACAAGGACTTGATGGAGGCGATCAAGAAATTTGAAGGTCATGGGCTTAACGTGTATTTTAGAGAGATACGCTATGGTCTTGACCAAGATGACTATCTCTATCAGGTACATGTGTTTTAATTGACTACTCTGTCTCCAAAGGTTTTCATCAAAACGCTTGGTTGCGCCATGAACGAGCGCGACAGCGAGCATCTTTTCGCTGAGCTTCGCGAAAAAGAGGGCTACGAGCGGACGGATAGAGCGGAAGAAGCCGATCTGATCTTGATCAACACATGCAGCGTGCGGGAGAGACCGGTGGCTAAGCTTTTTTCGGAGCTTGGCGCGTTTAACCTCATTCGCAAAGAACGTGCAAAGATAGGGGTCTGCGGCTGCACCGCCTCCGCGCTGGGCGAAAAGATTTTCGCACGGGCTCCCTACGTGGATTTTGTGCTAGGCGCGAGGAACGTGTCTAAAATCACAGAGGCGATCAAAAACAGCCGATCGGTCTTTACCGGCACCGGCTACGACGAGAGCGAATTTGCTTTTGCCGAAGGCAGGTTCAACAAATACAGGGCGTTGATCAACATTTCGATCGGCTGCGATAAGCAGTGTGCCTACTGTATCGTTCCCGCGACACGCGGCAAAGAGATCAGCATTCCATCAAAACTGATCCTCAACGAGGCAAAAAAGGCGGTGGAGAGCGGAGCGGTGGAAGTCGTGCTGCTCGGACAAAACGTAAACAGCTACGGCAGCCGCTTCAGCTCGCCGCATAAAAAGATCGATTTCCCAGAGCTTCTCGAAGAGATAAGCCAAATTGACGGGCTCAAGCGCATTCGCTTTCAGTCGCCGCACCCGTTGCACATCGACGATCGGTTTTTGAGGGTTTTTGCCGACAATCCCAAGATATGCAAGCACATTCACATTCCGCTTCAAAGCGGCTCGACAAAAATCTTGCGAGCGATGCGGCGCGGATACACCAAGGAGTGGTATTTGGATCGCGCCCTGAAAGTCAGGGAGATGGTCAAGGACGCCACGATCTCCACCGACATCATAGTCGGCTTTCCCGGAGAGCGCGAGGAGGACTTTGAGGAGTCGCTAGACGTTATGCGGCAGGTGAAATTTGAGCAGCTTTTTTCGTTCAAATTCTCTCCGCGAGAGCTTACCGCCGCCGCGCTGATGGGCGATCGGGTTGAAGATAAGACGGCCTCTAAACGGCTGTGGCGGATACACTCGCTATACAAAAAACAGCTCAACGAAGCGATGGACGCGCAGATAGGCAAGGAATTTGACGTTTTTTTGGAGCTTGCGGACGATCGGAAAACACTCTATGGAAAATCGCATAACTTCTACTCTTTCAGAATTTTCAACGGGGCGAAAGAGGGAGAATTTGTTAAAGTCAGGGCGGTGGGAATAAAAAACGGAGCGCTGATAGGAGAGGCGGTTGAGCAAACGCGGTAAGAGAGGTTTTCTGCGCAACAGATGGGTAATCGCCATCATCGGCTGGATCGGCTATTTGTACGTGCGGCTCATCTATTTGCTCAACTATAAAAAGCACAGCGGCATAAAGCGGCTCGACCCCGACAAGCCCTATATCGTCGTATTCTGGCACGAGTACATTCTACTCTCCGCCTTTTGCTGGAGGCGGCTACGCAAAAATAAAAAAGATCGCAGGGTTTTCGCTATGATCAGCGAACATAACGATGGTGAATATATCGCGCGGATCGTCAAGCATTTGGGGATTGGCGCTACACGCGGAAGTTCCACAAGAGGAGGCGTAAAGGCGCTGCTTGCGGCAATCGGCGAACTCAAAAAGGGCAACGACGCGGCGTTTACTCCCGACGGTCCGCGCGGTCCAAGGCGCTCGATCGCCGAAGGGGTGATTATGGCGGCAAAAAAGAGCGGAGCGGAAATAGTGCCGATCTGCTTTAAGGCATCACGCTCTTATCGGCTCAAAAGCTGGGATCGTTTTGTGATACCAAAGCCTTTTGGCACAATTACACTCTGCGCGGGAAAGCCGTTTGGCTTAGAAGGGCTGGATAATGATGAATCAAAACAGAGAATCAGACAGGCGCTTGAGGCAATTGAAATATAATCTGCCGCTCCTGATCGCCGCGGCGATCGGCGCTGTTTTGCTAGTCGTTTTCTTCTTTTACGATCCTTCGTACTCGGACGCGAAAGAGGCAAAGCGGCTCTTTGAAAGCGGGCAGTACGAGCAGTCGCTTGTCCTCGCGGAGGCGGTTTACGAGAAAAACGCGTACAACATGATGGCTCACACCGTCATAGAGCAGGCAAAGAGGGCGATCAAATACGAGCGCTACATAAAAAACGCCAGAGAATACAAGGAGCAGATAGGACAAATATCGGCTGCTGCCGACGTGGACGCTTTGAAGATAAAGTTGATACTAGAAACGGCGATTTACGAGTACGCAAAGCTAGGCGGCGCCGGGTATATGACCCCAAAGAGTCTGGTAAAGGAAGCAGATGAGTACAACGGAGAATTTACAGCCCTTTACAAAGAGCTATTTGAAAAACCAAATCGATAGGTTTATGTTCTTTCTCGAAAAAAACAGAGGTCGAGCAAGGCTGACGGCGCGTACCTACCGCCCCATTCTCGAGGCGGCGGCGGATATGCTGATCGTAGATGAGAAAAAAAAGATCGTCGATCTGATGCCCTTTCGCGAGGCGATCGCGGGGGAAAGCCCCAAAACGGTGTCCAAAAAACTCAGCGCCGTTCGTTCGTTCTTTGCCTTCCTTAAAGAGAGAGGGGATAGCTTCCACGCCATCAACTGCAACTCGGTCAGGACTCCTAAAAGCCTGCCAAAACCCGTGCCGCACAAGCGCATTGAGGAGGCGCTGAACGCGGGCGGCGAAGGGGCGTTTATCGTCTACTGCTTCTACGCGCTTGGAATACGCATAGGCGAAGCCGTGAAGTTGAAGCTGACCGATATCGGCGATTGCTTTATCCGCATAACGGGTAAGGGAAACAAAAGCAGGGAAGTTCCGATGTTTGACGATCTGCGCCAAAAGATCGAGAGGTATATCGCGCTTACAAATCCCAAAACCTATCTCTTTGAAGATAACGCAAAGCCGTTAAGTGAAAATCAACTAAGATATAGAATTGTTAAATCGTTTGAAAGGGTTGGGTTAAAGGTGACTCCCCATCAGCTCCGTCATTCGTTTGCCACAGAGATATTAAATCGCGGCGCGAGGATCACCGACGTAAGCGAAATTCTGGGGCATAGCCAGCTTTCCACCACCGAAATATATACAAAGCTCTCCTCATCGGCAAAGCTGAAAAGCTATATTGCCTCTCACCCCCTCTGCGGCGGGAAAAGCTAATGCTCGGCAAGCTGTTTCTCGACATAGCGTTTCAGTTTGCGAGAATCGCGTACATAGGAATAGTTATAAACGCGAATAAGGCGGAAATCACAACAGAGATATATCAAAATCGCAAGCTGATTAAAAGAGAGAAAAGAGAGTTTGAGTCGCCAAACGGCAATCCGAGCCAGCTAATGGTTGATTATCTGCAAAGAACCGAGAAGCATAACACATACGCGTACACGGCGACGGCGCTCTCAAGCATAAATCAGGGCGCGATCCCGGGCGCCGATCCAAATTTCTTTAAAGCGATGTCCATTGAGGTTGATAAAATTGTTACTTTAAGCAACTCGGATAGATGGACGGTATATGGAAGTATATATGACGTTGAAGACATTCAAAAAAGGTTTTCCACGCTGGAAGGAATCGATTATATATTTCCTACGGAATGTGTGATCGACTATCTTAGAGATAAAATGAGCCTTGCCCTGATGAACAGCGAATCGGAGGTCTATCTGCTGTACGACAAAACATCAGTAACGCTTGTGATTTACAACGGAGATATCCTAACATACAGCTCCCACTTCAAATTTGACGACGAAGTGGAAGATATGATTGAGAGTAACGATCTAGGCGACATATTTGGCGAACCGATGAATGTAAACGACATAAATAGCGAAGTTGTGGAGCTGGACAACATAAGCGATGATTTTAACACTATTGAAGACCTCAATACCTTTATAGCTTCCGACGATCCGTCAAATATGGGAAAACCCGAAATGCCGGAACTCAGCGCGCCCGAAGAGGCTCCGCAATTCGATCTTGACAAGGAGGTGCTGGAAACCAATATAAAGCGGGATATGCTTCTGTTTAATTTTATAAAAAACTCGTTGAACGCCTTCTATAAAAACGATCACTTTAAGAGCGGATTCGTGTCAAACGCCTATATTTTCGACACGCATGGAGCGGCAAAGGGCATTGGTAAATTTTTCAAAGAAGAACTATGCGTGGAATCGCAGATAATTGATATTGACCTAAGTGAATCGATATGCGCGCTGGCAGTCGCGGAGGCGGCGTTATGAGCTACTCAATCACAAAGGCGCGACCAAAACAAATGCTCGCCACAGACACGAAGTTATGGTGTGTTTTTGTGCTGTCGATCTTTTTATTCTTTTTCGTGGTTAAGTTTGCTTTTTCTATATATATTGCCGCGCTTGAGTTGGAGATTAAATCAAACAACAAAACGATAAACGAATCTGTCGCAACGATCAGAGACATTGAGGCGCAGATAAGCATAACCCTCCAAGATATCGAAATCGCAACCCACACAGCGGCACGAAATACGGCGGTAAGGAAAAGTTTAACGAGCGTGTTGAATCTCGTACCCGATCAGATATATCTAATTGAATTAACAATGACGGAGGATTCGCTAAAAGTTAAAGGGTATTCGCAGTCGCCGCAAGTCTTTAATTATATGTTCAGGCCATTGCTGGATTCAATCTTCACCACATCAAACGTTTCTTTTTATTCGGCGGCAGACGGGCAGCAGGTTTTTGATTACTCCGGTCAGTCGGACGCGGGAGTTGACCTTGTCAAATAACAACAACAATATCGACTACACAAAAGCCGTGTTATTTATCATGTTTTCCGTTATTATGTCGCTATTTTTAATCTCTCTTACATTTCTGCCCGTTATCAAGGAATTAAAACTCTCCGTAATGATGCAGGAGCGGACGAGTATCCTCGCTAAACAGTCGATTCTGGAGTCTCAGCTTAAAATGGCAAACCTTGCGGATATTAAAAATAATAACCGCGATGAACTGCGCATATTGCGCTCCTCTTTTGATGTGCAGGCGTTTAATAACAGCGTTGCGGGTTTCTTTACCAACATTGATCTCGGAACATTTACATACGAAGAGATAAATCGATATTCTGATTCACGTTTTGAGGTAGTCGAGTACAGCGTGAGCGGCATTCTGGACGAACCGCAGACATTTTTTGATTTGGTCGATCTGCTCAACAGTTACAAAAACATTATTGAACTGGAATTTCCAATTGAGATCAAAGCGCTGCCGGGTTTTAGGCAAGAGTGGAAATTTGTGCTGAAAGCATATCGAGTAATAGAGGAAGCAGACGCTCCTTAGCCTCATATATATACCCGCGTGTTTTTGACGGTATCCTCAGCTTTCTGAATTGCTCTCTTATATCTTTTGGCATCACATTTTTGACGTATGGCGAAACAAAAATATAACGATCGTTTTTCGCTATAGCTACCGATCTGCCCGCGACAAAACTCTCCTCTTCTTCAAGCAACGCCCGCTCTTTGCCCGTCATCACAATTCCGAGTCTCTTCGCCGCCATATCCGCCTGATGAAGCGCGTCAATCGCGAATCGATCGATTACAAACAGCTTTTCGTATTTCAAAAGAAACTCTTTCGTCTCCAACTGCTCTCTCTCTTTTTGCAAAATCGCAAAGCTCCTTTTGATTCCGGCTGGAAAATCGCGTATCATCGGCGCGGCATATTTCTTTCTGAACATATTGCGCAAAAAACATTCATTCGTGTTGCTCTCGTCCGTAAATGCGCAATTCTTGCTCTCGTCAAGAAAACGGATCAACTCTTCCTTTGTGGTTCCAAGCAGGGGACGCGCAAGCGTATATCCCTCTCTTCTCTCCACGCGGCGCATTCCCAGCAATTCAAAAAAGCCCGCGCCTCTGCATATTTGCATCAAAAACCATTCGAGCCAGTCGTTTAGCTGATGCGCCGTTATCAATGTCTCATAATTGTGTTCAGAAATAATTTCTTCAAAAAAATCATAGCGGATAGTCCTCGCTTTTTTTTCAAAGCCTCCGCCGCAAACCTTCACTCTTTTGATAAACAATTTTTTATTGTGCCGATCGCAAAGTTCCCTCGCGTAATTTTCCTCGTTAAAGCTGCTTTCCCGCGCTTGATAATTAACCAGCGCCGCATCAAACGGCACGTTATTTTGTAATAGTATATGAAAAAGGGCAGTAGAATCGATTCCCGCGGAAAACGCCAAAAGATTTTTGGTATCTTTCAGCTCTTTTGTGAATTGTTCGTCGATCATTTTATAGCGATAAATGTAGCAAAGTTGTTGTAACGCAAGACAGACTCAAAATGGCTGAATCCAGCGCTTTTTATCATCTCGCGATTCTCATTTTCGGCATAAGGGATCAATACGTTTTCCAATGCTTCCCGCTTCGCGCTGATCTCATAATCCGAATACCCCATCTTGCGCTTAAAATCAATATAGCGATCGATCAGGATTTTGTCAAGTTTCTTGTGGTGGCTGATTAGCTTTTCACTGAATATAAATATCCCATCGTTGTTGAGCCAGCTGTAGATATTTTTTACAAGTTCCAACCGCTTTGGCGGTCTTATAAACTGTAGAAGATAGCCGGCGCATACCGCCGCCAGATTTTCATAACACCCAGCCAATACATCCATGCACTTAAAGTCGATCTCTGCGCCAAACGCCTTTGCTTTGCGCTTTGCCTGCTCGATCATCGCCTCCGATGTGTCCAGCCCCACGAGCTTCAGCCTTCCGCCCGCCTTTTTTCGTATCTTCAAAAGCAGCGTGCCGGTTGAACACCCCAAGTCCAAGACCGCCCCTTCCCCATCGACAAAGCGGCAGATCAAATCGGCGGTCGTCTCCAGACTCTCGTCATAAAACGGCACGCTTCGGGCAAGCATATCGTCAAAAACGCCGGCAACGGCGCGGTCAAACTCAAACTGCTTGCCCTGCGGTGTGGAAAAGTGCGTATCTCGCATTCAACAACGCCCCAAAAGGCGCAAAACTACGCTTTGTCTTTAAGCCCCAGCTCTTTGATCGTGCTGGCGTATTTGTGAATATCCTTCTGCCGCAGATAACGAAGCAGCCGCTTGCGCTGACCCACGAGCTTCAACATTCCCAGCTTTGAGCTATGATCGTTAGCGTTCGATCGCAAGTGCGCGGTTAAACCGCTGATACGTTCGGAAAGAAGCGCAATTTGGACAGCCGGCGAGCCGGTGTCATTCTCTTTGGAGGAAAATCTGCCGATAATTTCGACTTTTTTCGCCTTATCCAAAGCCATTAGAGACCTCCTGATAGGTATTTTACGTGCGGTATTGTAGCGGCACGCCCTTAAAAAGCGCTAGGTTACAATCTCAAAGACAGAAAAAGGAAATCTTATGCTGCTTACAAAAGCCAGCGAGTACGCGCTGATGGCTCTCATAACGATCTGCAAACATGAAAAAGCCGTTGACGTACTGACACTCTCCGACAATCTAAAACTCTCGCGGAGCTTTCTGGCAAAGGTGCTACAAAGCCTTGCAAAAGCGGGTATTCTTGCCTCCAAAAAAGGCTCAGGGGGCGGCTTCGTGCTTGCCCGCCCGTCAGAGACGATCATGATTGGAGAGCTATTACGCGCAGTAGATAACCACTGCGGCGCCGTTTTTACCTGCTCCTCCACGCTCACAAAGTGTCCCAGCGGAAAAAGCTCCATCTGCGCTGTCTGGCCATTCTTAAACCGTCTGCAAAATAAGATCGACGCCGTTTTGGAAACAACCAGTCTGGCCGATATTACGCAAGACTGATGGCAGAGGCCTCTTCCCTGAGCGCGCTTGGAAAGGTTTTCCCTTTCATCAAGAGGCTGATGGCGCTAAAAGACCTCACCGTCGTCCTGTTCGTTGTTGCTATTATGGCGATCATCATCGTGCCGCTTCCATCGATGGTGCTGGACTTTTTGCTTACGGTGTCGCTCTCCATAGCGACTCTCATCATTCTGATTGCCATTTTTATAGCGCGGCCGATCGATTTTTCCACCTACCCTACGCTGGTTCTTCTCGTAACGCTCTTCCGCCTCGCGCTGAATATCGCGACGACACGCATGATCCTATCGGAGGGACACAATGGCCCAGAGGCGGTAAGCGACATTATCGCCAGTTTCGGCTCCTTTGTAGTGGGCGGAAACTACGTGATCGGGATCGTCGTCTTTTGCATTCTGGTGCTGGTGAACTTTATGGTAGTTACCAACGGTTCCACCCGTGTCGCGGAGGTGGCGGCGCGCTTCACGTTAGACGCTATGCCCGGCAAGCAGATGGCGATTGACGCCGATCTCAACGCGGGACTGATCGACGAAGCCGCAGCGCGCGCGCGCAGAGCGGATATTCTCGCGGAGGCAAACTTCTACGGCGCTATGGACGGCTCAAGCAAGTTTATCAAGGGAGACGCGATCGCCGGCATCATCATCACGATCGTCAATATCGTCGGCGGCATACTCATAGGCAGCCTGCAAAACGATCTGAGCATATCCCAAAGCGCCGAAACCTACACGATACTCACGATCGGCGACGGTCTTGTGGGGCAGATTCCAGCCCTTTTGATCGCCACCGCGACAGGCATCATCATCACGCGGGCGAGCAAGGAGGACTCAAACTTCGCCAGCGGCGTAATCGCGCAACTTGGGCGCGACTACAAGGTGCTGCTGATCGTAGGAGCGATACTGCTGCTATTTGCCGCCGTGCCGGGGCTGCCCATGCTTTCGCTCGGCTTTGTCGGACTCTGCTTTCTCTCAATGGCTCTCCTGATACGCGACTCGCAAGATGGCGCGATCAGCAGCTTTCTAAAATCCCGCTCCGCCCCAAAACCGCCGCCCAAGCAGCAACCGCCCAAAGAGAAGGCGAAGCCCAAAGAAAAAACCCCCGAAGAGACAAAGGCGGACGAAGAAAAGGCGCTTGAGGATATTTTGAAGATAGAACTGCTGGAACTAGACGTAGGGTACCAGTTGATCAGGCTTGCCGACAAGAATCAGGGAGGGGACATACTCGATCGGATACGCGCTATGCGCAAAAAAATCGCGAGCGAATACGGCTTTTTGATGCCGCAGGTAAGAATCTGCGACAACCTGCAACTAGAGCCAAACGGCTATGAGATCAAGTTAAAAGGGGTCGTGGTTGGCTCAGGACAGGTCTTCCCCGGTCAGTTTTTGGCGATGAACAGCGGCTTGGTAATGAGCGAAATAGACGGAGTTCGCACAAAAGAGCCGGCGTTTGGTCTGGATGCCGTCTGGATTCAGGCTGGGAAAAAGGACGACGCCATTATAAAGGGTTACATCGTTGTGGATTCCTCCACGATCATCACCACGCATCTGACAGAGCTTGTCAAGAAATACGCCGAGGAGATGCTGACCCGTCAAGATGTCCAAAAGCTGATTGAGAGCCTCAAAAAAGAGTATCCGGCGGTTGTGGACGACGCTCTAAAGGCGGCGGGCGGAATTGGGACGATCCAGCAGGTGCTAAAGGAGCTGCTACACGAAAAGATCCCCATCAAAGATATGCTGACCATCATGGAAACGATCGCCGACATAGCGGGCGTGGTCAAAAACAGCGTGATCCTGACGGAGCAGGTGCGCAAGAGGCTTGCTAGAACAATTACCAGCCTATACAAAAACGAGCAGGGCAACGTACGGCTTGTAACGATCGACACGATGAGCGAACAGCGGCTTTTGGACAAACTCAAAGATCAAAACGGCAGCAGAAATCTGGTGCTGAGCGTCAAGGAGATCAACGCGCTTGTCGCGGCGGCGCGGAAGAAGGCGGACGAATTGACAGAAAAGGGCGTTTCGCCGATCGTCTTTATCGTCGATCCGCTTTTGAGAAAATCGGTTGCCGAGCTTTTTGAGCGGTTTGGGCTGGACTACACCGTGCTAAGCCATGCCGAGATCGATCCGAGCGCCGGATTTGAAGTGCTTGGGAGTATCACAATCGAGGATTAGGCGGCGCGCAAGGAGGCTCGCGCTCCGCGCCTCATCGCGGGGCGGCTAATACGGACGCGCCCTCCCCCGCGGCGTAGGCAAAACCCCCCTACGACCGCGCAATCCGCCATCTGGCTTTTTTCTTCCTGTTCCTTATAAACCGCTCGTAGTAGAGCATATACCCCGTAATGGCAAATAGCGCCATTACCAAACTTGAGACGCAAAACAGTATCAATCCCGTAACGCCAAAAAAGTCCCCGCTGTGCAGGGGGAATATGCTGCTTATAAATTTCTCGCCAAGCGTCTTATCGTCATACTTGACGTGCTTTACCACCTCGTTTTTCTCAACGTCAACTTGAAGCTGGTTGCTCGCTCTGCTATGGGCTGGGTTTAGGGGCGAATAGCTGATACTATAGATACTACCGCCTTGAGGCGCTTGAATGGTAACGCTGGTGTAATCGCGCTCCACCGTTTCCCTGAAAAGATCGTAGGCTTTCGCCATACCGCGGTAGATCGCTTCGCCGCTATTTGCCCTATTTGCGCCCTCTGCCGCGCCGCGCGATCCGCGATCCGCCATCGGCGCTCCTGTCCCTGCCGCGCCTTGCGCCTGAGTCGGCGGCGGCGGAGCGCCTCTTTGCATGCTCGCCGGATCGACGCCGGAAAGCCATATAAGCCCGTCTCGATACCAGCCATAAGACCACCACAGCCCGCTAAACGACATAAACAGCACAAAGATCAGCGTCCACACCCCAAAAGCCGAGTGGAGTCTGTATAGAAATATCCTGCCCTTTTGACGAAAATCGACCTTGAGAGATTTGCGAAAGCTGTGCTTCATAAACGGCAGATACATGTACAATCCGGAGAGCGAAAGCACAATCAAAGCCACAGTCGCGGCGGCGACTAGCTGTTTTCCCCACGTGCGCGTCGAGTCGCCCATCCACCGATGCAGACTGAACATCGTCGAGAAAAACGCCTCGCCTTTCATAGATTTGTAAGGCGCTACTTCAGCCGTATATGGATTGACATACTGCGTTCTGCCTCTAGCTCTCATATTGGTCGAGTTTGCGTCGCTTACGCTCAGCCGCGCCGTTCTTGTCGGATCGCTAAAAAGTGAAATTGAGCCGATCCGCGAGTTTGGCAGAGCGGCGCTTGCCTTTGTCAGAAGCTCGTCCAAAGCTAAAGGTTCTCCGCCGTTTGGTTCTACATACACAACGTCCCTGTTTAGAAGGTTGGTTATTTCGCCTCTAAACGAGAGCGCCGCGCCCGTAACGCCCACGATGGCGATAACCACGCCGAGCGCCGCGCCCACAACCCAATGTATCTGAAACCAAAACCCTCTTTTCGCAAATCCGCCCTGCGTCCAGCCCAGCAAACGGCGGAAGCGGAGATAAAGCCAGTCCAGTAAATGGCGGAAGCGGAGAAAAAAAACGTTGTTCATGCCTGCCCTCCTTTTGAGCCGCGCAATCATAGCATATAGGACTCTTAAATATGAAACGATTATCATAATCGTAGCGGAGTAAAAGATCAAAGGCGCGTTTGGTTTAAACGACTTAGATCTTTAAGTTTATTCTGCTACTATGGCGCAACGATTGTGAGACCGATTATTGTAATCGTATCTGATCGTAATCCACAACACTCTGTATAAGGAGAAAACATGGCCAAAAGGCGCAGACTCGCAGCCGTTTTGATCGGCTTGCTAATATCAGGGGGGGGGGGGCGCTCATAGCCGCTGATGATGTCGATACGACACTCTCGGACACCTCGTCAGAACAAGACGCGGCAGCGCTCTCAAGCACCCCAACGACACAGGACGCGGCGGCGTCATCCGACGACAAAACGGCGCAAGGCGCGGCGGAGCGGCTGGACGATATATTTGTCAGCGCGACCGGTTACGAGAAAAACATAATCGACGCTCCCGCAAGCGTCTATGTGATCAGCAGGGAAGACCTAGAAAACAGGTCATTCAACGATCTGACGGACGTTCTTAAAAATGTGCCGGGTATCTATGTCGAGGCCGGCTCGGTCTTTAAGGACATCTCCATTCGCGGCACGGGCAGCGGCTACACGCTCTACCTGATCGACGGCAAGCCAATGGCGGGCAACGAGGCGCATAGCCCTAACGGTATGTCCGGCGGTATCGCCACAAACTCTCTGCCTCCCATTTCTATGATCGAGCGCATCGAGATCGTGCGGGGGCCTATGTCCTCTCTCTACGGATCGGAAGCGATGGGCGGCGTGATCAACATTATCACGCGAAAAGTCCCGCGTGAGTGGTCAGGCAGCGTCAAAGGCGAATACACGAAGTCGTACAACGATCTTAGTGAAAACGGCTATCAGGGAGGTTTCAATCTAGCGGGTCCGGTTATAGCCGATCGGCTCTCCTTGCAGACCTACGGATCGGTTTTGGGCGTTGATGAAAGCACCATGGTCGGCGGAGGCAAATCCGCGTCGTCCAATCCACAGTTTGACACCAGACAGTTTGGCGTAAAGACGATCCTCTCTATCAACGAAGCCAACAGCGTGTGGGCGGGTTACGACTACTCAAAACAGCGAAGGCTTACCACAAACGGCAAAAGCGTGAATGACGGAAATGTTACTAGACTCAATATAACGTCCGAAAGCCTAGCGATCAAACAGACCGTTTCCGCCGGACACGATCTGAAGCTAGACAACCTTACGGTGAAGACCTATATCCAAAACGCCGTCTCCGAAAACCCTTCAAGGGGAGATGGTATCGACTACGAGGCGCTAACGCTCAATACGCAGGGAACATACTTCTTTGAGACAAACATTTTGTCTGTTGGCGGGCAGTACAAGAAAGAAGAGCTTAACGATCGCGCCACGAACGGGCTGCCAGCCGTTGCCAATCCGTCCAATATTATGGAACGATGGTCTTACGCCCTCTTTGCCGAAGACGAATGGAGCGTAACGGACGATCTGTCTTTAACGGGCGGCGTTAGATTTAACAATAGCGAAGGTTTTGGAACGCATGTCGATCCGCGCATCTATCTAGTCTATGGCATAACCGACAGCATAACGCTAAAAGGCGGCGTTTCCAGCGGATACAAAAGCCCCAATCTAAGACAATACGCAAAAGACTTTGGCGGCGTTACCGGCGGCGGAAGTTGCCCTGCCAACCACCCGTGCATAACGGCGGGCAATCCCGATATAGAGCCGGAGACTAGCGTAAGCTACGAAGCCTCCATAAACTATTCCGACAAGGCGACCGGTCTTGGCGCGAGCGTAACGGCTCACCACGCCGACTACAAAGATAAGATAGTGCTGATGAATCTATGCTCCAGCGGCGGATTGAACAACTGCTCGTTTGGCGCGTATAACCAATATCGGTCTGTAGCGAGATACGAAAACGTCGATAAAGCGGTTATCGAAGGGGTAGAGGTCTCCTTGAGCTACCATCTGCCGTCGATCGTCTCGTTAGGCGCTACCTATACCTATACGCACAGCGAGCAAAAAACCGGCATTCTCAAAAACAAACCCATAAGCGGAACCCCCAAGAAGATGTTTAACGCGAACGTCGATTTTGAGATCAACGATAGGTTCAACATCTGGGTGCAGTACAACCACATCGGCGAACAGAAATCATACGGCTATGGCAGGGTAACCACGCAAACTAGCCTTACCGACAACATTGGCTACGACACCGCTGATATTGGAACGGTTATTCGCTTGAGGGACGGCTTGAAACTTCTAGCGGGCGTTTATAACGTCAGCAACGAGGAGGTAACGAGTGCTACACACGGCAGGTTTATCGATGGCAGAAGGCTTACCGTCGCCTTCAACGCCGACTTTTAACCTACTACCGCGGCGGCGGGACTGCTCTCCTCGCCGCCGCTTGATTGGTTTGCTTTAACGGCGGCGGGCGCTCTCCCGCCGCCTACTCTTTCTTTTGATAAAACTTAACGATCTGACCTATATAGAAACGGTGGTAGTCCTGCTGTGGATAGAGCTTTTCGATCGCGCTATCCAGAAAGTTAGCGGGGTTAAAATCGTCAAAGTATATTTTTTTGCACACGATCGTCTCCGCCGCCTCTTCAAAACCGATTGCGCCTTCCTTAAAAACGATCGGCGTAACCTCGGCTTTGCTTGCTTTGTCTATATCTCGGCCGGACTCGCCGCCAAAAATCTTATGTACCTTTGCCTTCACATCCGCGCCAAAAAAAGTTATCGAAAAGAGATCGTTCGCGTCGGTAAAGCCCCGCGTAAATCTCTGCGGGCGGACAAAGCAGATCGCTATGGGTCTTTCCCACAGATACCCCAGCGCTCCCCACGAAGCGGTCATCGCATTGTAATCGCCGCCATCTCCAGCCGCGATCAGCGCCCAATCTCTCGAAATACGGCGGATAATTCCGCCCTCAAAATCCACCTCGATCGCCGCCTCCCGCCACGCGGGAGATGGGCTGACGGCCGGCTTTTGTTTCATTGCGTCATACCTCCATAGCGCCGATCATAGCGCTAGGCGGCAAAAGGGGCAAGATCGCGGCATGGCAAAACCTCTCTTTTGTGAAAAGGGCGGCGCGCCGCGATCTATCTGTACATCTCAATAAGCATCGGTTTTGCCGCCTCGAACGCCTTTGCCTGTTTCTCAAAGTACTCATGGGCGCTTACCTGCTCATCGCTCAGCGCGTCAATGATAGACGCGACTCTGGCGTTGTAGATCGGTATCAGCGTGCTAAGCAGCTTGCCGCGCTGCCTCTCAAGACGGCGGTAGGCGCCCGCGTATATGTAAACGATCTTCACCCACGATTCGATGGGCAAATAGAAGTTCTCCCCTGTCGCGTTGGCGTTAAGAGTCTCCAAAACTCCAAATATCTCATCGCCCAAAAGCTCGCGCCAGACGGCGCTGAAGTTGGCAAATCCGCCCTTGTAATACTCAAGAAGCGCCAGTTTATCCACCAAGAAACTCTGCGGCTCCACGCCAACGTAGTCTCCAAAAACCGGCACCTCTCTTACCCCTTTTATGTTGGACCATACGGGGAAATCGGTCTCCGTCATCTTAAATATCGTGCCTACGACCTGATAAAACATTGCCGAGAGATCGTTTGGGTCTTTGTCTCTACGTACTTTTACGCCCAGCTTTGCCTGCGCGATCTTGAAGTTGTAAACAAGCGCCCTTGTCGTCATCCATATATCGACTCCGTACTTGGCTATGTCGTTGTTCCATATCTCTTGCGTTAGCAGGAAACGGACAAATGTTGTGGAGAGCGCCCAATCGCCGCCGATGGGCTGCCATATATCCGCGCCGTATATCGCCCGCGTCAAATTGTACGCGATCGTTGTGGTGATGGTAGCGTCAAATTTGAAGCGTTTATACGCGGGCGTTACAAGGTCATAGTTATGTTCCAGCACGGGATCGAGTATGTTTTTTATCCACTCTGGCGAGATCGACTTGAGATCGCTTTCAAAGATCGCCGTTGCTTTGGCGTTTAATAGTGAAGAGGCTTCAAAGATCTGCAAAAAAGCCGAACCTTTGCCGGAAACGCCGCGATAGATCGCCACCAGCTTTGGCAGACTGCCGGTCTTTGTATTGAGCGCGCACTCTCTCGTATCGTCGGTGCTTCCGCCGTCGCTTATAAATATAATCGCTTTTTTGTCGGGGTAGAATCGCTCAAGCCCAATCGCAACCGCCGATATGACAAACTCGATCGTTTTTTCGCAGTTATAGCTTGGAATGCCGATAAATATGTCAACGCTTCCAACTTCTTTTAGCGCGGCAGCCGTCTCTGATCTAATCGAGTCTTTCACCTAAGAGCCTTTATGTGATTGACGATCCGATAGGCGTGGTTGAGCGACGCGGCTATGGAGCCGCCCACCTTCGCGGCGATGTCGCCCGCCACGTACAATCCGCGTACGCTCGTCTGGTAATTTTCGTCAAAAGCGGCTCTACCCGCGCCGTCCAGCTCCACCCTGCACCGTTTCAAAAAATCCAGCGGGGAAGAGCCGCCAAGCGCGTACAGCACACGATCGAACGCCTCCGTCGTGCCATCGGCAAAATCGATGGACGGCAGACCGTCTTGATCGCGCATTCCTACGATGTCAACGCCGAGTTTCAAGCGCAATTTATCTGCCTGCTCTAAGCGCGTTACAATATCCTCATTCACCGGATTTAACCGACTAAAACGATCTTTTCTATAGCTAAGCGTTACGCTGTTGTTGTCGCTCAAATAGTAGGCATACTCCGCCGCGCTGTTGCCGCCGCCTACTACCAGTACCTTTTCTCCGCTTGAAAACGAATCGAGATTGAAGTGAACGCGCTGCTTTAACGATGACGGCAGTTCATAATTGGGCTTGTTTGGCTTACTCATATAGCCGATCGCTATAATAACGTTATTTGCGGTAAACTCTTCTCCCGCGCCGGTTTTGATATAAAACCGATCCTCCGGTATGACTTCCACAATCTCCGTCTTAAAGCGAGTTTCAATTGCCGCGCTTTTTATAAGCGCGTCAAAAAGCTCAATCGTGCTTTCCTTTGTACCTTCCATAAAGTGAACGGTTCCCTCAAGCACAATCTTTTGCCCGCGCCAGTCTTTATCGACTCTTTTATTGTCTTTATAAAAAGTTCTAATCGTTGTGGAGTGGTTCTCCCCCTTTTCAAACAGCACTACATTTAATCCTAAAACGCTCGCCTCTACCGCGCTGGCTATGCCGGCCGGACCTCCACCGATAACAGCCAAATCGTAAATATCCTTCACCGCCATTCCTTTAGTTTTGCATTGATATGTGTCAAAATACAAGTCGCCTTTATCAATTTCTGCCTCCTAGTACTTCGTGCATAAGATAGCTTTCCACGCCAAGCACGATACCGTCCGCAAGGGCTTGCTGATATTTGCCGCTCATCAGCCGCTTAACGTCCTCCTTGTGCGTAACGTATCCTATCTCCACAAGCACGGCGGGCATCTGCGCGCCCACAAGTACCCAAAACGGGCCCTCTCTTACGCCGCTATCGCGCACCTTGCCAAACTGCTTGCGCGCCTCAAAAAGCATTCCGCGCTGAATGTCAATCGCGAGCTTGTTGGAACTTACCACCATTTCGCGGTTTAAGAAGTTGAGGAAGGTTTCCTTTGAGTAGTGTTCCATATTGTCCACTACAACGCCGTTTTCAAGCGCCGCGACCTCTTTGGCGCGATCGCTTCTTGCGGGAGAGAGAAAGTAGGTTTCGATCCCTTCAAGCTTATCGCCGTTTTTTGATTTTGGCCCCGCATTCGCATGGATCGATATGAAGAGATCGGCATTGACCTTGTTTGCAAATCCCGTGCGATCGTGCAGTGAAAGGTATTTATCCTCACCCCTTGTCATAAACACCTTAAAGCCGCGCTCTTTGAGTTTTTTCTCCGTTAGAAGCGCCACCTTCAGCACCAGCTCTTTTTCGCTCACCTTCCCGATGCCAACCGCGCCCGCGTCCCTCCCGCCATGCCCCGCGTCCACCACTACGATAAAAGAACCAAAGGGATTTTCGGCGGCTTTTTCCTCTTTGCCCCGCTCCTCTTTTATATAGATCGTCATAGTTTTGTCGTCGGTTTGCACGTCGATCTCAAACGCGCCTGAACGCGAGAGTACCACCCGCGCCGTCTGTGCGTTGAACTGCGCGATCTTCACGGCGGCGCCTAAGGTCTTATCGTCAATAAAAGTTTTGAGCGGATACGCCGCCTTAATATCGATGACGTTTCTATAAGGCTCGCCGCCGGAAGCCTTGATGACAAAGCGCGAATAGCCCTCTTGCGCGATCGGCTGTGAAAACTCCAGAGTCAGGCGCTCCTTTGTGAGCGAGTAACTCTCCAGCGTCTGCGCCGCCGCAGCCGTCAGGCAGAACAGAAAGAGGCAGAAAAACTTAAACCTCTTCCCCATTTACCAGCTTTTGCATCAGCTCATGGACGCTGATGATCTTGTCGATCCTATGCCCGTTTGATCCTGAAAAAAAGAGTCCCGTCTCCAAGATGCCCGCCGCCGCGTCTGAAAGTCTGTCGGCTATGCAGTAACCCACCTTTTTTGCCTCCTCTCCTCGTTTACACGGCACAACGCAGTTGCTCACGCACCGTATCGCCAGACCATCGCGCCGATCGATTGTGTCGATAAGCGGCGTGCGGATCGCGCGTGCGGGATAGCCTACGGGCGAACTGATCAGCTTGATCTGATCCGCCGTGCAGTCGAGCAACAGCCGCTTATAAATATCCGGCGCGTCGCACTCAAAGGTACCGATAAAGCGCGTACCCATCTGTACGCCGGACGCGCCAAGCTCTATCGCCCGCGCAATGTCGTCGTGATCCCATATCCCGCCCGCCGCGAAAACGGGAATAGAGGCGTCTATGCTTCGCGCCGCGGCGACCACAGGAGCGATTAGCTTTTCAAGCTGATACTCCGGATCGATACACTGCTCGTAAGTAAATCCCTGATGTCCGCCGCTTAGCGGCCCCTCAAGCACCACCGCATCAGGCACGCGCTTGAAACGTTGCTCCCACCGCTTGGCGATCAGGCACAAAGCCTTGGAGGAACTGACGATCGGGATAAGCGCCACATCTGGAAAGTCTGCGGCGTATTCCGGCATATTCATAGGCAATCCGGCGCCTGTGATGATGATGTCCGCTCCCGCTTCGCACGTATCGATCACCACCCTCTCGTAATCGTTGATCGCCTGTAGTATGTTCGCCCCCAAAGGAGCATCGCCGCATATCTCCCGCGCCTTTTTGAAAATCTCAAATGTCGCGCCGCGGTTGTAAAACTCGGCTGTACCAGACGGGCGATCAAACGAAAAGTTCTTGACAAACCGCCGGTTTTGGTAGTTGCCCGTGCCTATGGAGCTGATCACGCCGAGCGCTCCCTCTTTGCTTACGCTGCCCGCTAGGTTTGACCAACTGATCCCAACGCCCATTCCGCCCTGAATGATCGGATAACGCAGCGTATGTTTGCCAATTTTGACAGGTTGTAGTTTCACCGCTGCACCACCTTCACGCGGACAAACTTGCGCCTGCCTATCTGCGCCACAAACTCGCCCGCTTGAAGTTCGAGCTTAAAATCGTCGATCGTTTCGCCGTTTAGCTTCATTGATCGGGATTGTAACACACGCTTCAACTCGCTCGTAGAGGCGACAAGCCCCGCTTCGACAAACGCCTTGCCAATCCAGACAGGCGCGGTAAAAATAGACTCTTCCATCTCCTCCGGAAGCGCGTTTTGGCTGTGGACGCGATCAAATTCCCCGCGTGCCTTTTGCGCGGCAGCCGCACCGTGATAGCGCGATGTCATTTCGATTGCTAGTTCCTCCTTCGCCTTCTTTGGATGCGTCCCGCCGCAGCGCACGCTCTCTTTGAGCGCCGCGATCTCCTCTAAACTTTTAGCGCTGAGCAGTTCGTACCAGCGCCACATCAGATCGTCGCTGATGCTCAAAATTTTCGCAAACATCGTCTCCGGCGGCTCCGTTAAACCCACGTAGTTACCCAGCGACTTACTCATCTTGCTGACGCCATCAAGCCCCTCTAAGAGCGGCATCGTCATCACCGTCTGCTGCGGCACGTTAAAGCTCTTTTGAAGTTGCCTGCCCATCAGCAGATTGAACTTCTGATCGCTGCCGCCCAGCTCCACGTCGCTTTTAAGATGAACGCTGTCGTAGCCCTGTAACAGCGGATAGATAAATTCGCTGATGGCGATAGGAGTCTGCGAGCGGTAGCGCTTTTCAAAGTCGTCCCGCTCAAGCATACGCGCCACGCTTTGCTCACGCGCAAGCGCGATCAGCCCGCCCGCGCCCAACGTGTTTAGCCACGCGGAGTTAAACACAATTTGGGTTCTGGCGCGATCGAGTACCTTAAACACCTGCTCCTCGTAGGTTTTGGCGTTTTGCGCCACCTCTTCGGCGCTTAGCGTTTTGCGCGTCTGACTCTTGCCGGTAGGATCGCCTATCGTCGCCGTGAAGTCGCCGATGAGAAACTGCACGATCGCGCCGTGCTTTTGCATAACGGCAAGTTTTGAGAGCAAAACCGCGTGTCCTAGATGCAAATCGGCGGCGGTGGGATCAAAGCCCGCTTTCACCCGCCACTCCACGCCGCCGCTATGATAGCGATCGAGAGATTCGATCAGCCGCTCTTTGCCGATCACCTCCACACAACCGCGCTCAATCTCGCGCAGCGCCCTATTTTCTATTGCGTTTTTCATATTCTATTGACCTATGTTTTTATAAATATCGTCCGTGATCGAAAGGGAAACCAAGCTAAATCTTTTCGCGATTACAAGTTTTATTTTACTTAAAGTCGCCAGAGGAAACTCGGCGGTGATCTCGCACCAGCTTGGAAGTTTCTCCGTGCCGTGCCCCAGCGATATGGTCGCTATGTTCACGTCCCGCCTTGAAAGGTAGGTTAAAAGCGCCAGAAGAGCGCCTTTTTTGTTCTCCAGATTTACAACCAGCCGATACAATCCGACCGTGCCGCCGACCCAGCCCGCCTTGAGCGCGTTTTCGCCCGCCTTCAAAAGCGCGTAGGCGTTTTCACACATCTTGTGATGGATAGTCGCCCGCCCGCGCTTGTGGTAAAACATCAGAATCTGATCGCCGAACTTTGGATGGCAGCAGTAGTCAAAATCTATCGCGCTGATCGCTTTGGGCGAGACGATCTCCAGATTTTCGATCAGATATTTTTTTGGTCTTGAGGTGTTGATCCTAAAGATGCCGGTTTTGTGTTTTTCCTTGAAGTAGCAGGTCAAAATCTCCTCCAGCAGAGCGTTCTCTTTGGGGAGTTTTACGATCGACTCTTCGTAGCCGTGCCTTTTGAGCCAATTCTCCAGATTCTCCTCGTCGTCGCCGATGCAAAAGCGCAGAATGGAAAGGGCGCTGAGGCGATCTAGCTCGCGCAGGCGCTGGTTGCAGGTGTGGCGCAGAATGTTCCTCGCCCTTGATGTCTTCAGCGCCTCGATCCAACTGCAACGGGGCAGCGCTCTGGCGTCGGTGATGATCTGCACCATATCGCCGGTTCTTAGCTCGGTTAGCAGCGGTTGTTTTACGCGGTTGATATAGGCGTCCTTTGCCTTCAACCCCACCTCGCTATGCACCATAAAGGCAAAATCCAGCGCTGTTGCCCCGCGCGGGAGCGAAAAGGTCTTCCCGTGAGGGGAGTAAACCACCACCTCCTCGCTGTATAGATCGTTTTTTGCCAGCTCGTAGAAATCAAGCGGATTCTCGCCGCTGTACTGCATGCCCTCCAGCCAGTTGAGCTTGGGCGAAAGCGCTCCCGCCTTGTACTTCCAGTGGGCGGCTATGCCGTATTCCGCGGTCTTGTGCATATCAAAGGTGCGGATTTGCACCTCGTATATGCCGCTGTCGTGAAAAAGCGTGGTATGAAGCGTCTGATAGCCGTTCTCCTTTGGAAGCGCGATGTACTCCTTGAAACGGGCGATCAGCGGACGGTAGCGGGTGTGCAACAGCCCAAGCACCTTATAGCAATCCATAGGAGTCTTCACAAGGATCCGCGCCGCCATCAGATC
The DNA here is from genome assembly GCA_031260125.1 of Helicobacteraceae bacterium. Classification (GTDB taxonomy): domain Bacteria; phylum Campylobacterota; class Campylobacteria; order Campylobacterales; family SZUA-545; genus JAIRKM01. The sequence goes on along the minus strand of JAIRKM010000009.1, from coordinate 26,129 downwards.
AAGCACCTCGTCGATCTTGACGCCCTTGCGCTGCATCTTCGTGTAGATTGAATAGTAGTGCTTTACCCGCGCTCCAATCTCAAAATCCCCTTCGGAGAACCCGTTATTGAGCATCATCTTTTTGATCTCCGCGATCATGCCGTTGAGCCCAAGCCTGAGAGCCTGAGCGTGCGCCGCGATAAAGCTGTCTATCTGCGCGTACTCGTCGGGGAAGATATAGTAAAAACTCCTATCCTCCAGCAGCGTCTTGATCAGCCCAATCCCAAGCCTATGGGCAATTGGGGCATAAACCACAAGCGTCTCCTCGGCGATCCTCTTGCGCTTATCCGCTTCTAGCGCGTCGAGAGTGAGCATGTTGTGAAGGCGATCGCACAGCTTGATCACCAGCACGCGCACGTCGCTGATGGAGACGACCAGCATCTTGCGGAATGTCAGAGCGGATTCAATGAGCTTTTCGTCTTTGCGATCGCTTGGCAGCAGATTCTCTTCGCGTATCTTGTCAATTTTGGTCAGCCCGTCCACCAGCTTCGCCGGCTCGTCGCCGAACTCCTCGCGCACCTCATCGAGAGTACACGGCGTATCCTCAATGGCGTCGTGCAGCACAGCCGCGATTGCCATCGATTCATCGCCGCCAAAATAGGCGGTCGCCGCCGCAACTAGAAGAGGATGGACGATATACGGCTCTCCGCTTTTACGGTTCTGACCGCTGTGAACCTCCTCTGCCTTCCGGCACGCCCTTTCTAGCTTCTCGGTTTTGATCAGCGAAAAGAGCAACATTTTTGCCTCGTCCGCGCCGCGGACAGGAGCAAACCTTGAAGCGATATCTTCCAGCAATACTACGCCTTGATTTCGATCAGCCCCGCAGCAATCTCTTTCAAAGCGATGTCGACCGATTTTTCCATCTTCTCCGTCGGCACAAGCGGTTTCGCGCCGCTCTGAAGCTGTGAAACGCGCTTTGCGACTCCCGCCGAAAGCAGGTAACGATCGCCGTTTGTATGTTTAAGCGCCTCTGCCGTAATCTGTTCTGGTCTCACAATGAATCTCCTTTTATTATCTCTCTAGCGCACGATCGAACAACTGCCGTAATCGCCGCTTGCCACCTTTAAGAGGTTGCCGCGCTCCATCATATTGCACACGGCAATGGGCAGACAGTTGTCCTTCGCAAGCGCGATCGCCGTGTCGTCCATAACCTTTATCTCGTCGTTGAGCGCGAGATCGTAGCTGAGCGTGTCGAGCCTTTTGGCGTCCGCGAACCTCTTAGGGTCTTTGTCGTACACGCCATCAACCTTGGTGGCTTTGATCAGAAGCGACGCTCCAATCTCCACCGCCCGCAGCGTGGCGGCTGTGTCGGTCGTGAAAAATGGGTTGCCCGTGCCGGCCGCGAATATGGCGAGCCTGCCCTTCTCAAGGTGGCGGATCGCCCGCCGCACGATGTACGGCTCGCACACCTGTTCCATCTTGATCGCGCTTAGCACGCGCGCCGAAAGCCCCAGCGCCTCCAAAGCCTCCTGCAAAGCCACCGCGTTGATCACGGTCGCAAGCATGCCCATAAAATCACCGCTGGAGCGTTTGATCAGCCCGTCCGCCGCCGCGCTCACGCCGCGGATAAAATTTCCGCCGCCGATCACGATGCCTACCTCAATGCCGTTTTCGCACAGTTCTTTAAGTTCCAGCGCGGCAAATTTCAGTATAGCCGTGTCAATGCCAAAACCGCTGTCGCCTGAAAGCGCCTCACCGGAAAATTTTACCAACACCCGATTTGTTATCATCAAAAGAACCCCGCTTATTTAAGACGCGGATTATATCCTACCGCCGCTTGAAGAGCGCGCCGATAAGCCGCCGCTTTGGGCAACAGAGAGGCGGACGAGCCGTAGATGAAGCGGGCGGGTGAGGCGCGGTTTGTAGAGCTACTCGATGTGCAGATGATTGCCTTTTTGTATTTTGCATATCTTCTTTATCCGCGCCGCGTCCAACGAAAAATCTTCAAGGTTTTTATAGGCTTTGCGCCTGTTTGTTACGCCGGCCACAGATAAACTCGCGATCGGAAAGTTTTCGGTTACTCCATGTCTGTTTTTTGATACGATAAATCCATTTTTTACATCTTCTTCGTTATAAAGCGAAAAGATTCTTTGACTAAAAGTTTCGATCACTTTTTTGCAGTATTCTTCCCCGTCGTGATAATCGGCTATTACGACAAAATCATCGCCGCCGATATGACCGATGAATTCGTTCTTCGCGGAACAGGTTCTCAGAATATCGGAAAGTAGCTTCAGCATTAAATCGCCGTTGACAAAACCGTACGCGTCGTTATACGCCTTGAAATTATCAATGTCATAATAGGTTATACAGTACGGTTTTGTATCAAATATCCGACGAAAAATTTCGCCCTCTATAAGCAGATTTCCGGGCAGTCCCGTAAGCGGATTTGAATGCTTGGCGATCTCTATTTGAATTTTTGTTCTAGCGTCCAGCAGGTCTTTAACTGTTACCACGCCAAAATACTTGTTGTCTTTTTCAACCACGATAGGATTATATAGTCTCTCGTAGGGTCTCTGCATGGCGATACGCGAAACATCGTCGATATTTATGCTTTGATCCACCTTTAGAAAATCGGATCTCATCAGTTCGCTTATGTGCTTCCTACGGCTTATGGAATGACCATAAATCCCGCCGAAAGCTGAAAATAGATCGGACTTTGTTATAAAGCCCACTGGCTTGTTTTCGTTCAATATACATATCTCTGTTACCGCGGGATTGGCTTTCACCATCTCAAAAAGCGTCAAAGCCCTTTCGTCCGGCATGCATGTATAGCCTTTTTTGCTCAAAAACCCAATTCGCGGCTGCACGGAATTTGTAACATTTTCAACGTAATATTTCGATTGGGTGGCGGCAATCGTCTTTGCTTTTTCAGGATCGATATCCTCAAAAGACCTCTTGGGAATCCCAAGAAAAAAACCCTGCCCATAATTGACGCCTATTTTTATGAGCGTACGTAGCTCCTCTTCGGTCTCAATTCCTTCCGCAATCAAATTTATCTTCGTGTTTCTGCAAAAATCGACAAGCGCCCTGCATAGAGAGATTTTGATATTGTCTTTGTCTATGTCTCTGACAAGACTCATATCCATTTTAAGAAAATTTGGATTTGCCTCCACGATCAAATTCAATCCGGAAAAACCCGATCCCACGTCGTCAATCGCAATCGCGTAGTTTTGTTCCTTATAGTGGTTGATCGCCGTCAAAAAGGCATCGGGACGGCTTGGCATCGTCCGCTCGGTAATTTCAAATGCGATATCGCTTGGATCGAATTTATATTCAAGAAGACGCTTAGTCGTAAAGCCGCCTATAAATTTTTCGTCATAAATAATGTTGGCGTTCACATTGAGAAACAGCTTCGCCTCTTTGGGCTTGCGCGCGGCGTTGTTCAGAGCCTTTGTCCTGCACAGCGTTTCAAGCTCCCACGATCGTCTCATCGCATCGGCGATCTTGAACATTGTCTCTATATTTATCTCCAACTCTTTATCAACAATTCTGCTAAGAGCTTCGTAAGCAAAAACTTTACCGTCGCTTAACGACACGATCGGCTGAAATACTGTGGTTATCAGTTCCTCTTCTATGATGATCCTGACAACCTCAATCAACTCTTTTGTAAATGCGCCGCCGCTTATATTTGTATGATACATACCCACGCTTCTCGCTTTTTTATAAGCGTAGCGCGCTGGGATAAAGGGTGTGTGGCGTTTATGTAATGTTGCTGTAAAAAATCAAAAAACGTCGCGTCAAAGCCGCGATTAGGGAAAGCGGCGGCTACCTCACTTGATCCTCGCGTTCATCGTACCGCAAAAATCTTCGTTTCGATAAAACTCAACGCGGTACATCTTGCCGCCTACATCCTCTGAAAAGCGGGTTTCTAAATCTTTTTTAGCGATCTTTATGCCGCTCTCGTTTTTTACGCCTTCGGCGGAAAAGCCGATGACATTGATCCTTAAATCCTCTCGCGGTATAACTTTAAAATAATCCGCAAAGGCGAACGTCATGCCCATATTGAGCCGTCTTGTCCTACCGTCCACATCAACCTGTACCAAATTGATGGAGCAGTTTTGATCAAAATATTGCGGATAGAGCGAGCTTACCCTTTGATTGCCTATATATATATCGACCCGATCTTCGCGGCGTTTTACCGCTCCTAGCGGATGATTGAAAATAAAACGATCTTCCTTATTTTTATCCAGCGGTATAAACCGCAGTACATTTCTTAAATCGATCAGATTGAACGCCATCTTATCGTTGATCCATACTTTCCCATAGCTGTTGAGAGCCTTTTGAATCCCTTTGAAATTGAGTTCAAAATCCCGCTCATATTCAATATCCATAAGTTTCATCATCTCTTCAATCAACCGCAGATGGTACTCAACCTTCACCGCCAGCGCATTTATATTTTTGCTTGTCTCCTGTCCAAACGCGGGTTTCAAATGAGTAACCGCGTAGTAGGTGAGAGAGAGCCGCATTGCCTCGTCTTTGTTTCTTGTTTCGGTGTTTCTAACGCTGAAGTAGTGCAGATCGTCTTTTAGTCTCTTGTTGAGATTCTCCGTAATCTTCGTCGCAAGCTCGTCCATATTGCCAAACGGCACGCTGTCAAGCTCAAGCGTTTTCTGATCGATCACGAGCGTCTGCCCCCACGCTTTGGGATTAAATATGGTGTTTTCCCACCGCTCCCTATAAAAACCGTGTCCGTCGTGAAGATTGAGTACCATCTTTACCTGAGGATCGTCTATGATCTCCTTGATCTTCTGCACCGTTTCATAGTCTGTGTCGCTCTCTTTTAGGGCGGCAAACTTGCGGTTCATATCGCCGAACACGCCGCGTCTATTGCGGATTATGCTTTCAAAATTTAAATTCGGCACGATCCAGAGAGAACCCTTTTTTATACGGTAGTGAGTGGCAAGCAGGGCGGGAGCGAAATATCCTCCTGGCTCATCGCCGTGAACGCCGCCTACTACTAAAAGAGTATTGCCTTTGACCGCGCCGTCAAGTTTATAAAACCCGAAGCGTAAAAATTCGCCGCTTTGGTGTGCTTTCGTCTGATTTTCATCCCACACGCCAGCCGCGAAAGTAACGGCGCAGGCAGCAAAAAACACCCATAAAAGGCGCATCATTACTCCTCTTCTAAAGTTTTTAAGATCGCTCCTACAATATCGTCCATCGTAATCAGCCCCTCTAGCTTGTTGTTCTGCGTAACCACGATGCGCCTCACGCCCTGATTGACCATCAGTTTAGCCACGTATTTTATCTCCAGCTCGCGGCTCACCGTCAGCACCGGTTTCGCGGCGGCGTCGATCACGCTGATGAGATCGATATCGCCCTCGTCCGCAACGATATAGCGCAGAAGCGTCGTATAGGTGAGGATTCCAAAGGCATCATGCTCATGCCGTTTATCCATAACCAGCGCTTTAACCTTGCTTCTGTTCATCAGCAACATCGCTTCGCGTAATGTGGCAAAAGGCGAAACCGTTACGACTTCGCGCATCATTATATCCTTTACCAGCAAACTTGTACTCTTCATAATTCATCCTTTATGCGTTGTTCAAACCGCTGAATCTGTACCGGATCGATCCCCGATATGTGTTCAAGCGGCAGCGTAAAGACTACCCCCTTTGAGTGCTTCACCAGTTCAAGCTCCTTTGTCAATTTCTTCAGTACGGCAACGGATAATTTTCGCTCCAGCACAAAGATTAGAACCAACTGCGCGCCTTCAAGAGTCAAGCCGAAAAAGATCTTTTTCTCGATCGCGCCAATGCCGCGCGCCGAAATAATCGTAACCCCCTCGGCGCCTGCCTCTTTAGCGACCCTAATTGCCTTTTCTTCTAGGTCGTCAGCAAGAATTGCCACCAGCACAGAAAATTTCATTTAACCTCCTTCATAGGTTGTTTAGCGCTCCGCTCCGCGATAGCCGCGTAGATCATCACCGTGATCGCGGGAAAAAACGAAGAGAAGATCAGCAGCCCAAAGCCGTCAAGCAGCACACTGCGCCCCTCTATATTGGAAGCAAGCCCGATGCCAAGCGCGGTAACCATGGGAACGCTGATCACCGACGATGCCACGCCTCCTAAGTCGTAGGCAAGCGCGCGTATGTAGTTCGGCGCGAAAAAGGACGCAAGACCAACCAGCGCAAAGCCGACGATCACGTAGAGCATCATCTGTCCGCCGTTGAGAATGCGGTGCGCGCCCACCGTAATGCCAATAGCCACGCCCAGCGCCACCATCAAGCGAAGCACGCCCGCCTTGATCTTTCCGCGCGCCGCCTCTTCCGCCTGCTTGCCAACCGCGATCAGCGCCGGCTCAGCCATCGTAGTGGCAAATCCAAACATAAACGCAAATAGATAGATGTAAAGCGATCGGCCTGTACCGACAAGCTGCTCCGCCATCGCGGTGCCAATAGGAAACAGCCCCATCTTCAAACCGACCACAAAGGCGTACAAGCCCAAAATGACCAATACAAAGCCAAAAGCCACGTGGTGCGCTCTAGCAAGTGGGCGGCGCAGGATCGCAAACTGAAAAAACAACACCACGGCGATGATCGGTAGCACGTCGCGGAACATTCCCAACAGCTCAAAGAGGGCGAGCTTGGCGGACATCTCCACCTCCGCTTCCGTCTGCGCGATCGCAACCACCTCCGCTCCGCCGCCGCTGTAAACGACGATGCCGTAAAGAAGAACGCTTATCGTCGGCGCGAGCAGAACCATCACCACGAGACCAAAGCCATCGGTAAACATATCGCGCCCGCGGATCGCACCGGCAAGCCCCAGACCAAACGCCGTTATTAGCGGCACGGTTACTACATTTGTCGTAACACTGCCGCTGTCGTACGCAAGTCCCAAAATCTCAACGGGGGCAAAGTATGAAATGACGATGATGAGCAGGTATCCGCACAGCGTATACCGCATAACCGAATGTCCCAGCGCCATGCGAAGCACGCCAAGCGCAATGACAAGACCAGCCGATACAGCAACGACGATCCGTAGCGTCAGCGCGTGGATCTGACCGCCGCTGATCTCCTCCGCCTGTTGGGCGACAGCGATAAGCGCGGGTTCGGCGATCACCGCCGCGAAACCAAGGCAGAATCCAAAAAGAAGGAGCAAAAAGAGGCTTCCACGCCTTGCCAGCTCGTTGGATAGGCTACTGCCGATCGGGAAGATGCCCAGATCGAGTCCCTGCAAGAGAAGCGCGACACCAAAAACGACAATCAACATACCGATCAGAATGGACGATAGATTCTCCGGCGCGCCACCAAAGACCGCAACCTGAAAGAAAACAATCACCGCCACGATCGGCAGAAGGTTTTTGAAGGCGTTTAAAAGTGTCTCAAAAAATGCCCACATATAAAATTTTAGCTAAACGACCTAAAACAGCGAAGCGCTTTTGGGGAGAATCCGCGCGGCGTTGGCTAAAAGATCGTCTTTGTTTACGTTGGATACGTACGCAAAATTATAAACGCCGTTTTTCAATTCCTCCGCCAATATACATACAGAAACTTTCGGTGGAATATAGAGTTTCAGCCACGCCATGTTCTGCGAAAAAAAGCGAATAACTTCATTCTCTATCCCAAGCGAATCCAAGATGACGTAACGGTCTAAGAAGATAGGAAATATGTCAAAGCCTTCGATCTCCACTCGACGGTTCGCGCTGATGGAAAGATCGTGCGAATCGGCAAAAGCTACAACACTCTGCAACCGATCCGCAAAAATAGATGAAAGCTCAAAATACTCGATCTTTGAATTTAAGAAAATTACGCTTTCAAATATGCTGTACTGGGCGCACACGGCTTGAACCTGCCCCATGGGGGAGCTTGCCGCGTATTCGTCTATATCGCTCCCCTTTACGCACAGCAGTGCCGCGCTGTTATTAAACTCCTCAATCGCGGTTTGCAAAGAATCTGCCGCGCAGAAATGTTTCGGCGCGATTATTTTTTTTGCGATCGCGTAAGATATGGGATCGCACGCAAAAACCTTCGATCGGTTTTCCAGCGTTAAAAAGCGCAGAACGCCCGCGAGAGCGCGTACTGGATCGTCGCACTGAATGTAAGCGATCTCCGTATCAAGCGCCGTTTGGATCGCGCCGCAGAAGATCACGGCAAACGCCCCGCGGGCAATCGCCTTTAGCAGCGCCTCTTCATCGCCATCAAAGTGAAAAAAACAGTCGGCGCGCAGAACCAGATTGGCATCAAAACGAAAATTACACGATAGCTCCAGATCGCAGTCGGTGAGCAGTCTGCCGCGCGTTATTTCGGCAAGCGACACCGCTCTCATCGGACTCGCGCGCCGTTTGCCATCGAACCTTCCGGCGTGATCAGCCTTAGACCGGATCCATCTGTCGCGGCAAGGATCATTCCGTCGCTTTTGATTCCCATTATATTTACGCTTTTAAGGTTGCCCGCCACGCATACCTGCAGTCCTATCAGCGATCGGCGATCGTAAAATTTTCTGATGCCAGATACGATCTGCCGCGGCTGCGCTTCACCCAAATCGATCTGCAAAACAAACAGCGAATCGCTCTTTTGTACCTCTTGGACATCTACTATAGTCCCAACTACTATTTCCGTCTTCAAAAAGTCATCGATCGATATGCGATTGTCGATTTTAGCGGCAAGAGGCGCTTCGTTTTCAATGACGGCGGGTTTCTCCACCCGCGCGAAAAGAACAGGAGAATCGCTTAGATCGTAGCTTGTATCCCACTCGCCTTTTTCGATCAGCCTCTCTCTTGTTTTGATGTCGATCGATATGCCGATCGCCAGCGCGATCTGCTCCGATTTTTTAGGCATTACCGGCGCGAGAAGTAAAGCCCCCTTTGCTAAAATGTTTCCGACAAATACAAGCATTTCGCCAACGGCGGCGAACTCATTTTTCTTGATCTTATCCCATGGTTTGAAGTCGTTGATCAGCTTATTGGCGATTGAAAAAATCTTAAACAGTTCCTCCAGATAACGGTGAAACTGCAACGTATCAAAGAGAGCGTCTAACTGCGCAATTATGGCGTCCGTTTCTCTGCGCTCTTCTTCAAAGAGCCGCAGTTGATCGGTTTTAATGATGTTATGAAAATATTTTTTACCCATGCCAAGAAGACGGCTTAACAAATTGCCAAGATCGTTGGCAAGGTCGCTGTTGATCCGATCGATAAATGCCTTCTGCGCGTAATCACCATCTTGTCCAAAAGGTACGTCGCGCAACAAAAAGTAGCAGAACTGCTCGTAACCGTAGCTATCCGCAACCTCTTTGGGGCTGATAACGTTTCCTTTTGATTTGCTCATTTTCGCGCCGTCTTTTGTCCACCATCCGTGCGCGGCGACGCATTTGGGCAGAGGCAGATCGAGACTCATCAGAAAGGCCGGCCAGTAGATCGCGTGAAAGCGCAGAATGTCTTTACCGATAACGTGAACGCTTGCAGGCCAAAACTCCATCAGCCTCTCGTCCGTCCCCCAACCCAGCGCGGTGGCGTAATTCATAAGCGCATCAAGCCAGACGTAGATCACATGCCTTGCGTCGTTCACGCTTTCGGGTAGCTTGATTCCCCACTCAAAGTTCGTTCGAGTGATCGAAAGATCGTCAAGCCCTTCGCGCACAAAACGAACAACCTCGTTCTTGCGCGATCGAGGCAGGATCACGTCCTCTCCGCTTTCATACCACTCCAGCAATCTATCTTGATATTTACTGAGTCTGAAAAAGTAATTCTCCTCTTTCAATACAGAGGTGGGTTTGCCGCAGTCCGGGCAGACGCCCCCTTCGAGAAGCTGGGTGGATGTCCAGAAGGTTTCGCATGAGACGCAGTAGTTCCCCTCAAACTCGCCTTTGTATATGTCGCCATTGGCAAACATCTTTTCAAACGCCTTTTGAACGCCTTGAATATGATCCGCGTCGGTTGTGCGCAGAAAGCGATCGTAGCTGATCCCAAAATAGTCCCAAAGCGCTTTGAACTCTGCGCTAATCCTATTGGCAAACGCGAGCGGCTTATCGCCTCTTGCCTCCGCCGCCTGCTCGATCTTCTGCCCGTGTTCGTCCGTACCCGTCAAAAAGTAGGTTTTAGCGCCGCGCAGTCTCGCGCCGCGCGCAAGCACATCGCATATAATTGTCGAGTAGGCATGCCCGATATGCGGGACATCGTTGACATAGTAGATCGGAGATGTTACATAAAAACGTCTATCCACGCTGACTCCTAAAACTCAAATCCGCCGCCCGTACCCTTATTCATTGAGGCGTAAACCGCCTCGACGTAGCGCTCCCTAAGCTGGCATCCAAGGAGGCTTTCGCAATTAAAACAGCTCTCATCGCGGCGATCGCGCTGGCAGCTTTTCATCTCCTCCATCCGCTCAACCATCTCTGTTTCGTACTGATCAAGCTGCGCTTCCATACGCCTGTATCGCCCTTTCTACCTCAGTTGTGGAGCCTATGAAACAGGGCGAAGTCGCATGGTGCGAGCTTGGAGCGCCGTCTAAAAGCCTCTTTCCCATATCGTCAAGCGCCGCGCCGCCTGCCATCTCAAACACTTTGGCAAACGGCATCGATTCAAATACCAGCCGTATTTTGCCCCCCGGCTTGTCGGTTGTGCCGGGGTAGGAGTATATCCCGCCGCCTTTGATCAAAATCTGATGCAGATCGGGCACCATGCCGCCCGAATAGCGCAAGCGGTAGCCTTCGCTGAAAAACTGATCGACGAGCCTCTTGTGGTGCGGATACCAGTGCTGCTGTGTTCCGCCCGGCGCCACAAGCGTACCGCTCTCCCTCAACCTCAGCGTTTGAACAAATTTGAATTCTCCCGAATTGTCTTGCCGCCACAGCTCCACGTTGTGCTTGTACGCCGTTACCATCTCAATTCGCGGACCGTAGATCACGTATGAAGCGGCGATCAGATTCGCGCCGATAAAGCTGTTTTCGTATATGCCAAAAATAGAGCCCACCGCAAGGTTGACCCCCGCCAGCGACGAGCCATCCAGCGGATCGTAGCCGATCAGATATTGCCCGCCGCTGTTTACGGTATGCACCGTTTCCTGCTCCTCGCTGGCAAGCGCTTTTATCGTCGGAATGCGCGCGAGTTCTTCTTCAACGATATAGTCGCTCTTGATGTCCAGTTTAAGCTGCACGTCCCCTGTAGCGTTTTTGTTGTCTGAATAGCCGGTATCGTCGTACGCCAGCGCCTCCGCTATGCGGCTCGTCGCTTTGGCGATGCCTTCAAACACCTCTTTCATTACAGCACCTCTTTATGTTGTCTCTGCGCTTTGCCATCTCTTTTCAGGCTAAGCGATCCGCTAGTCCCACAGTTCCGCGTCCTTTGGATCGCGCCCTTTCACGCGGCAAAATTGCCGCTTCAAAGAGATTGTCGCGCCGCTTGTATCTTCGGTAAAAATTATGGCAATTTTACCCATAAACCAATTTTATCTCGTATCCGCCCTCTCGCGCCTCTACCAGTGAGAGCTTCGTTACGCGCACGCCGTCCGAGAGCGTCCGGCAATAATCCATACCCAGCACCGGCAGTCGGAAGACTACCTCGTTATGCCCCGCCCACACGGCGCCTTCGTTGCTTATCGCCGCCTCTAGCGTCTGTTTATTGAACCGCTCGATCTCGGTCTGCTTGTCGGCAATCTGCGATTCCAGCGCTGAGATTGCGTTCTCCGCGCTCTCCTGCTTCTTTTGCACAAGCGTAAACTCCCGCGCCATCTTGGCGTACACCTCCGATGAGGTGATGTTGTTTTTCTTATCCTCCGCCAGAATCTCCTGTATCTGCTTGAAACTGGAACCATTTTTGGCGATGTAAGCCGCATAGTCGCTAAGAGCGCGCTTGAGTTCCTCAATCTCCTTCTTGATCTCTTTGATCGCCTCCATCACCGACGCGATCAGCGCGCGATCCTCCTCCTTTGAGCCCGGATCGATCGTAAGCCTGTTTTCGCCCTTAATGACGCGCTTTATGACGATCGACTTGGTGGCGGTGATGCGGGTTTTGCCGTAAAGCCCGTCCACGATCGCGCTTTCGGCGTTAATCTCTCCGCCGACCGCCTGCCCCACCTCGCATAACCCAGCCCGCACGCTTCCGCCCTCAAGCGATTTGATCGTAACCTTTTCGCCGCTCGCCTTGCCGCGTAGCACGTTGACCTCAATGCTTTTGGCGATCAGTTCGCTATTCATGTGGGTAGAGCCGCCTATGGAGATCGTGTTTCCCGTTACAACAGCGCCGCTGGCGACGCCGCCGTTCGTCGTAACGACATCCGCCTCCACGACCATATCGTTGCCGATAACCTCTTCGCCGGAGGTCTTTCCCATAATCTCAACTTCAATCTCTCTGTCCAGACCAACCTTGATGTTGCCCGTCGTCTTCAGAGAGACTTCGCTCAAAGAGATGGTTTTGCCAATGGACAGCGCGGCGCCGTCAAACTGCACAAATCCGTCTGTCCTTGCCACATATCGCCGGCTTTGGCTGTCGGTTTGCGTCTCTATCGTCTTCTCATCGACGTTAAACTGCGTGACGAAGCCAACCTTAGGCTCGCCCTGCTCTATCACTCTGCCATCAAACGATCGTCCGTTTTCGCCCTTTTTGGGAAAGACATACTCGGCGATCATCTCGCCGGCGGAAACACCCGTTACAAATCCGCGCTCGGCGTAGTTGATCCGATCGTTCTTGCCGGCTTCAGCCTCCTTCTGCCTGTAATGCCAAATAAACGCGTCGTTCACCGTCTCCACCGGCGCAAGCCAGCGCGCCAAAATGAGCTTAAAATCGCTTTCCATCGGCTTGCCATCTGCGAACGCGCACAATCCCTTCACGCCCGCGCGCAACTCCTCGTCAAAAAGATATACGATCATCGACTGCTTGAGCTTGAGCTTGTTGAAAAAGGCGTAGAGCGTCTGCGGCTCCACCCCTTTTTGAATGATCGAGCCGCGTTTGACAGTTACTTCCGCCACCGTACGAAATTTATCGGCGGCGGCGGAGATATTTAACCTGAAAGGCTGCTGGGCGACCGGACGAAAGCGCACATCGTACTCCTGCAAAAACTGAACCTTTGGGTTTTGCAGGCACGCCTTGTCTTTGATTCTCTCAAGGCTCGCCTTGTCGATCTCTTTGTACTCGTCGTTCTCCTTGACATAGGTGCGCACCTTTAACAGATCAAAGTCAATGCTGCCGGCTAAGACGCGCTCCCGTTCCGCCAGATCGGAGAGGCTTTTGGCGATTGTGGCGGTCTTGACTGTAAATGTTTTGTCGTATCGTCTCGCTTCCACCCGACCTCCACTCTGACAAAGTTAGTGATTCTACAACCAAAAGAGTTATACAATACGCCGCTTAGCTTATTTTTTGAGGGGCGGTGGTGTTTCGCAGCGTAATGTTTCTTTTCGCGCTGTTCGTCGGCGGCGCGGCGCAGATGGTGGAAGTGGGCGGTTCTCTAGGCTACGTTCGTCTCAACCGCGGCGGCGCGGACGACTATTGGCGCGAGGCGCTGCACGTAGGCTACCAGTTTAATTCGCTTAGCGATGAGCTTATGCTGACGCTCTTCTCCGATCGGGAAGCGGACGAGGCGCAATTTAGCTACGCGTTTATAATGCCGTCGCTTTCGGAATACTCGCCATTTAACTCGCTGCCGTTCGTCAGAGCCTCGATCGGGCTTGGCAACACATACGCCCGCACAAACACGCTTACGCACTTCTCATACGGCGCCGGCGTTGGCGCGTATGTTATGCTTACGGATCGTCTGCGGGCGCGTTTCGCAATTGACTACGCCATCAGGGAGTGGCAGATCGACCGTAAAGGCAACGAGCCAGATATAGAGGCGTGGACACGCAAAGACAAAGAGTTGCAATTTTCTTTAGGTTTTGGAGTGATGTTTTGAACAGGATATTTTGGATCGACGCAATTTACATCGTGCTGCTAGGCACGCTCTTTGGCGCGGTTATGACGCTTGGGGCGCTTACCGCGCCGGTGATCTTCCGCGCCTCTGTTTATATGGATACCGCGATTGACCTATATCAGTCGGGCAAGCTGATGAGTGAAATTTTCCGCCGTTTTAACTACGCGCTGATCGCCGCGCTGATCGTGATAACGGCGTACGAGTGCTGGCAGTGGCGGATCAAAAGATGCAATGCGGGCTTTTTGATCGCCGCGCTCACGGCGGTGATCAGCGGGGGCGTCTTCGCCTTCTACTGCACGCCGTTTATACTTGCCGCCGCGCGATCGGAGGACATTGAAGTTTTAAGCTCTCCGTCTTTTCACGCCGTTCACAGCCTTTCGGAGGCGCTCTTCAAGGTTTTTGCCTTCGCGTTGCTAACGCTCTTTGCGCTAAATCTGCGGCGGCTTGCGAAGCCCTAGGCGCATAAGGACGCATCCGTTCAGGAGGAAACGCCGAGAATATAGCGGGCGGCTTCAAGCGGCGTTTCAAAAAGCGCGGAGGTAAACGCCAAAAGCTCTTCTTTAGGCGCAAACCCGCACAAAAGCCCAACTGGAGTAACGCCGGCGCTCTGCGCCGCTTGCATATCAATAGGGGTGTCCCCCACCATAAACGCCGCGCCACCATCGTAACTTAGCGCCTCAAGCGCCCGTTTAATCGGTTCGGCATCCGGCTTTGTGCGGGTTACATCCTCAAAGCCGATCACCGTTTCAAATGCGCCGCCAATTCCCAGATGATCGATAATCATACGGGAAAAATGGCTGGTTTTCGTCGTTACTATCCCCAGCCTCGCGTGGTTTTCAAGCGTCTTCACCGCTTCCGCCGCCGTGTCGATCAGAACCGTTTTTTCCAAACAGATCGATTGATAGTGTTCTTTGTAGCTTCTCACAACGCCATCTAAAATATCCGCGGCTACGCCCAGCCTTTCAAACATCGCCGTCAGCGGATTGCCTATCATAGAGACGATCTCTTTGTCGCCGGGGCGGCTGATGCCGAAGCGATCAAGCGCGACAAAAAAGCTCTCCACAATTGCCTCTGTCGAGTCGATTAAGGTGCCGTCAAGGTCAAAAAGGACAATGGTTTCTTTTGGCATAATTACCTTTTCTAAAGGGATATTGTGAAATCGCTGAGCGAATTATTGCTTGTCGGAACTGATTCTCTTCGCGGCGTAGCCGATCGAGCGCGGTTTGAGGCGGAAATCCTGCTTTCTTCCGCCAGCGGAATGTCAAGAACGGAAATTATAACAAAAGGCGAAGCGGAGATCGACGAGAAAAAATTTTATGAGATGATCGAGCGGCGCAGAAAGTATGAGCCGATTGAATACATAACGGGTAAGGTGAGTTTCTATTCAAGAGAGTTTCTATGCTCAAAAGGAGTTTTAATACCAAGAACGGAAACAGAGCTGCTGATCGATCATGTCCTTCGTCTCATAAAGTCAATCAAAAATCCAAGAATCATTGAGATTGGAAGCGGTAGCGGAGTGATCGCCGTTATGCTGGCAATCCTTCGACCAGACGCACGAATCTTATCAACCGATATAAATGAGAAAGCAATTGTTCTAGCGCGGCGCAACGCGGAGCGTTTTTGCGTATCCGATCAAATAGAATTCGTCTGCACTCCTTTTATAGACGGCGTCGATACGGAGTGCGACATAATTGTTTCCAATCCGCCCTATATCGCCGATGACTATCCGCTTAATAGGACGTTGCTTTTTGAACCGCGTGAAGCTCTTATAGGCGGTGAAAAAGGAACGGAAATTTTAAGAGAGATCATAACGATCGCGCAGGATCGTAAAATTCCGTTTCTTGCGTGTGAATGCGGGTACGATCAGGAAGAGAGCCTTACGGAAGAACTCAAAGGCTGCCGCTACGCGGAGTTTTACAGAGATTACGCGAATCTAACGCGCGGATTTACGGCACAAACTATATGATAACCATCAGAGACCTTCATAAATCCTTTGGCGCAAAACAGGTTTTACGTGGAGTAAATGTTGATTTTGTAAGCGGCAAAACAACGACTATTTTTGGCATAAGCGGCGGGGGCAAATCAACAATAATAAAACATATAATTGGCTTAATGACGCCCGATCGCGGCACAATCGAAGTTAACGGGATAACGCTTGACGCCGGCAGTAAAGAGAATTTATACAAGATCAGGAAAATGGTGGGATATTTATTTCAAAGCGGGGCGCTCTTTGACAGTATGAATGTCAAGGAAAATGTTGAATTCCCATTGATCGAACACACCAAGCTAACGCCGCTGGAACGGGATAGAAAAATCGAGAGATCGCTGGAGCTTGTGGGGTTGAAGCCGCGTGAAGTATTATGCCTCTATCCACATGAACTCTCCGGCGGAATGCGCAAGCGAGTAGGCTTGGCGCGAACGATCATTCTTGATCCTCAGGCGATTTTATACGATGAGCCTACCAGCGGGCTTGATCCGATCACAAGCGATCGCATAAGCCAGCTTATACTTTTATTGCAGCGGGAGCTTGGTGTAACCAGCGTTTTAATAAGCCACGACATAAAAGAGAGCTTCAAATGCTCGGATTATATCGCTATGCTTTTTGAGGGGCGGATTGTCGATTACGGCGAGGCGGAAAAATTCAAAAATTCCGACAATGAGATCGTTCGCCAATTTGTCGATGGTTCAGCCGACGGTCCAATAAAGTTTGCCAATGACTAACTATATGCCTACACATAGCGCGTATAGGTTTTAAACATCTCGCGGATCACCTTTATATTGCCCTTAAACGCAAGCGAATACTCAGCCGCGAAAAAATAGCCACATTTTTCGCATAATCCGTCGCTAGATATACATCTTCCGCATATAAACTCTCTGCCGTTTTCAATGACAATGCACTGATAACACGGAACCGGAAAACTGTTATCAACAATGTATGCAAAAGCGCTTTTAAGATTAAATATAGGATAGCCGCTATCGATCAGATCGGCAATGCTGCCGCAGCATTCGCGCCTTTCATCAACACTTAGCGCAAGCGTTTCAGTACCAGCGTATGGAGTGTGGAAATTAAATGAAACGGCTTTAACATTATCTTCGTTCGCGGCGACATCACAAACGTGTTTTATGTCTCCTTTATTTATTTTGTTTATCGCCATATACAAGATGATGTTTGAAAAGGACGCGCTTTGAATATTGGCTAAGATCTGTCGATAGGTATTCCCCCTTATTTCGTTATGATGCTCTTCGTTTCCATCGAGACTAAGCAAAATAATGTCCGCTTCCGGAAGATCGATAGGCAGCGTACCATTTGTAACAACATTTACAATATCAAATCCGATCTCCTTTGCCTCAATTACTAAGTCCCTGAGCGTTTTACCGCTATCATGCCATAGAAATGTCTCGCCGCCGCAGAAAAACAGTATCCGAATGCCCCGCTTATAAATACTCTCCATCTCCGATCTGATCTGCCGATACGAATAGATCAAGGCGTTTATATTATTGACGGCGCAATGGCTACATGAGAGATTGCATTTATCGGTTATGATGATCGTCCCTAAAATCGCCTTTTTTCTGTTAAACAAAATTGTCGAAAGACCAAATAGCGAAAATTTCACCATTCGCTTCCAATTCATGTATTTAATCCGATCTCAGCCTTCACAGCGCGATCCGATCCGGAAACGCCGTCTTGCGCATAACTCCCCACATCTTGTCAATATAAGCCAGCGTATAAAACTGCTCAAAATAGTAATAATAATATATGCCGCGGCGCGTTAAGCGGTAGATGCCGTTCTTCTTTTCAATCAGACCCGCCGCCCTCGCCAAAAACAGCTCAAGCCCGAACTCCTTTTCCAGCGCAACGCCAAAGGTATCTTCAAAGCCGCGCGGATCGATCCGCGCAGTGTAAGCCGTCCAGAAGAGGTAATATACCATGCGCTGGCGCCGCGTGAAACGAAGGGTCAAAGAGGTGGGCAGGCGAGTCTCCCCCACGCGGTTTATATACTCGTCCACAGAAAAGGTGTTGATCTTAAACTGATCCATCAGCAGACTCGTCGCTGAGCAGCCAAAACCAAGAAAGTTATCTCTCGTCATCGACGAATACAGCGCGCCGCTCTCTTTGGCAAACGTCCATACAGAGGTTCGGACATATCCCTTGCCTTCGCAATACTCGCCGATGCGGTAAAGCAACGCCCGCTTCTCTCTTTCGCCCATCGTGCCGCCACGATTTTGCGCGAATGAAAAGTTGACGAACGGATAGATCGCCGCGTGATTCGCGCCGATCGCAAAAGCCGTGTCGATATCGCGCCGTAGATCCTCGAAGGTCTGACGCGGCGTCGCAAAGATCAGATCCACGGAAACCGTCTCAAACGGCACCTGCGCAAGCGCCGATTTAATTGCCGCCGTATCGGGAGCCGGACGCCCTAGTTGTGCAAGCGCCGCACTTTGAAACGACTGTACGCCAATGCTGATCTTGGAAACTCCCGCACGCTTCAAAGACAAAAGGGTTTCGACATTGACGTCCGACGGGCGCAGTTCCACGCCGATTCCCTGTGTGACTCTGAAATATCCGCCTACAGCCTCAACGATCTCCCCAATATATTCGCGCAAAAGCGCGGGAGAGCCGCCTCCAAAGTAGAGACTTGTCGCTTCTTTAACCCCCGCGCACTGCTTGCCGATCATTCTGATTTCGCCGATGAGAGCCTTGACATAGCGGGCGGCTTTTTTTGATTCGTAGGGCGATTTGCAGTACGGGCAAAATCCGCAGATGGTTTCGCAGAAGGGAATATGCACATACAAGCCGACTCTCTTAACCTCTTGAAAGTTCAGCCTCTCATCGGCTTCCCCCCGAAACAGAAACGGCTTGAACGATCTGGTGAGCCAGACGCGCAGTGCTGTTGCTTTTTTCACTCTCCGCCTCTTTACGCCTCTGCTTTATTGCGCCGGTTTTTACAACGTTTCACTCACTCTGCCTCCCGCTTTTTTATGCGAAATGAGTTGCCCACAACGATCAGCGAACTAAGCGACATAGATAAAGCGGCGATCAGCGGCATCACAAAGCCGCACATAGCCAGAGGGATCGAAAGCGCGTTGTAGATAAAGCTGAAGGCGATGTTCTGCTTGATCGTCCGGTAGGTTTTGCGGCTGATCGCAAAGGCGCTGACCAGATCGGAAAGCGAGCTTCTCAACAGGATAACGTCGCTCACCGCAATTGTGGTGTCGGTGCCGCTGTGCATTGCAATGGCTATATCCGACTTTGCAAGCGCGATAGAATCGTTCAAGCCGTCCCCCACCATCACCACCATCCCTTCGCTCCTGTAGCGCTCCACCAGCGCCGCTTTCTCCTGCGGTAGCAACTCAGAATGCGTGTCGGTTATGCCAAGCTCCGCAGAGACCCTCGCCGCTTCTAGCTTTGTATCTCCCGTCAGTAGCGTTACGCTCAGCCCCATCCGCCGCAAACGCTCCAACGCATCCTTCGCGTTGGGTCTTAGCCGATCGGCGAGGCGGAACTTCGCCCGAATCCTCCCGCCGTCAGCGAAAAAAAAGTGCGTTATATCCTCCTCCTCAACCTCAATGCCGTTTTCCCTGATCAGCTTCGCGTTTCCGCCAAGCAGCCCGTCCGCCTTCACGCCCCGCGCCGCGATATTTGTAATCCCCCGCGCCGGCGCCGCCGCAAAACCCTGCGAGAGAAGAAACTCCCTCACCCCCGCGGCGACAGGGTGAGTGCTAGATTCGATCAGCCCCAGCAGCCTGCCGCCGTCAAAGCCGTCAAAGTATTGAGAGGAAATAACGGCGGGCTTGCCTTCCGTAAGCGTTCCCGTCTTGTCCAGAAGAAGCCGTTTCGCCTTTGCCATCGTCTCCAGATGACGCGCGGCGCGGAATAGAATGTGCCGTTTGGCGCTTTCACCCGCCCCGATCACGGAAGCAATGGGTGTCGCGAGCGCGAGCGCGCAGGGGCAGGCAATCACGATCACGCTCACGGCGACCATCAGCGCCTGATTAAACGGCGATCCCACAAACCACCCCAAAAAAGTCAGCGCGGCGATTATCAGCACGGTGGACGAAAAGCGGCGCGAGAGCCTGTTTGCCAGATTCTCTATCGACGGGCGGTTCTCAAGCGACTCTTCAAGCAAAGTAACGATCGTTTTGAAGGTGGAATGCTCGTAATCCTTCCGCGCTTCGATCAGCAAAACGCCGTTGGCGTTGATCGCGCCTCCCAAAACGACGCTGCCGGGTTTTACGGCAACCGGTTCGCTCTCTCCAGAGAGGCTTGCCATATCCAAAAGCGCCTCTCCGCTTACGACAACGCCGTCAAACACGATCCTCTCTCCCGCCGCCGCCTCTATCAGATCGCCCGCGATTACCACTTCCGGCGCAACGCGCTCCCTTGTGCCGTCTCGCACCCGCACCACTTCGGACGGAGACTCGGCAAGCAGCAGGTCTAGCGCGTCAACCGCGTTCTTCTTCGCCTTGACCTCCAAAAACTTGCCGATTAGCACGAAAGCGATAATCATCGTAACCGAATCGAAATAGGGCTCATTTCCAGCGATCAGCGCGGCATAGATCGAGTATAGATAGGTAAGCGTCGCGCCTGTGGCGACCAGCAGATCCATCGTAACAAAGCCATTTTTGAGGGCGTAGTAGCCGCCTCTGAAAAAGACCCAGCCGCTGTAGAAAAGCGTGGGGGTTGCCAAACAGAACTCCACGAGGTAGATCACTCTAGCAAGCGCGTCGTCCATCCCGCTGAAAAGCCCAAGGTAACGCGCCACCGCCAGCCACATCACGTTCATCACGGCGAATACGGCTACGACGAGGCGGGTGTAGTAGTCCTTGCGCTCTCTTTCGGCGTGCGCTTCGGCAAGCTGCGGATCGTACGGCGCGGCATCGTATCCGATCGATCGGATCGTATCGACAATACGACTAGGCGTGATCTTTTCCGGATCAAAAAGTATCTTCGCCTTGTGCGTCGTAAAGTTTATCTGCGTCTTCTTGATCCCCTCCGTACGCTCAAGCACCTTCTCGTTGAGCCAGATACAGGCGGTGCAGTGTATCCCCTCAAATATCAGGCTTACCTCTTTGAAGCCGTTTTTGTCTTTGACGTAGCGCCTCTTAAAGGCTTCGCTGTCAAAACGCCCGCTGTCGAATAAAGGCTCTTTAGGCGCCGAAAGAGTACTGCCGCCTTTGAGCGCGTAAAATCTCTCTAGTTTCATATCGCGCAGCAGGTGATAGACGCCGCGGCAACCCTCGCAGCAAAAGGAGAGATCGCCCTCTGTGATTATCTCGCGGCACTCCAAGCCGCAGTGGGCGCACTTCAAAGCGCCGCCTTTACCAGTTGAAACAAAGCTACCTCTCGCTCCGCTGATAACGCGGTTGTTGTCGCGGGTATTGTATCTGAAACGCCTCTAAAGCGCCGTCATTTGACGACCCTGCCGTGTTCGAGCGTTACGATCCTGTCCGCGCTTTTTGCCACCTCTGGATCGTGGGTTACGATGATGATCGTGCTTCCATCGGCGTTGATGCCCTTAAAAATATCGATCACGATCTGTTCGTTCGCTTCGTCCAGATTGCCGGTCGGCTCGTCGGCTAAGATCAGCTTGGGGTAGTTGATCAGCGCCCTTGCTATGCAGACTCTCTGCTGTTCCCCGCCGGAAAGCTCCTTGGGCAGATGCTCGCACCGCTTCTCCAGCCCCACGCGCGCAAGCGCCGAAAGCGCCTCCTTCTCGTCAACGATGCTGTGATAGTACTGAGCGAGCATCACGTTTTGCAGCGCCGTCAAGTAGGGGACAAGATGAAACTGCTGAAAGATCAAGCCTATCTTCTCTTTTCTTATGTCGGTGAGTTTTTTCAGGCTTGCCTTTGATATGTTCTCCCCGTCTAAGATCAGATCGCCGCTCGTTACGCGATCTAGGCAGCCGATGATATTCATCATCGTTGTTTTGCCCGATCCAGAAGGACCCATAACCGCGAGCATTTCGCCCTTTTTTACCTCTAAGTTTATGCCGCGCAACGCCGCGATCTGATCGTATACGACAGAGACCTCTTTAAGTTCTACAATATTCACAATATGCTACTCTCCTCTCAAAGCGATAATCGGATTTATATTCGCCGCGGAATATACGGGAAAAATCGCGGCAAACGCCGTAAAAACAATCGATATAAGCGTTGAGGCGACCGCCAGGGCGAGGCTGAAATTGACCGATACCCCAAAGACAGAATTGCTTGCGTAATTGGCAAAGGCAAATCCCAGCGCACAGCCAAACGCGCCGCCCACAAGACCCAAAACCAGCGCCTCTGACAAAAACTCCGTTATGATCGCCCCGCTTCTAGCGCCGATCGCCTTTTTTAAGCCGATCTCTTTAAGCCGCTCTAAAACGATCGCGGTCATGGTTGTGGAAACGCAGATCAGCGTCAGGGCAAGAACCACGATCGTCGCCAGCGCGACTAGCGCTTCGATCTTATTAAGCGTCGAGGCTTCCGAGTTCGCCACTCTCTTGATCGGCTTGGGCGTTATGTGGGGAAAGCGTTCGCGCAGCGAGTTCTGAAGCCTCTCAAGCCCGTCTCCAGTGAGACTGACGCTTACCTCCGCGAGATCGGCGGCGTAATCCACCCCCATCGCCTCGATCTCAAGAAACAAAAACATATCACCGCTACCGCCCGTCTTTACTATGCCCGTGATGAGAACGTCCTCGTTGACATCTTTGAGCTTCACCGCCGAACCGATCTTCACATTCAGCGTATCGGCAAGATCGGAACCGATCAGCGCCTCCTTTGCGTTTTCCGGCAACCTTCCCTTAATCTGCCAGTACGGGCTGATCGCGAGCGCTTCGCTCAAATCGGTATATGCCGCCGTAGCCAACCTTGAATTCAGCATTAAACTTCTGTAGGCGTAAGGAGCGATGCCGATCAAAGAATCCTGCGGCAGAAACTCCCTAATGTTTTCTATCTCCTCCTTCGTAAGCGCTTCCTCGCCGACTAAAACCAGATTCGCACCATAGGCACGGAAAACCTTAGCGAGGCGATCGGGCAGATCGTAATAGATCGTCATCATTCCAAACAGCGCTGTCGCGCCGATCGCGATCGCCAGAAACGCCGTTGCAGCGCGGGATCGCCTCCGCAAAAAAAAGGCAAAAAGCGCCGTAACGAACATTTTGACATTGGCGCTCTTACCCATGAAGCGTTACCGCCGGACGGGTGGATAGCAGAATCTTCACAGACGGTATGCTGCCCAAAAGAGTAGTAATAACAACGAGAAAGATCAAGATCGGAACGGCCAATATATTTGGCTCTATATTCGCGCCAAAAACGATATGACCTATCAGCGAGGCAAGCTGCAATCCTACAAAATAACCCAACGCGGAGCCGAACGCGGCGGCGATCATAACTTGCGTGAGAACCATGACAACGACCTCTCGATCAAGAGCGCCGATCGCCTTCAATAAACCGATCTCAACGCTCTTTTCTATCACATAGGCAGTTACGAGATTTGAAACGCCCAAAGCGGAACAGACGAGAGCCAGAGCGGTTAAAAGAAGCATAAGAAGCTGAATTTTGTTTAATATCTCCCCTTCCGATTCGGATATTTGTAAGACAGCTTTCGCCCTTATGTTGGGGATCGCCTCCTCAAGTTGATAGACGATCGAACTGATATAGGCGGTGCAGTACCACACCTCATGCTCATCGACACTAAGAGAGCTAGGGTCTTCAGCCGCTTTCCGCGCCAAATCGCTTGCGGGTGTCGTTAAGGCGCTGAGGTCTATATAGGAAACTTTGTCAAGATTTCCTGAGATATTCTGAGCGGTTTTCAGCGGCATGTATATGTCGCCGTCTTCCTCCCCTCCAGCCGCAAAAACTGCCTTAACGATATATTCGCCGCCCTTTATTTTCACAGTGTCCCCGCTTTTAAGCCGCAGCCTTTCAGCCGCCTCGCTTCCTAGCATAACCTCGTTCTCGGCATCATCGTCTATCCATTCGCCCTCTTTGATATGCCACCATGATTTAAGGTTGACAATTCCCGTCGTTACATCTTCGCCAGTCGGCAGCCGCGAGGTTTTATTAAACCACGTTCCCATAAGACGAAACTTTTCGCCGTTAATATCTGCCTCAACGGGCAGAAAGGGCGCGAAATCAACGATATTGTTCCCCCAGAAGATCGTCTTTATCTTCAAAATGTCGTTTTCAGATATAAAGCTGGGGGTATATTCGCCCTCTGTGCTGCCGTACAGATCGGAGAGGATAAAGGTTGACTTTGGGCGTATAACGATATTGGCGCCGTATGCCCGTAGCTCCTGATTGACCTTCTCTCCCACGTCCAGCATCGCGTTTAGCATAGCCGTAGCCATAGAGATGCCCAGCCCGATCGTCAGGGCAATCATAATAAATTTGCCTCTCTGGTGTGAAAACGCTCCCTTTATCATCTGATAAAACATTATCTGAATCTATTCTCCTCTTTCTCTAACGCTGATATATATATATGAAGCATTGAGTTTGTAATTTCGTACGGAAACGGGATCGGATTGCAGCCGCCGTAAAAACCGATGGTGGCGATATTGATCGCCACGCTGCAACGCGAACAGATGACCCTGTCGTTCTTCTCATAATATCCGGCCACTCCGCATATTTCGCAGGCGTCCAACCCTACGCCGTATCCGCCGCGTTTTTTCTTGATAATGAGAAATTTAACATCGATTCCATTTTTTGTCTTATATACATATCTTCTTAAATGCCCGTCGTCAAATTCGTCTAATGAAAAAGAGATAACGCCGTCTATATCTTTAACCTCGATCAACGGGGAAAGCTCTATATTCTGCTCGCTCAGCCAAGCGCCGCCGTTTAAGGAAAGCGCCGCCAAAAACAAGGAGAAAACGGTAAGAAAAGAGAGCCGCCTTCTTCTTCTTGAATCGGCAATCAGCTTTCGTGTGATCGCCGGATTTGCCCCCTCTTGCGCCTGCATACGATCCCACAGATATAAAGAAAGAGAGATCAGCGCTGTCAAACCGCAGACGAGATAGAAGATAACGCTCTGGCTATTTGATATCAAAAAGAAGATCGCGCTTGTGAGCCAGCCGTAGTCCGGAAGCATCTTGCGGCTGTAAAAAATAGACAAAACCGATAGAAGTTTGTCGAATGCGATCAGAAGCGTGATCGATACGGCGCAAAAGACAAGAATCTCCGTTGGAGCGCCGCGAGAGACGCTATAAACGGCGCCGCAAAGAGTGAGTAGGATCAAAAGCGCCGCGGCGTAACCAAACACTCTGAGCGCGAACTCTTTATCGTAAAAGCTGTCCAGCCCGTTCAAAAACTCAAACGGGTAGATAAAAATATCCGTCAGTGAATACGCAAGCGTCAAAAGCAAAACCGCAAAAACGACTATATTGCTTGCGACGCTTATCTTTTCTATATGCAATCTTAAAGCCGTAACGATCGCAAGCGCCATCAAGAAAACTACCATGGGAATTAGAATGGCAAGATCGTAATACTCGCGTGTAAGCGCCTTTGGCTCAAACTGTCTTATCAAAGCAGCGGCAAGGGCGATGGTAGCGCCAAGCGCGGCGCCGATCAGCATGGCTTTGCCTTTTACCGATCCCGCGTAGATTCCAAGTACAACGCCTATCAATACGGCAGGGAAAAACAACGTATCTGTTACGTTTACCAAATAGTGAAGCATTCTTTATCCTACTTATCCAATCTCTTTTCAACACAAAGCGCCCCGATCGGCACACGCCCAAAAAATGGCGCGCTAGGAGCAATCGGAGCGCATTGTACTAAAATAAGATCAAGACCCTTCTTACCACTTGCGCGGAACCCAGTTAAAGTCCCAGCTTACTTCAATTGGCTTTGCCCAGAATCTGCCTTCTACGCCCGTCTCCTTATCCACGTGAAGCAGATAGCCCGCTCTTTCGGGATTTTCAATGATAAAGGTAACCTTATACGTGCCTGCGCCGTCAAGTTTGATGTTGTTGCCATAGTGAGGACCGTCGCTCGCGTTCATAGGCATAAACGTCCCTTCCTGCACCTTGGTGCTTCCTTTCTTTTGAATTTTGTACTTCACGGTAAGGAATGGTACAAAGTCGCCCTCGCCGTAGCCAAGCTTGGTGCCTTCCTTGTTGGCGGAAATATCCGCTTCCATGTGCATATCCGCCTTGTTTTTTGCAAGGTTGCCCGCTAAAGCCTTTGGCTCCATGTCAACGGGTTGGAAATAGACCCCAGCGATGTGCAGAGGTCCAACGTCGAACTCGTCGCCAAGCGGAAACTCTTCAAA
>JAIRKM010000047.1 GCA_031260125.1 Helicobacteraceae bacterium | reverse complement strand
ATATGCCCTAGTTTCGTGCCTCCAAGTATGTGAAAATGCAGGTGTTCTACCTCTTGACCAGCATCCCTGCCGTTGTTGATCACCACGCGATAGCCCGCTTCATCAAGTTTCATTTTCTTCGCTACCTGCTGAACGGCGTTTAAGAGGTGAGAGACCGTTTCATCGTCGCAACTTTGAAGATCGGCGATCTCTTTCTTGGGTATAACCAAAATATGAATCGGCGTCTGCGGGTCGATGTCGTGAAAAGCGAGCGTAAAATCGTCCTCATAGACGCGATCCGCCGTGATTTCGTGGTTGATGATTTTGGTGAATATGGTCATTTTTGCGCCCCCTTTTACAATTTGACGAGATTTTATCAAAGCGTTGGTTAGAATTACGCACCTGAAAGCCCAATCAAAAGGACATCCTTTGAGCGACCTATCAAAAATACAGGAGGCGGCTACGCTAGAAGAGCTGGAGAAGCTGCGCGTAGAGCTGCTGGGCAGAAAAAGCCGCATAGCCATCGGCTTCGCCTCGCTAAAAGAGCTTGACGCAGAGCGCCGTCAGAGCGCCGCCGCCGCGCTCAATAGCGATAAAGAGGCGCTTACGCGGGCGATCTCTCTCAAAAAAAAGGAGCTTGACGAAAACGAGCAGAAGAAAGCCATAGATAGAGAGCGAATCGACGTGTCGCTGCTTGACTTCGATGGGATAAACGGATCGCTTCACCCCGTCAATCTAGCGATGGAACAGATTGTAGAGTATTTTGTCAGCATGAACTTTGAGATCAAAACCGGACCCCTAATAGAAGATGAATTTCATAATTTTGAGGCGCTTAATATGCCGGCGCACCATCCGGCAAGAGAGATGCAGGACACGTTTTATATGAATGATGGCAAGGTGCTGCGCACGCACACCTCTCCCGTTCAGATACACACGATGCTATCACAGAAACCGCCCATACAGATGATAGCCGCCGGCGCGGTGTTCCGCCGCGACTTTGACATGACGCATACCCCTATGTTTCATCAAGTGGAGGGACTGGCGGTATCGGAGGGTAGCGGCGTGAGTTTCGCCAATCTAAAACACATTCTGATCGACTTTCTCTCCTTCTTTTTCGGCGACTACCCCGTGCGGTTCAGACCGAGTTTTTTTCCGTTCACCGAACCGAGCGCCGAGGTAGATATGGGCTGCATATTTTGCCGCGGCAAAGGATGCCGTATGTGCAAGCATACCGGCTGGCTGGAAGTGCTAGGGTGCGGAATGGTCGATCCGAATGTCTTCAAAGCGGTGGGGTACAAAAACGTCAGCGGATACGCCTTTGGACTAGGCGTTGAGCGGCTTGCCACACTTAAATACAAGATCGGCGATCTTAGATCGATCTACGATGGCGAGCTAGACCTGCTGGAGCAGTTTCGATGATAGTTACACGATCGTGGCTGAATGAATTTGTCCCGCTTGACGGGCTTGACGACAAGGAAATAGTAAGCGCGCTGGTGCGTATTGGGCACGAAGTGGCATATACAAAAAAGTTCACGTTTGACGAAAACGTAGTCGTGGGGAAGGTGATTGAATGCGAGAAACACCCCAACGCCGACAAGTTGCACGTAACGAAGGTGGACGTGAGAAGCGATGTTCTTACCATTGTATGCGGGGCGAAAAATGTCGAAGCGGGGATGTTTGTTCCCGTTGCTAAAGTCGGCGCGAAGCTGGCGGATGATTTCACGATCAAAGAGGCTGTTTTGCGCGGGGTAAAAAGCTACGGAATGATCTGTTCGGCGGCGGAGCTGGGGCTGCCGCGCTTGAACGAGGGTATTCTGCCGCTTGACTCCTCCATTGGAACACTGACAGCCGGCAAGAAACTGTCAAGTTGCAAGGCGCTGGGTGATACGCTTTTTGAAGTAGACCTAACTCCAAATCGCGGCGATTGTCTCTCTGTATACGGCTTGGCGCGCGATCTCGCGGCGGCGCTACATCTGCCTCTTAACGGGATAAAAAAGGCGGCTGGCGAGGAAAATTCAAAGGGAATCGGGCGGCTTTTAAGGCTGCTTAGCGATCCCGACGCGACAGCGAGGGTAATGATCAAGGCGATGGAAAACCACGTTCTCACGCTGCCTCTGATCGTTAAACTGCGCCTCGCGCTGGCAAAAATAGAAGCCGAGCAGATAATCGACAGCCTCACGGCTTATGCCGCGCACTCTTCCGGAGTGTTGTTCCGCGCATTTGACTTTGACAAATTTGGAAGCGGCGAATTGAGGCTGACTCGCCAAAACGGGCTGAACTCCCTTCTGTGCGGAGAGGAGATAGAGAGGATCGGAATAGATGTCAACGAGAGATATCTGGCGAACGATCAGAGCAAGATCATCATCTTTTCGGCGTTTTTTGTCCCGCCGGAGGAGATCTCAAAAACGCTTTTTGATCAAAAATTGAAGGGCGATTGCCTCTTTCCTAAAGCGGCGAAAGGCAGCGAACCGAATCTTGAAATTGGGATTGACTTTTTAAGCTCCCTTTTGGGCAAAAACAGCTTGTTTTTCTCCGAATCGTTGATCGGCGGCAAAGAGGTGAGGCGGGAGATGATCGAAGTCCAAAACGACTCTATCAGCGCGCTTACCGGACAGGAGATCGACACAAGCGAGATTACGCTTATACTAAGGCGGCTGGGATGCGAGGTGATCGCCAGCGCCGATCAGAAAAGCCTTCTCATTACGCCGCCCCCGTTCAGGCACGATCTGCAAAATACCGCCGATCTGTGCGAAGAGATCGTCCGCATGATAGGCATCGACAACATCGCCGCCAAGCCGTCTATGTCGATCTCCCGCCGCGTGATCTCAAAGGGGTTTATCGGCTTTCGTGCGGAGAGGACGTTTGCCGCACGCGCTGCCGCAAACGGCTTCTTTGAGTCCTTGCACTTTCTTTTCTGCTCAAAGGAAAGCCTCTTGCTTTTTGGCTTTGAGCCGATGGCGGATACTCTCGCCGTAGCAAACCCTATCAGCGCTCAGCTTGACTCACTGCGTCCCACGCTTCTTATCAATCTGCTTTACGCCGCGCAGAAAAACAGGGCGAAAAACCGCCTTTCGATTGCGCTTTTTGAGATCGGCGATGTCTATGACAGCAAACGATCCCACTCGCGGGAGATCGCGTTTGTCTTTTCCGGCGCGGCGGAACGCGCAAATATCGGCAACAGAGGCAAAAGCGAAGAGATGAGCTTTTATAGATTTGCCAAAAAAATCGCGGGCGTAATCGGCGAATTTGAACTCAAAGAGGGCGCGCGCAGACTTTTTTTGCAGGAGGGGCAGCGCGCGCAGGTGTTGCAAAACGGCAATGCGATCGGAGAAATTGGCAAACTATCTCCAAGCGTGGCAAAGGCGTTTGATCTGGATACAACATACGTCGCCAGCTTCGATCTTGCCCGTCTATACACCCATAGGTATGAGACAAAGCCATACTCAAAGCTGCAATCGGTTGAGCGCGATCTGAGCATTGTGATCAACAAGGATTTCACCTTTGGCGATATAAAAAACGCCGTGAAAACGCTGAAAATACCAGAACTCAAGCTGATCAAGGCGATCGATACCTACAGCGACGAGAGTATGAGCGGAAAACACAGCCTGACGCTCAGATTTACCATTCAGCCGTTTGAGCAGAGCCTTACCGAAGAGGAGATCGCGGCTATTGTTGAGCGGATTCTAGGTTCTCTCGCGGATCGCTTCAAAGCGGAGCTACGATGAGGCTTTTTACGGCAGGTGGAAACGCGCGTCCGCTGAAAGGAAGCGTCGATCTGCATGCGGGCGACAAATCCATATCGCATAGATGCGCTCTCTTCTCGCTTCTTAGCGATCGCCCGTCGAAAATCGGCAACTTTTTGGAAGCGCAAGACACTCTTCATTCGCTTCAGATAGCCAAAGAGCTTGGAGCGGCGGTTAAAAACGAAAGTGGCGGTATCGTGATAACTCCGCCTAAGGAGATAGAGGAGCCGCATACGATCCTAGATTGCGGCAACGCGGGAACGGCGATGAGAATCTATACGGGTTTTCTGGCGGCGCGCAAAGGCTTTTTCGTGTTGAGCGGGGACAGCTACCTCAATAACCGCCCGATGAAGCGCGTGATCGATCCGCTCAGATCGATTGGCGCTGAAATTTACGGACGCAAAGAAGGCGGTTTCGCGCCGATTGCCATACGCGGCAAAGATGATCTGCCGCCGTTTGAGTTTCACAGCCCGATCCCCAGCGCGCAGGTAAAAACGGCGATGATCTTGGCGGCGCTGAGAGCAAAAGGCGAAAGCTCGTTCAGCGAGAGTTTTCTAAGCCGCGATCACACGGAACGAATGCTGTTGTCGATGGGGGCGGATATAAAAAGCGGCGGGCTTAAAATTGCCGTTGGCGGGATGCGTTCGCCTCTTAAACCGCTGGAGATCACAGTCCCTTCCGATCCATCAAGCGGCTTTTTCTTTGCCGCCGCCGCCGCGTTGAAGGAGGGAAGCGATCTGCTGATCAGAAATGTTACGCTTAATCCCACGCGGATTGAAGCCTATAAGGTTTTAGAAAAAATGGGGACAAAGGTGGATTTTATTGAGCGTGAAAACTGCTATGAGCCGATCGGCGATATTCGCGTCCGCCACGCTCCGCTGCGCGCCGTTGACGTAAGTGAGAAGATTGCGTGGCTGATCGACGAACTGCCCGCTTTGGCGATTCTTTTCGCCCGCGCGGACGGAATCAGTTCTGTAACAGGCGCGGCGGAATTGAGGGTGAAGGAGAGCGACCGGATTAAGAGCGTCGTCGCAAATCTGGTTAAATGCGGCGTGAACGCCAAAGAGCTGCCAGACGGATTCACGATCGAGGGGCAAAAGCAAATACGCGCTGCGGAAGTTGACAGCTTCGGCGATCACCGTGTCGCTATGAGTTTTGCCATCGCCGCGCTTATATCCGATGGCGAGATTACCGTGCGCGATGTCGAGTGCGTAAACACAAGTTTCCCCAGATTTACCGAGATTTTTTCCGCGCTGTGCGGCGATATAAGAGAGCGAGAGATTGCTGATTAAACTGGCGACAAACTGCGGATTCTGCTTCGGAGTCAAGCGGGCGATCCGCCTTGCGGAAAACAATCCAAACTCCGTAACTCTGGGCGAACTAATCCACAACAGCAAAGAAACGGATCGGCTGAAAAACCGCTTCGCCGTGTCGATTGCCAGAAGTATCGACGAAATAGAAAGTGGTAAAAAGGTCATCATCAGAACGCACGGCATCGAAAAAAAGGTCAGGGAACGGCTCGGTGAAGTTACGAATGACGTGATCGACGCGACCTGCCCGTTTGTAACAAAACCGCAGCGGATCGCCGAACAGATGAATCAAGAAGGGTATCAGGTGGTGATCTTTGGCGACAAAACCCATCCGGAAGTCAAAGGCGTTTTAAGCTACGCGGGTAAGGACGCGATCGTCGTCGCCGCCGCCGACGAGCTACGACGGAGCGGGCTAAAAGATCGCGTGGCGCTGATTTCGCAGACGACAAAGTCGATCGAGAAGTTCGCGTCGCTTGCCGAAGATCTGATCAAGCGGTGCAAAGAGACGCGGATATACAACACCATCTGCAACGCTACTTTTGACAATCAGGAGGCGGCGAGGGCGCTTGCGAAAGAAGCCGATGTCATGCTCATCGTCGGGGGAAAAAACAGCTCCAACACCAAGCAGTTGCTCTCCATCGTTAAAGAGGATTGTTCGGACAGTTATCTGGTGGAGGGGAAGGACGAACTAGACCGCGCGTGGTTTGAGGGTAAAAAACTATGCGGGATCAGCGCTGGAGCTTCTACGCCTCATTGGATTATTGAAGAGGTAAAAAACAGCCTGCTTGAGTTTTAGTCATTCAACTTTTACATAAATTAAAGATATAATCAACAATTTAAAGCTAAAAGATCGTGGTGTTTGAGCATTTTTTAGCTAGAATCCGCAACTTTCATCTGGCAAAAGGGTATGGGCATGGGCAATGAGGCATTGGACAACATCGAGCTTGGCGAAGGCGCCGAAGACTTTGAAAAGCTGCTAGAAGAGTCGTTTAAGGACTCGGATACAAAGCACAGAGAACAACTGCTAAACGGCAGGATTATAAAGATAAACGACGATCACGCTATGGTTGATATCAATTTGAAGCGCGAGGCGAAACTAGACATCTCGGAGATCGCGGACGATCAGGGTAATGTCCTGTTCAAGGAGGGCGACACGATTTTGCTTCTGCAGAATGAGCGCGGCAGAATAAGCCACAAAAAAGCGCTTAAAAAGCAGAGGGTGCTTGATTTTATCGCCGCTCACAAAGAGAGCGCGGAGCCTATCGATCTGCACGGCGTGATTACGCATAAAAACAAGGGCGGATATATCATTGAGGCGGATAGCATAGAGTGTTTTATGCCTCTTTCGCTTGCCGCGTTCAAACCGGACGCAAAACCGGTGGGTAAGCCCGTTACGGCGCGCGTGCTAAAGATGGACGAGAGCAGGGGCGAAGTGGTTGTGTCGCGCAGGGCGTATCTTAACGCTCAACGCAAATTACGCAAGGAATCGATCAAAAAACTTCTGGAAGCGGGCGAGGTTCTTGACGCCACTGTTAAGCGCATACAAAATTATGGAATGTTTGTGGAAGTGCTGGGTGTCGAGGGGCTTGTCCACTACACCGAGATCAGCCACAAGGGTCCGGTAAACCCCGCAGAGCATTACAAGGAAGGAGATATCGTTCAAGTCAAGGTGATCGACACGGACAAGGACAAAAACCGCGTCTCCTTTTCCATCAAAACCGCAAAACCCAATCCGTGGCAGGAGATTGCCGATCAGCTTGAGGTTCATGATGTGATCAAAGTTGTGGTGGCGAATATGGAGAACTATGGGGCGTTTGTCGATCTAGGGAACGACACCGAAGGCTTTCTGCATATCTCCGAGGTAAGCTGGGACAAGGGATTAAAGCACCCCTCTGAAGTCTTACAGATCGGTCAGGAGATCGAAGTAGAGGTGATCGGCATTGATATCGAAAACCAGCGGCTGAGAGTTTCGTACAAAAATCTCCAACCCAAACCGTTTGAAATTTTTGCCCAGGAACACAAGGTAGGCGATGTACTCAAAGGCGTTGTTACAACGATCAAGGATTTTGGGACATTTATCAAGATCGGCAATGTGGAAGGGCTGCTACACAACGAAGATTGTACATGGGATCGGAACGTAAGCGCGAAAAAACTCTTC
This sequence comes from Helicobacteraceae bacterium, assembly GCA_031260125.1. GTDB lineage: Bacteria > Campylobacterota > Campylobacteria > Campylobacterales > SZUA-545 > JAIRKM01. The sequence continues at coordinate 12,651 of JAIRKM010000047.1, read as the reverse complement.
AATATGGGCGACGAAGTGGAGGTGGCTGTGATCAAGATTGACACGGAAAACTCCCGTCTCTCTCTAAGCCGCAAAGCGTTGAGCGAAAGTCCCATTGAGGCGTACGCGAAACAGCACCAAATTGGCGATCAAGTGGAAGGAACGGTGCGCGATATAAAGGATTTTGGAGTTTTCGTCAAGATCGAAGAGGGCGTGGACGCGCTGATCCGTACGGAAGACCTGCCGCCGCTAAAGCCGGAGGAGATAAAAAACGGCGATACGATCAAAGCCTGCATCGTCGCATTGGAGCCTCAAAAAGGACGTATTCGCCTATCGGTGCGCTGGCTAGAAAAACAGAGAGAGCGTGATGCGCTGAAAAGCTTAAACAGCGACGACGATCGAATGACGCTTGGGGATGCCATCAAAGGCTCTTTTTCAAAAAAGTAGGCGTTTTAATTGCGTAAGGTATGGCTACTTATATCGTTCTTCTCGCTTGTCGTCCTTTCGCTGAGCGCGGCGCTTGCGTGGCGTATCACCCGCATTGAAAGCGGCTGGGACCCGCAAAGGGCGGTGATTGACGAAACCGAGTTCCGCCGTGAAGAGCGCTCAATTGAGGAGGCAAGCCATAGCGCACAGCCGGAGTGGATGCAAAAACTCGCCGATCTGCCTTTTTCTGCGCGTCTGCCCGCCGAAGAGAGCAGGGTAAGCATAGATCTCGTCGATCCGAGTTTCCGCAAGAACAGCGTGCTGGTGCTACGGTTTAAGATGCCCGATCGCTTTGAAAAGATGTGTCTTGACACGTTTTTTAAGACACGCGGAGTTGAGCATACTATCAAAGCCGATGCTTCTTACGATGTGCGGCTTAAAACAAAAGAGCGCGGCTACGCAGAACGCATGATCGAGGAACTCTCAACCTACGATCTGAGTGCCGAGCTTGTTGTGCTTTATGAAAACAAACCATATTGAAGGTATGAGATGAAAAAAAAGGTTATCGTCTGCGATCACATTCACCAAAGAGGGATCGATATTTTGTCGGAGGCAAAAGATGTCGATCTTGATATAGCGTATGACGTTCCCAAAGAGGAGCTGTACGGAAGGCTTGGAGAAGCGGAGCTGGCGATCACGCGCAGTTCCACGCCGGTAGATGAAAAGTTTCTAACAGCCGCCGCGAAGATGAGGTACATTATCCGTGCCGGAGTGGGCGTGGATAATGTGGATATTGAAGGCTGTTCCAAGCGGGGAATTGTCGTGATGAACGTTCCAACGGCAAACACGATCGCGGCTGTCGAAATGACGATGTGCCACCTGATCTGCTCCGTACGATCGTTTGTTTACGCGCACAACGAGCTGAAAGAGAAGCGCATTTGGAAGCGCGAAAACTGGTACGGCACGGAGCTGTACGGAAAAACGCTGGGCGTGATCGGCTTTGGCAACATAGGCAGTAGAGTGGCGGTGAGAGCGGCGGCGTTTGGAATGCGAATTGTGGCGTTTGATCCGTACATTCAGCCCAGCAAAGTTACCTCGTTAGGAATGGTCTATACGCAAAATTTTGACGACATTCTCGCCTGCGACATAATCACCATACACACGCCCAAAAACAAGGAAACGACGAACATCATTTCCGAAAAAGAGATCGCCAAAATGAAGGACGGCGTTATCTTGATCAATGTCGCGCGCGGCTCGCTATACAATGAGGAGGCGCTTTGCAACGCTTTGAAGTCGGGCAAGGTGCGCTTCGCGGGGCTTGACGTGTTTTCCAAAGAGCCGGCCACCTCTCTTGCGCTTCTTGATCTGCCAAACATCAGCGTTACGCCACACTTGGGGGCGAACACACTTGAAAGTCAGGTGAATATAGCGGTCGAATCCGCCGAAAACGCGCTGGACGTCCTGCGCGGAATTGCGTTTCCAAACGCTCTAAACCTACCAATCAAAGAGGGATCGATGCCCAAATGGGCAAGCGGCTACTGCGAATTGACGCAGAGAATGTCGTTTCTGGCATCGCAGATCGCTCGCGGCACGGCGTGTTCCATTAGCGTAAGCGCCTACGGCGAGGTTGCCGAATACATGGAATCGCTTGAGGTCTTTGCGGCAGTAGGCGTACTCAACAACGCCGTGGCGGAGAGCATAAACTATGTAAACGCCACCTTTGTGGCAAAGGAGCGCGGTATTGCCATAAGCTCCCAAAAAGAGGATGGAGACATTCCATACAAAAACCTCGTAACCGTGCGCGTTAGCACCAACAGCGATTCCGTCTATATCAGCGGCATTCTCTTTGGCAACGAAAGCCCGCGGATAGTGGATGTAAACGGATTTGATATGGACGTGGTTCCAAAGGGCAGAATGATCTTCTTTAAAAACAACGATGTGCCCGGCGTGATTGGAAAGGTTGGCACGCTGCTTGGCAGCCATCGGATCAACATTGCCGATTTCCGTCTTGGGCGCGACAAGACGGGCAAAGCTATGGCGCTGGTCATCGTTGATAACGAAGTGTCAAAGGCGGTTTTAGACGCGCTCGCGGCGCTGCCGGAGGCGATCAGAGTTTCATTTGCCGAGTTGTAAGGAAAGGACAAAACATGGCATATAGCATGGGCGATCTGAAAAAGGGTTTAAAGATAGAGCTAGAAGGCATTCCGTACAAGGTTGTGGAGTATCAGCATGTAAAGCCCGGCAAGGGCGCGGCGTTTGTGCGCACGAAGATCAAATCGCTTCTCGACGGGCGCGTAATCGAAAAGACCTTTCACGCGGGAGATAAGGCGGAGAAGCCAGACCTGGCGGGGAGCGTGATGCAGTATCTCTACAAAGATGGCGAACACTTTCAGTTTATGGATATAGAAAACTACGAGCAGCTCGGATTTACCACCGATCAGGTGGGTGAAACGGCAAATTGGCTGATCGAAAATACGGAGGTAACGGTACAGTTTCACAATGGAAAGCCGATCAGCGTTGAGCCGCCTCTGACTGTGGCGCTGAAGGTGATCGATACGCCGCCGAATTTCAAGGGCGATACATCCTCAGGCAGCAAGAAGCCGGCGAAACTGGAAACGGGCGTTACAGTGCAGGTGCCGTATCACGTTTTGGAGGGCGATCTAATCAAAGTCGACACCAGCAGCGGAGAGTATATAGAAAAGCTAAAGTAGAGCGCCGTCGGCGTCTCTTGTCATTTTTGCGGCGAGGCTGGAGCGGAAGGCTCGTCCTGAAACGCAGACTTTAGCGCGCCGATCAGCCGTTTTTCAAAGTACGCTTTGTCGGGCAGCTTTAAGCCGCCCTCGCGCTGTTTCCTGCCCCACATCGATTCGGGAAAGTGGCTGTCTTCCTCAAACCGTGCCATAATGTGAAAGTGGAGTCGCGGAAGGTAGTTGCCAAAGCTGGCGATGTTGATCTTCGCTGGTTTGTAGTAGGCGATCATCTCCCTTTCGATCAGCAACAGAGCGCGGAAGAGATCGTCGAGTATCTCTTTTGGGGCGAGGCTAAGCTCTTTGTAAGGCTCGTTGGTGAAGATTTTCAGCCATGGAACGGCGCTGTCTTCCCATTCAATATAAAAGGTAGCGGTTTGAAAAATCATAGCAACTCGTTATCTGGTCTTTACGCGATCGCCAATCAACCACGCGGCGCCGTTTCGTACGCTCGTGCGGCGCTTGAGGGCGGCGCTTCCATTGTGCAGCTTCGCGCCAAGCATTCTAGCGCCGCGGAGCTTTTATCTGAGGCGACTGCTATAGGGCGGTTGTGCGTTGAGCGCGGCGCGCTTTTTATCGTAAATGACAGCATTGAGCTAGCAAGGTTAAGCGGCGCGGACGGCGTTCATCTGGGTATAGACGATCAAAGCGTGGAGGCGGCGAGGAAGATTTTGGGGGAGGGCGCGATAATAGGAGTTTCCTGTTACGGCGATTTACAACGCGCGATCAAAGCGCAGGAGAGCGGCGCGAGTTACGTCGCTTTTGGCGCATGCTTTGCTTCCAACACCAAAAGAGAGGCCAAAGTTATCGATCTATCGGTTATAGAAACCGCTGCTAAACGTCTGGCGATCCCCATCTGCGCCATAGGTGGAATCACCGCGCAAAACGCCGCGCTTGTGCTAGAACTTGGCGCCGACATGATCGCGGTAATCGGCGCGCTGCTGAACGATACCGAATGGAACGCACGGCAGCTGACGAAGATTGCAAAGGAATATAAAGCGCGGCGGCTTGCGAATAGGGCGTAACCGCGCCAAGTCAGCAACGCGCCGCGTAAGTTTTACCCCTACGATCACGCTTTGCGCGAAGCGATCAGCTTCGATCGCGCGCTGTTTAAGACCTTTGAGACGATCGCGCTGGAGCTTATCAAACGCGGCAAAACGCTAAGCTATTTCAAAGGAGTTGATTTGTTTGTGGAGCGAGAGGCGCGGGCGATTATAGCCGCCCCTTTCGCGGACAAAGAGCAGTTAAGCCGCTTTTTTGCACAATTTGCTTTTTGCTACGCGCTCTAACCGCACAAATTTGATAAAGGTCTAAACAAAGCGAAGTTACGATGGGATCAAGCGGAAAGCGCGCCGACATAAACAAATCATGCCCTACAACCACGATATACATCACCGCCGTAGCATTCGCCTGAAAGGATACGATTATTCGCAGGCGGGATTGTATTTTGTAACAATATGCGTACAAAATATGGAATGTGTGTTTGGTAAAATCGTTGATGAAAAAATAAATTTATCGCCATTGGGAATTATTGCCGATGTATTGTGGCACGAAATAAAAAATCATGCACACAATGTTGATTTGGGTGAATTTACGGTAATGCCCAATCATATACACGGGATAATTATGTTATTGGGCAATGATGGCAATGACAATGTAGGGGCAAGGCATGCCTTGCCCCTACGAACCGACCAACCCGACCAACCGAAACAATCGCGGTTTCAAAATCAGGGCAAAAACACGTTATCATCCATTGTCGGTTCATACAAATCCGCCGTGTCAAAACACGCACATCGATTGGGTTTGATGTTTTCTTTGATTAACCACAATCAGTTACAATTGTTTCGGACGGCTAGAACGCGCGCGCCAAATCGGTGTCCGGATGGTTGCCGCAACGACGGTAGTCGTCAAAGTCGATTAGCAAGTTATGCCGCCGCCGAATCTCCTGCAAGCCCCTAGCAAGCCGAACGTAATACTCCAACGATCCGTTGCGTCTTCCGGCGTACGCCGATCCCGGATTGGGATTCCACACGCAGTGTATAACGCTCACGCCATGCTCAGCTAGGTTGTCCGCTTCGCTTAGGTACTGCTCTAGCGCTTCGTTCTCGTCGCGAAAGCGCGTGGGTTCGGCAAGTTCCACGCCGCCTACCGTTCCCGTATTCACGCGGTTTGCGCCAAATATCTCTACCGCGTCGATCAGTCGGCGTTTCATCTCCTTGTATCCGATCCACTTTGCCTTGCCGGGGCAGACGCGGTTAAACTGCTCCTGGTCCAACACCTCAATATCCATCGTAACGCTAGAGACGGGCGTGTTGTCGTAAATACGCTTGAGCTGATCTTTTTTCATCGCCGTGCAGATCAGTTGAATGGGGAGTTTAGGCGCGTCAAAACAATCGCCCGCCGCTTGTAGCGTTTCAATATAATAATCCGCCTCCTTGTCAAAGGGACTATCGCCGCGAATGTCGCTACCGCCCGTAACGCAGATCGCCGTGTAGCGTCCGCGCTCTTTTAACGCCTCGCTTAGCGTCTCTTTCACGTCGGTAAGGTTGAGTCTAGTCGGCATACCGATCTCGCCTTTTGCCTGCTTCAGATTGTTCACAATATCGCAGAACTTACACCCTCCGCCGCCTTCGTCGCTCCAAAACCAGCAGTAACGATACGGCGAAAGCGACAATCGTTGCGGACGCGCGCTGATCACGTTTTGCATCGCAATCCCGCCGCTTGTTTTTTTGTCGTAATAGTCGGGTTTTTCCCAGTACCACACACGCTCGATCGGTCTGCCGTGATTGACGGCGTAAAGTTCGCCGTCGATCGCGTCGATCAGATACGGATTTTGCTCGATCGGCGCCGTAGTAACAACCAGCGACGTTCCATCGCGCAGCAGCATACCTTCGGGACGTCCCGTAATTTTGCCATCGCGATTGCCGAAAATATGCGCGCCGCCAACCTGATGAACGGCGGGATCAAACAGCTCCAGCGCCGCGTTTGTATATGCCACGCCGCGTCGTTGAATATCGATTTTTAGTAGCGGCAGACGAGGAAAATCGGGATATTTCGCTGCTACTTCGTCAAAGGTCAATTCGCTTCGTTCCACGCTCATTGGCTATCCTTTTTGGCAAGTTGATCCAGATGGATAAAATAGGGGCGCGCCGCCTCTTCTTCGCCAATCCGCACGGAGGCGGTCTCCTCTTTGACGCTTATGATTTCGTATTGCCACACGCCGGCGATCCCGCGTCCGTTGAAACGCTCCTGCGCCGCCTCGTATGCGCGGGTAAAGGCTTTGCCCGCAATAATGTTGCGCGAGGCTTTGACGGAAAACTTGTACGCCTTTCGATCCGGCGCGATCAGCAAGATCGCGATCGGCTTGTCAAACCAGATCGAACGCGTCAGATTGCGGTTGGTTTGCGAACTTTCCAAAATCTCCCACGACTCGATCGTCTCGCCGCTCCAACGCAGCGATCCTTTACATACGGGATGCGGCGCGCCGTTTTCGTCCAGCGTCGTAAGCACCTTGATCGCCCCTTCGTCGTTAAAACGCGACAGCGCCTGTTGTAATAGCGCTTCTTCGCGCGATTTTTCGTCGTTCATTGTTTCCTCTCTTTCAAATTGCGTAAGCAAACGGCGCTTCGAGATCGCCGAAAAACGCTTTGTAAATCGCCGATTTCTGTCGCGCGAAATCGACTCCGACGCGGTTGCGCGGCGAGCTAAGCTCTATACGATGAATTGCGTCTATGCCGCCGGCGCCCATCACCACTACGCGCCGCCCCAGATAGACCGCCTCGTCTATGTCGTGCGTAACGAGGATCATCGTGATCTTCTCGGCGTTCCAAATGCGCAAAATCTCCTCTTGCATGCGTATTTTTGTGATCGCGTCTAGCGCTCCGAACGGCTCGTCAAGCAATAGCAATTTTGGGTTGTTGGCAAGCGCTCTAGCGATAGCCGCTCGTTGAGACATACCGCCGCTAAGCTCTCGCGGATAACGCCGACCAAAGCCGCTTAACCCCACGATCTCCAATTTTTCTAGCGCGATTTCATTCGCGCCCGCCGTATTGGGCGGCAGGCTGAACTTGATATTGTCGATCACGTTAAGCCACGGCAGCAGACGATGATCTTGAAATATAAAACCGCGATCTCGGCTGGGTTTGTTTACCGTCGAGCCTTCAAAGATCGCCTCGCCGCTGCTTGCCGTTTCTAGCCCGCCGATAATTCGCAAAAGCGTCGATTTGCCGCAACCGCTTGCGCCTATAATCGATATAAACTCGCCGCGATCTACGCTTAGATTGACCTTTGTTAGAACGGGATTCTCGGCGCCTTTGCCAACGAATGTCTTGCTCAAATCGCGTATTTGCAAAATGGGCATTACTGCCATCGGATCGCCTTTTTGCTGATCTTGCGCAACAGATCGTCAAGCGCTTTGCCGATAACGCCGATGATCAGCATTCCCAAAATGACCATGTCGGGACGAGCGAGCGATCGTCCGTCCATCAGCATATAACCGATTCCCGCCTGAGCCGCGATCAGCTCGGCGGCGACTACGCAGATCCACGCCATGCTAAGCCCCAGACGCACGCCCGCCATAATAAACGGCAGCGCGCCCGGCAGGACAATTCGCGCGATCACGCGCAGTCGCGAGGTTTCGTACACTTTGGCAAGCTCCAAAAACTTGGGATCAATGTTTTTGATGCCCTCGATTGTGTTGATCAGGATCGGGAAAAACGCGCCGATCGCGATAATGTATAGTTTTGATCCCTCGCCTATGCCAAACCACAAGATCGCCAGCGGAATCCACGCGATTGGCGGCACGGGTTGCACCACCTGCAAAATCGCTCCCGTCAATCGCTCCACCGTCCTTGAGAGCCCAATGATAATCCCAAGCGTAAGCGCCAAAACCAGCGCGATCGCAAAACCCTGCGAAACGCGAACTACGCTCGCTTTCGTATGTTGCCACAGCGTACCGTCCTCGATAAACTCGACGCCCGTCATCAATACGTCCTCTGGAGGCGGCAACGTGTAGGGCTGAACCCAGCCGACAATATCCGCGATCTTCCAAAACGCGATCAACGCTACGGGAAGAATGAGATATTGCGCCGCTAAACCAACCCGTTTTAACATAGTCTAAATCCCCGCCAGATCGATATATTTCGCGCTGACAAAGGCGGCGATATCCACCTCTTTGCGAATAATTTTCTCTTTGAGCAGGTAGTTTTGCACGTTTGCAATCTCCGTTAGATCGCGCGGCGTAAACTTGATGTGAAAATCCATTCGTTGTAACGACGCGGCGATCACGTCGCGCGGCAACTTGTATGCGGGCGCGAGCAATGCGGCGGCTTCGTCTGGATGATCGCTAACGTAACGCGCGCCCCGATCGAGAGCGCGGATATACGCCGCCAAAACTTTTGGATGCGTCTTGGCGTAATCGGCTTTCGCGTAGGCGATAATGTTGCCCTGTTTTATCCCCTCGCCGTCGGCTATTACTCGCGCTTTTCCAGAGAGCGTCAACAGGCTGATATAATGCTCCCAGATTACCGCGCCGTCGATCTGAGCGTTTTCTAGCGCGATCGGAATATCGTTAGCGCCTAGATTGATATGTTCAAACTCGTCGTTTTTTACGCCGTGTTTTTCAAGCAATAAAACGAGCAGATGCTGCACATAAGTACCTTTGCCGTAGGCGATCTTTTTGCCCTTAATATCTTCAAATTTTTCGATAGGCGAATCGATCGGCGCTACCAACGCCATCGCCTTTTCGCCAGCCGCGATATTGGCGAACGCCACAATGTCCAGCCCGACAGATCGAGCGATGATCGCGGGCTGATCGCCTAAAATCGCCGCGTCAATATCGCCGCTCCTCGCCGCTTCGTTGATCAGCGGACCATTCTCAAAGACATTCCACGTATATGTCGCGCCGACTTTGCCTAATTCCTCGTCCAGATAGCCCAACTCTTTTGCCGCCCATAGCGGCGCGTGAAGCGGATAGGGCGTTGTGGCGATCCGAAGCGTCGGCTTCTGCGCGGCGAAGAGATCGAAGGCGAAAAGCGCGATCGCGATCGCCGCAAACCGTACGGCAAACGCGCCTTTCATATACCCGCCGCCTCGATATATTTAGTCGTAACGAACTCTTTTATATCTACGTCCTTACTGATAATTTTCTCTTTAAGCACGTAGTTTTTGACCGTCTCGATCTCCTTAAAATCTCGCGGCAGGAATTTGGCGTAATACTCGAAATGCGAAAAGACCTTCTCCAACACTTCGGGCGTAACTTTGAAAGTCGGCGAGAGCAGCTTAGCCGCCGCTTTGTTGTCGCTGTTGATATATTGCGAACCGCGCTCGATCGCTTTGATATACGCCGCTAATACTTCAGGATGTTTAACCGCGAAATCTTGCTTGATATAAGAGATGTTGTTGCCCAGCTTGATCCCCGTTCCGTCGGCGATCACTCGCGCTTGTCCCGGAACCGTTAGCAGACTGATATATTGCTCCCAGATTACCGCGCCATCGATCTGCCCCGTTCTTATCGCGGTTGGAATATCGCCGGCGGCGAGATTGATATGCTCGAAATCGCCGTTTTTAAGCCCCGCGTTATTGACCAAAAGCGCTAATAGATGTTGCGCGTATGTGCCTTTGCCGTAGGCGATCTTTTTGCCTTTGATGTCCTTAACCTCTTTTATGGGCGAATTGGTAGGCACGATCAGCGCCAAAGCCTTTTCGCCTATTCCAAAGTTGGCGAAGACCACAATGTCTAGTCCGACCGACTTGGCGATTATCGCGGGCAGATCGGCCATCATGCCCAGATCGATGCTGCCGCCGCGCACGCCTTCATTTACAAGCGGGCCGTTGCCAAAGACGTTCCACGTATATGTGGCGCCGACTTTCTTAAACTCTTCGTCCAGATAACCAAGCTCTTTCGCCGCCCAGATCGGGGCGTAAAGAGGATAAGGTTGCGCGCCTATGCGTAGCTCCGCTTTGGGCGCTCCAAACGCAAACGAAACGATCGCGCCGATCGCCAACGCTAATTTCATCAACTTTTTCATCTTCTATCCTTTTTTTAGTTTGAGAAATGCTGTTTAAGCAAGACTGGATCGAACACGCCGCCGGTTACGACGTCGTTTGTCGTAACGGGTTTTTTGCCATCAAGCAACGGGAAGACAAGCTCGGCAAAACGCACGGCCTCTTCAAGGTGCGGATAACCCGAAAGCACGAAGGTATCCGCGCCAAGCGCTTCGTACTCTTTAAGCCGCGCCGCGACCGTTTTCGGATCGCCGACTAGCGCCGTTCCCGCGCCGCCGCGAACCAGCCCTATGCCCGCCCACAAATTGGGCGCGATCGTCAGCTTGCTCTTGTCGCCTTTGTGCAGATCGGTGATCCTATGCTGCCCAACGGAATCAGAAGTATTTTGTATGCGTTGCGCCTCTTGGATAATTTTGTCGTCGAGCTTGCTGATGAGCCTATCGGCCGCGTCCCAAGCCTCCTTTTCGGTTTCGCGGACGATCACTTGCAAACGAATGCCGATTCGCACGTTTCTGCCTAACTTTTTGGCGCGATTTTTTACGTCCTTGATCTTTTCGGCGACTTGATCTAGCGGCTCGCCCCAGCTTAGATAGGCGTCGATATGTTTAGCCGTCAGATCGTGCGCCGCGTCGGACGATCCGCCAAAATAAAGCGGCGGATGCGGTCTTTGCGGTCCCCAGAGGAAATTTACCGCGTCTTTGACGTTGTAGTATTTGCCCTTGTGCGTTACTTTTTCGCCGTTAAGGATTCGCTTCCAGATCGTAAGAAACTCGTCGGCTTGTTCGTAGCGCTCGTCGTGGCTCAAAAACACGCCGTCGGCTTCAAGCTCTTCAGGCCACGCGCCCGGCACCACGTTTAAGATCAGCCGTCCGTCTAACGCTTCGTCCAGCGTCGTCGTTTTGCGCGCGAAAACCGTCGGCGAGCCTTCGGCGGAGGTGCGAAGCGCGACAAGCAGTTTGATCTTGTTCGTAACGTTGGCCAGCGTCGCCGCCGTCAAAAACGGATCAAAATTGCCGCTGCCGGTTGGAATCAGCAATCCGTCGTAGCCAAGCGTCTCCGCTGTCGTGGCGATCTGCCGAAGGTACTTGTTGGTAACGGGACGAGCGTATTCGCTCTTGCCCAGATAGCGGCTGTCGCCGCCGGTCGGTAGAAACCAGAAAATCTCCGAAGCCATTTGGACGCTCCAAACATGGATTTGTTGATACGCAACAGCTAATGTTTAGTTTGTATATCAACTTAGTTTGGAATAGTGCCGAATTTTTCCTTAAATTGCAAGTATCTCTACCTACTTACTAGGCATTGTGCCGATCTTCATGCGATTTTCCGCGAGGCTTGTACACTCTTCCGGTGGAGGGACGGGAGGACGCTATGGGGTTAAGGGAAAACGGATTGTGGAACGCTCATGCCCATCATTGAGGCTATGGAGAAATGGGGAACGGCGTACAAGGCGCGATACATAGAAAGTATTGTATAGCGAAGACCGCCTACAATACCAACAAACGGCGGCTGGCGGGTGTGAGAGCGCATAGGACACTTAGCGCTACCGCCAGCCGTACTGCCGATCCTGCCTTTTATTCTTACAAATATTTTAGGGCGCATTTCGCATAACGTTTCCGGTTGTATATGACGTTTTGGCGGTTGCGATAAAGAAACGCGCAGTATTTCAGTAGCCGCAAAAACGTGGGTGGAATATGGCGTGGGAATGGAGCGTAGCGGAATGACCTAGCCATAGGCGCGGAGCATATACCGTCCTGTTATGCTAAGTGGGAACTCTGCAATGAAGCCGTGCGCCACAGAGGGCGCAGGGGCTATTATAATCCTAATTGTCCATATTCTATTTTATTCCACCAAAAGCCGCAAAACAAATGTTTTTATGCAATATTTCTGTGCTTCTAAATCCGATCCGTTTCATAAGTTCTATCTGATAATTTATTGACCGGGGGCTATCTTCTTTTTCAATATAATCAAGAACTTTTTGACTGTATTCATTTCCTCCAATTTTCTTTAAGTATTTTTCATAACATTCCCAACTGTATTTTGTCAATACATCACTATCCTGTATTACCAAATCAGAAATCATCAAACAACCATTCGGTTTTAACAAGTTATATATCTTTTTGAAAACTTGTTCCCAATCATCATCATTCCGTAAATGATGGAACAAGGCGCCGGCTAAAATAATATCAAAATATTCTTCTTTCAATAGCGCGGTTCTAATATCGCTTTGTATTGTCCTTACATTGTTCGTGGTATGCACACTTACCCGTTCATGCGCTTTATTTAACATTGGACTGCTCAGGTCAAGTAAAGAACATTCTAAATTTGGTATTTTGCTTAACATTTTGATTGTGTAGTTGCCCGCGCCGCAGCCAATGTCAAGAAGGGTCTTTGCGTGTGGTCTAATACGTTTTGCCGCTTCTGTAATGATTTCCAAAGAAATTTGCGCGTCAATAGTCGAAATCTGCCCTGTCTCAAGATTGGAAAAACGTTCTAC
>JAIRKM010000065.1 GCA_031260125.1 Helicobacteraceae bacterium | reverse complement strand
CGGGGCGCATCTGCACTTTGCCGCCGCCTTAAACGGCGAGTTTGTCGATCCTCTGCTTTTGCTCTCTGGAGAAGATCGCGCAAATCTTCTAAGCCAACAGCGCTAAAAGCCGCGGCGCGACGGAGCCAACAAACAGCGCCAACGCGCAATGAGGCGTAGCGCTTTTATCCAAACCGACCAGAGCGATATACGACGCCGCAAAAACGCCGCATAGCAAAGTCGCTTATAATTGCACTTTTCCCCCCAGCTATGCCATATAGATCGCGGCGACATCTTATATGGTTTGAAACGCGACTAACTTCTTCTTGCTGCGATCGCAGCGCTGTCAGATTTTGCCCGCCGATCCTAAAACTTTCATGCGCTCAATTAGCATAGCGACGACGGCGGCGCGGGCGGGTTTGAAATAGTTGCGCGGATCGATTTCGCTCGGTTTTTCTTTGACCACTTTGCGCACCTGCGCCATAAACGCGATTCGTAAATCGGTGTCGGTATTTACTTTGTTGATTCCGCCCTTGATCGCCAACTCCAAAAAGTTTGCCGGAACGCCTTTGGAACCTTTGAGATCGCCGCCGGTTTGCTCGAACGAAGCGCGAACCTCGTCGGGAATAGAGCTTGCGCCGTGTAGCACAAGCGGAATACCCGTGCGTCGTTTAACCTCTTTCAAAAGTTCGAACTCCAACTTTGGCTCGCCCTTGAACTTAAACGCGCCGTGGCTGGTGCCGATCGCCGGCGCAAGATAATCCACGCCGCTCTCTTTCACGAATTTTTCGGCCTCGTCGGGATCGACTAGCGAAGCGTTCTTGCCTTCGACGACGATATTGTCCTCGATCCCCATCAACCGCCCAAGCTCCGCCTCTACGCCAACGTCCGCCGCGTGCGCCACGCGAACGACCTCTTTCGTGATCGCCAAGTTCTCTTCAAAATTGTGGTGCGAAGCGTCGATCATCACGCTGGTGAAGCCGTGAGCGATCGCGTGAACGCACGATTCAAACGATGTGCCGTGATCGAGATTGAGCGCAACGGGAATATGCGGATATTTCTCGCTTAAAGTTTTCACGATCGCGTGCAGCATATCCGCGCCGGCGTATTTGATCGCGCCTTCGCTACACTGCACGATAATCGGCGAAGAAACCTCGTTTGCCGCCTCGAAGATCGCTTGCGCGATCTCCATATTGTTGAAATTAAAAGCGCCTACGGCGTAGCCGCCCTCGTGCGCTTTTTTTAGCAGTTTCGCGCCGCTTATCAACATTGTCGCTCCTTATTTAGGATAGGTGATCGCGGCTTTTTTCTTCAGGTCTGAAACGGTCTTGTCTAGCTGCGTTTCAAGTTTCTTCATTTTTGCCGCGTTCTTCATCTGCTCCGCCACAGTTTCGTAGGGAACCACGCCTGCCGGTCTTTTATCCACCAGATAGATGATGTGGTAACCAAAGTTGCTTTTAACCGGTTGTTTGCTTATCTCTCCCTTTTTCAGCGCAAACGCCGCGTCGGAAAACTCCTTAACCATCTGTTTGTGCTGGAAGTAGCCCAGATCGCCGCCGTTTTGCGCGGTTGCCGTATCTACGGAGCTTGTCGCGGCAATCTCCCTGAACGCCGCTTCGCGGGCGGAGGCTTTTTTGCCGTTTAGCTCCTTGATGATCTCTTTGGCTTTGGCTTCGGAGGATTCGTCAAGCAAAATGTGTAGCGCATGCACCTGTTCAGGCTGCTCTGGAAAACGCGCCTTGTTCTCGTTGTAGAACGCTTTGGCATCTTTATCGCTTACGCTTATCTTATCCAGCATATTTTTTATCCACAGATTAACCGCCAGATTGTCCTCCGCCACTTTAAGCGCCATTTTGTAATCGGCGTTTTTTTCGATCCCGTCTTTTCGCGCCTGTTGCGACAGAAGCCTGCGATCGATCACATCGTTAAGCACCTTTGTTTTGTCCTCGTCGCCAAGCTGCTCGTAGGTCAGCGGCTGCTGTCCCTGCGATAACAAGGCGTTGATATCCTCGCTTGTGATCGTCTCGCCGTTTACTGTCGCCAAAACCGCCGCACTTGACAGGCTCGCGCACAGCGCCAAGACGCATACCGCTCTCATAAATTGCACCATCGTAACTCCTTGATCTTTTTTGAGTATCGTACCATATTTAGCGCAGATCGCCCGAATTTGGCTAGTTTTTTGCTTTCATCTCTTGTATTTGAATTTTTAGGAGTCATCAATGAGTTCACTTTCTGTTTTCGATCCGGCGCGCACGGTGCTGGAGTTTCTTTCGATTCAAGCCGAGCGCATCGGCGGCAGACAGCTTGACATAGAGCTTGTTCATTCAAAAAAGACGCTCAGGGTAGCGCGCCTAGCGGTGGATATGGAGGCGCGCAAGGCGTTTTACGCAACCGAGAAGGAGGGCGCGCTTACCGAATTTTCCAGCGAACTACTCTTTGACATCGGCGGGGTGAAGGTAGTCTGATCGGGCTAAGCCTCGTTGTCAGAAGATCGCGCCCATTCTATCCACGCTCGCCCAGTCCATAGGGGTGCGGCGCAGAATTCTCGCGGCATAGCGGGCAAAAAGATCGGTCTCTATGTTTACCGATCTGCCAACCGCGTATTCGGCTATAAGCGTGTTTGCCAGCGTATGCGGGACGATTGTCAGGCGGAAGCGGTCGGCAAGCGTTTCGTTTACCGTTAGGCTGACGCCGTCGATCGCGACCGATCCCTTGGGCGCGATCAGCGTCAAAGCCTCTTTTTTAACCGCAATAAACAAATCGATCGATCGATCTTTCTTAACAATGCTCGACACTTTCCCTACATAATCTATATGCCCTTGTACAAAGTGTCCTTCGACTCGTCCGTCAAATTGCATCGCCGGTTCTATATGTACCTTTCCGCGCAGATTCTCCGCCGCGATCGCCGCTAATGTTTCGTGCGAAATATCCGCCGTGAAACCTCCGTCAAAAAGCGCTGTTACCGTCAGGCACGCGCCGTTTACCGCCACGCTACCGCCGATCTGCGGACGATAGCGCGCCAGCAGTTCCAATCTTCCATTATTAAACGATCGCACCGCCGCGATCTCGCCTATTAAACCCGTAAACATATCTCTCCTTTACACTTGTCTTAAACCGCCGTCAAGCGCTGTTTTGACGGCGATCGTCCCGCTTCTCAAGCCCGAATCCGCCGCGAATGGATGCGCGTAGAGCAAAAAGCCCGCATGGCGCATATTCTGCCGCGCTTTTGCCGACGCGGAATAGGTTGTAACTACGCCGCTATCTTCCAGCAGGTTAAACAGGCTGGCAAAATACTCGCCGCTCCACAACGAAGGATTTTTCATAATAGAAAATGGGTCATGATAAACAATATCAAACCGCCGTTTCGTATTTTTTACATATTCCGCCGCGTCTTTCGTTACGATCTCTATCTTAAACTTTTCATCTTCATAACGGAGCGTTTTTATAAGCGATCTTTTTATGTGATCTACCTCTTTTATCTCGTTGGGGTGGCAAAAGTCATTCAGTGAGGCTATAAGTTGCCGATCCAGCTCTGGAGCGGCAATCTCGCATTTGCCTTCAAAGCCCAGACGGATCAGTTCCATAACGCTGCACAGCGTGTTGTAGCCAAGCCCAAAACAGACGTCCAGCACCCGCACGCTTTTTTGCTCCGCCGCTTTGACGATACCAAAGGCGGGGCGTATATGTTTTTCGTATGTCTCCCTCAGCGCGCCCTCGCCCACGCTGTGGTAATGCTCGCCCGCTTCCGAACTAAATAGCGTCAGGCTGCTGTCAGCTGTTTTCGCGATCTGCATTTCAGATAAAAGACAAGCGCCGCCGCAAACATCAGCGTCGAGAGTAGCTGCCCCATCGTGAGCCAGCCGAAGGCGATAAACCCAAGCTGTTCGTCCGGCTGCCGCCAGAACTCCGCCGTAAACCGCGCGGCGGCGTACAGCATCGCGTATGTAAAAGCCATCTGCCCGTCAAACGAACGCCGCCGGTAGAGCAGGGTCATCACGGCAAAGAGGAGCAGCCCTTCCAAGAACGCCTCGTAGAGCGCCGACGGGTGGCGCAAAACGCCGTTTACCCGCACGCCCCACGCCACGTCGGTAACGCGCCCTAGCAGCTCGGCGTTGAGGAAGTTGCCTATGCGCCCAAACACATAGCCCGCCGATCCCGCGACAGCCGCCAGATCGAGAAGTTGCCACACCGAAAAGCCGCGCCGCGCCGCAAAAATAAGGAGCGCAATCACCACCCCCACGATCCCGCCGTGATAGCTAAGCCCGCTGATGCCGGCGAAATTTCCGTCTTGAAAGGGGTTGAAAATCTGCCATGGGTGAGAAAGCATATAGAGCGTGTCGCCGTAGAAAAGGACGTACCCCAGCCGCGTTCCTAGAATGATGCCGACGATAAAGTACAGCAAAAGCGCCTCGTAATCCGCCGTTTTTATGGGTAGCCAGTCGCCGCGCTTGACCATTCTGCGCCCCCAGAGGTAGCCGACCATAAGCGCGGTTACAAACATCAAGCCGTACCAGCGCAGCGCGAATTTGCCGATGCTAAATATCACCGGATCGTGCCAATCGTAGAAGTTCTGCCAGCTTTCAAACGACATTTTTTTGCCTTCGTAAATTTTTGGCGATCAGCTCCAGCGGGTGGGCAAACAGCGTGGAAGAGCCGATCGCCGCAAGCGCGTCGGATATCTGCATTCTGCACGCGCTGCATTCGGCGCTTACCACGTCCGCGCCTGTTTTGGCGATCATCTCCGCCTTAGGCAAGCCCGCCTTGAACGCTAGATCGTAGCGCTCGCTCTGCGTGGTAACGCCGCCAAACCCGCAGCACCTGTTTGGATCGCTCATCTCCACGATCGCGTTGGTTTTTGCCAGAAACGCCCTCGGCTCCTTGAAAACCCCCTGCGTTTTGCGGGCGTGGCATGGATCGTGATAGGTTACGACCCCCTCGCCCCCGCCATCGAGCCGATCCAACAGATCGGTGTTGTCGTAAAGCCATTTTGAGGCGATGAAGCATTTTGAGGCGATCCGTCCGGCGCGCTCCTGCCACTCCGGTTCGCCCTCAAGCGCGTGAAACCAATCGTGAATGACCATATTGGAACAGGTCGCATCCGGTATCAAAACCGCCTCCACCGCGTTGATAAAAAGCTCAAAATACTCAATGTTGTACTTGATCAGCCACTTGGTCGTCTTCATATCGCCCGTAAAATAGCTTGGAGCGCCGCAGCAGAGCTGATCCTTTGCCAAAAAAGCGTTGATCTTCAGTTTCTTCAATATGTACAGCAGGCTGTCGCCCACGCTGGTGTAGGCGTAATTCGCCATGCAGCCGATAAAGATCGCCACCTCCTTTCTGCCCTCAAATATCATCTTTTCGGGATAGCTGTTTAGGAACGTCCGCGCCTTGAGCGATGGCAACATGCGGTTTTTCTTGATAAACGGCATTGTAAAGCGCGCGCGCATTCCGTTTTTTTCCGCCCCAAACGCGCACCCCTTCACGATAAACCCCAGCTTTGCGAGAATGTCCATAGCTGTTCTGTTCGTAAGCAGGGCAAAGACGATCCGCTTGTACCACGCGATGCCGTACTTTTTTGCTGCCTGCGCGCGGATATTTTCGATCAGCAGATCGGTTGGAATGGCGGACGGGCAGATCGCTACGCAGCTTGTGCATAAAAAGCAGGTCTCAAAAGTCTTTTTCAGCTCCCTGTTCATCTCCAGCGATCCGTTCTGAAGAGAGGCGAGCAGATGAATAAACCCACGCGGACTCGTCGTTTCGTCACGGCTGACCAGATGGATTGTGCAAGAAGGAATACATTTGCCGCACTTTACGCACTCTGCCGCAAACGCGCTAAAATCAAAATCTGTTTTCATTGTTACGCGGATTGTACAACAACGAGTTAAAATCCGTCAAAAAGGGGTTGCGCGTTTTCCAGTTTGAGAGCTTTGTCGGTTTCAAGGGCATCTGCCATACCGTTACCGATCGCGGCGATGGCGATATGCGAGATGGGGCAAACAGGGACGCTGTTTCCAAGCGGCTTGGGATCGATCGGCTCATCACCGCCAAGCAGGTTCATGGCGGCGACGTGGCGCTGATCGAAGATGTGCCGCGTGAGCCTGCGGTCTGCGACGCCATGATTACCGGCAGTACCGGTCTGCCGCTGGCAATACTTACTGCCGATTGCGTTGCGATGCTTCTCTTTGACCCCAAAACGCGGTCAATCGGCGCGGCGCACGCGGGCTGGCGCGGCACGGCGGCAATGATCGCCGCAAAAACGGTTCAGGCAATGAAGGAGCGTTTTGGCACAAAGCCGAACGATTTGATTGCGGGGATCGCTCCAGCGATCTGCGGCGGCTGTTACCGCGTGGGCGATGAGGTGATCGCCGCATGGGAGAAGCTGGATCGGGAGTTTTTGTCGGCGCTGAAATCGCGGTGCGGCACCGATGCTAGATCGCGAAGATGTCAAAAAGCGCCAAAGGAGTACTTCCTTCACCTTCAACTCGCAAACCGCCTGATGCTGCGAAGCGCCGGCGTGAGCGAAAAACGCATAGAGACAATAAGCCTCTGCACCTATGAGACCGCCGCGCTTTTTTCCTACCGTAGAGACAGCGGCTGTGGGCGTTTCGCGTCCATTATCGCGCTGGTATAAGCGCCGTTTACCAAAGAAAAGATGAATGGTTGAGCGATCAATCGCGCGCCGGTGGAATATCTTTTGCAGCGGCGCTAATCTCGTCGTAGCGAAAACAATCCGTTAAGTGATCGTTGATCAGTCCCGTGGCTTGCAAATGCGAGTATATTATCACGCTGCCCAAAAAGCGAAAGCCGCGCTTTTTCATATCGCTGGCGATCCGATCAGAAAGTTCCGATCGCGCGGGAATATCGGCGAGCGTTTTTATGCCGTTGGTTATAACCTTGCCGCCAGTAAAGCTCCAGATATAATTTGCGAAGCTGCCGAACTCCTTTTGAACGACTAAAAACGAGGCGGCGTTTGTGATCGACGCGGCGATCTTGAGGCGGTTGCGAACAATGCCCTTATTGGCCATTAACTCCGCGATCTTATTTTCGTCGTAGAGCGCGACTTTTTGCGGATCGAATCCGTCGTATGCGGCGCGATAATTTTCGCGTTTTCTTAAAATCGTCAGCCAGCTTAATCCCGCCTGCGCGGACTCCAATACCAAAAACTCAAACTGCTTGCGATCGTCAAAGACGGGAACGCCCCACTCTTCGTCGTGGTAACGGGTGTAAAGCTCGTCTTTTTCGCACCAGCCGCAGCGTTTCATTGCGCGCCCATCGCCGCAAACGCGGCTTTGCATTCGGCGCTCGTGGCGACCTTGTAGCCCGCGCTTTCGATCGTCTCTTTAAGGCGCGAGCTGTCCATGCCTTCGGTCGTGAGATAGTTGCCGACAACCATCGCGTTCGCGCCCGCGCCGATCGCCTCCATAAGCCGATCGCCAAAGGCTTGCTCCTTGCCGCCCGCAAGCATAATGCGCGGCATAGGCCCCAAAATCTCGCGAGCTTTCTTTACCCATTTAAGCGCTTCGTCGGCGCTCATCACGGGCTGTTTGATCGGCAATTCGGGGCGCGCGATATAGAAGTTCATAGGCGAACTCATCGGCTTAAACGACGCGATCGTTCTTAGCAGATCGAGGCGATCCTCGTCGCTCTCGCCCATACCAAAAATACCGCCTAGCACCAACCCCAGCCCCGCGCTTGCCGCCGCTTCGTTGGTTTCGTATCGCTCTCGCCAGCTATGCGTCGAGCAGATATTTGGGAAAAACCTCTCGCTTGTTTCGAGGTTGTGGTTATATAGATCGACCCCGTTTTTCTTCAGTTCGGCAAACTGCTCTTTCGTCCCCGTTCCGTTACAGGCGATGATTTTCAGATCCAAATCGAGCGCCTTAACCGCTCTTGCCGCTTTGGAGACGTATTCAAGCGTTTCATCGGTGATGGAGCGCCCCGCCGTAACCAGACAATAACCCACCGCGCCCGCCTGCGCCGCCGCTTTTGCCTCTTGGCAGATACGCTCGATCGGCTTGGATCTGAACCGCTCAATTTTCGTCTGATACCGCGCCGACTGCGCGCAAAAACCGCAATCTTCATTGCAACTGCCGCTTGCTATATTGCTGATCGCGCATAAAAAAATAGAATCCATTAACCGCCCTTTTTGACGGCATTGTATCAAAATCGCACGTTTTTGATTAACGCCGCGAATGATGGATTTCCGCTTACAGATTTGCGGTGATGGCGGTTTTGGCGATCACGACGGGAGCGACAATGATGAGCGGGTGTGCAGCGATCGGCATTCAAACAAACGGTAACATAAAGCAGGAAATAGTAGAAAGCTGCTCATTACTTGATGACGGAAGATCTAAATGCATAGAAAAAATAGATATTTGCGAGGCTATACAAGATGACAATAAGCTCAATGAGACGAAAAAGCAAAAAGAGTGTTTAAGGCGCGTACGCGATGAAATCAAAGGCAATGTTTGAACTTTATTAAAAATAAAGCTCGACATTTTGATGCAGTCGAAATGTGAGCAAACAAGCGTAGCGCGTCAGTCTTAAAATCGCACGGTATATTAACGCCCGAATCCCATATCGCAATCTCTCTCAATTTTTATGTTTTTTTGAGGACTGATCGTATCGTTAAAAAGTGTTTTTATCTCTGTCATATCGCCAAACATAGATCGCTCAGACGCATAATTCCATTTTTCTTTATTCTCGCATATCTTAGTTTGATCAAAAACATAGCCCGCCGTTTTCGCCAACTGTCTCATATATTCCCTTATCGTTCGACCATTGCCTTCGCGGAACGGATGCAAAGCGTTAATGTCGCCAAATAATTCGGCGAACTTACTAACAAAGTTTGACTTGCTCAAATTGCGTAAAAGATCATCCCTTTTAAGTTTTTGGTGAATTGTTTTCATTTCGGATTCAATATACGCTGGATTTGCAAAGAGCGAATCTTCTTTTGATATATTAACCGTTCGTAATTCGCCGGCCCAAGCATATATATCTTGAAAGAGATGTTTGTGTATAGCCTTCAAATGTTTAAGATCGAAATTGCCGCGAATAGGATTCTTAAACAAATCAAAGGCGCGGGAAGCCGAAAGTTCATATTCTACGATAGCCAATTGTTCTTTATCCGTGATATCTAGTTTATTTTTTAGGACGTTTGCACGTTGATCTATATATGGATCATTCATTTACGCGAGCAAGTTTTGCTTTTTTGATACTGCGGGCAATAGCCTCTTCGCATGAAATTTCGCCTTTAGTCAGTTTGTCCCAATTCTTCAAAAAATCTTCGTCAGGCTCAAAGCCTTCAATCATAACGTTTGCTAACGCTTGATTGGCAAATAATTGACGCTCTATAGACACATCATGTTCCTTATCTTTCACACATATTTTCGCCATCGGTTGCGTCCCTCCTTCGCTTCATTTTTTTTCTAATCATACCATAGTTTTAGGCGTTTTTCGCCCCTTCACCGCCCTCTTCATCTGCCGATCCTTAAACCGATACGCCGGTTTAACCTTGATCGGCGTTTTGCGACTACTTTGAAATATCACAATTGTAAAATGCTCTTTGAAAGCGGACAATAAAAATCAAAAGAAATCGGACAATTTTTCAGCCTGACTTGCCTAGCCTATTTTTTGTCCGCTTCCTTCCAACTATTGAGGCTTTGCATGCTCTCGGCCATCGCCTCAAATATAGGCTTTGTAAGCTCGCCGCGTAGCTCCTCGATTGTTTTATTGAGCGCGTTTAGGCTTTGCGCGTAGCCCTTTGCGCCCTCTGCGGCTACGGCGGGTATATCGGCAAGTTTGCCCATTATTAGCTCGTAGGTTTGTCCGCTTGCCGCCGCCTCTTTTAGCGCCTCATTCGTCAAGCCAAGTCCGCCTAAAAATCTGCCAAAGTCGCTATTGGCAAGGATCGTCCCTTTGGCTACGCCGTCAATCCCTGCCAATAGCGCGTT
>JAIRKM010000060.1 GCA_031260125.1 Helicobacteraceae bacterium | reverse complement strand
CTCTTTGTAGGTTTTGTCCAAATCAAGCATGATCAGCTCCTCAAGGCTTAGCATTGCCTTGAGCTTATTCAAATCGTCCACGACAAAGACATAGTGGATATTGCTGATCTCTTCGGCGGCAACCATCTCTTTAAGCCGTCCGATCGAGTCGCTGATCTTCTCGCCGAGTTTCGCGCTGAAAAGCTCCGTTTGCATAATCGCGCCCGCGCTGTTCTCGTCGAAACGCTTGAGGTTTTCGATATTCTCCTTGAGATCGTCGCCCACCTGACGCAGAATCTCATAGGCTTTCTCTCCGTCGATCTCCTCGATCTTCTGAATTATGTCCGTCGCGTCGTCGGTGTCTAGCTCCTCTACGATTGCAGCCCATTTGCGGCTATCTAGCGTCTTGATCAGATCGTCTTGTATCTTTTCGGGCAACTCCAGCGCCACCGGACCCAGCAGATCGGGAGGCAGCGCGTTGATCAGACGGTTGTAGTCGGCATCGTTGTCCTCCTCTTTTAGCTCCATCAGCACATCCGCGATGTCGGACTCGTGGATGAGCGGATCGTCGGGCGGACGGGTGCCGCTCTCACAGCCAGCCGCGAATTTAAGAAGCTCCTCTTTCCTGGCGCGAATATCCTGTTCCAATGTTTAGCTCCGAGTTTAGTTTGTAAAACCGCACGTATTTTCCAACAAGCGGGCTTTAGGGGGCGGCGGCGGTAAACGAGCGCGGATCAGTAACGGCTCACATCGACATTTTCCAGCACGGCAAAAGAGTCGTCCGCGAGCGCCGCTACGGCGCAATACACCGAGATGATATATGAAGCGATCGCGTTATCATCGATCCCCCTTAACCGCACGGAAATTCCCTTTGATCGTTCATTTGGCGTATCCGCCTGATATAGTCCGATCACGCCGCGCTTCGCTTCGCCGGTGCGCACAAGAATGATATTTGTCTTGCCTCCGCCTTTGGGATTTTTAACCCCATCAACAAATGCTTTATCGGTCGGCACGATTGGAACGCCTCTCCATGCGACAAACGTTCCTTCCGCGGCGTTTGCCGTCTCAAGCGGGAGTCCGCGCCTAGTACACTCTCTGCTAAACGCCGCAATCGCCAGAGGGTGCGCCAGAAAAAAAGACGGCTCTTTCCACACTTTTGTCATCAGTTCATCTAAATCGTCGGGAGTCGGCACGCCCGCTTTTGCTTGAATCCTCTGCGTAGCATTTTTCAGCAACCCGTATTCATCGCCGTTGATTATCATGCTTTCCTGAAACTCTTGCAAGCTCTCGATCGCAAGCCCTATCTGCTCTTCTGTTTGATCGTAAGGAAAACCGTAAATGTCTGAAATTTTTGTATCCACATTGACAATAACGGATATTGAGTTCAAACGGTATTCACGCGGCTTGGCGTCGTAGTCGATAAAGCCTTGCGGTATCGCTCCGTCCCTGAACGCTTTGCCGCTTAGAATATCTGGCGGCATTTCGTTTTCCGCTACCTTATTTACGCGATATACGCCCGTTTCCAGCCCTTTGAATTCCAGCATCTGCAAGAGCCATTTTGGGGTCAACGCGGCAAATTGCGGCGCTGTTTTCGCCGCTTCGGCAAGCTGGTAAGCAGCGGCGGCGCCTAATGCTCCCAATGGTTTACGATCCGGCACTATATCTCCCGCTCACTCAATAGATGGGCAAACTTGCGTCAACCTCGCTCGCCCAAGCGTTGATGCCGCCTTTCAAATTTATAAGCTGCCCTTTGAAACCGGCGTTTTTTAGGGCGTCAATCGCCGCTTTGCTTCTTTCGCCGACTCGGCATATCAGCACCGCGCCGATCGCAGGATCGATCTCGCTCTTGCGCTGAGCGATCTGCCATAGCGGAATTGCCTTTGCGCCAGGCATTGTGGAAATTCTGCGTTCGTAATCCTCTCTTACATCGATGAGTTGAAGCGGACTGCCCGCGTCCAGCCGCGCTTTCAGCTCAAGCGGCGTTATCTCTTCAACCGATCTCTCTCTGCTTCCTACTCCGCAGAACTGATCGTAATCAATTAGGTGATGAATCGTCCGATTTTCTCCGCAGATCGGGCATGCGGGGTCTTTATCGATCTTTACCTCCCTAAACCTCATTCGCCACTGATCAAAGAGTAGCAATCTTCCAATCAGACTGCCCGACGCGCCTAGGATCAGTTTAATCACCTCTCCAGCTTGAATGCTGCCTACAATGCCGGGCAGCACCCCTATCACTCCGCCTTCGGCGCACGAGGGAACCAGACCGGGAGGCGGCGGAACGGGATAGAGGCAGCGGTAGCAAGGACCCTCCTTGGCGTAGAAGACCGCCGCCTGTCCGTCAAACCGCAGGATCGATCCATAGACGTTTGGTATGCCCAGCAGGACGCACGCGTCATTCACCAGATAACGGGTCTGAAAATTGTCAGCGCCATCCGCGACCACATCGTAGCCTTGAAAAATCTCCAGCGCGTTTTTGCTAGTCAGCCTTTCGTCGTATGCGACTACGTTGCAGCGCGGGTTGATCCCTGTGATTCGATCCTTCGCGGCGGCGACTTTAGGTTTTCCTATATCGCCTGTCGAATATATCACTTGCCGCTGCAAATTGGATTCCTCCACAACGTCAAAATCCGCTAGAGCGATCGTTCCTACGCCCGCCGCCGCCAGATAGAGCGCAAGCGGCGCGCCCAATCCGCCGGTTCCCACGATCAGCACTTTTGCCGCCTTAATCTTCTCCTGTCCTTCCACGCCTACTTCGGAAAGGATCAGATGTCTGCTGTAACGTGCGATGTCAACGTCGTCAAGCGCCGCGCTTGCCTTTACAACACTTCTGTCCATAACGAAAATACCTCCACTCATCAAATGCGTAAATGTAGCACGATCGCTATAATAATTGTAAAGCGATATAGTCAACTTAGTCGATTTTCAATCGACGATCGGAATCTCCAACGTAACGCGATCTGCGTCAAAATAGACGGTGGTGTTTATGCTGCTCGCGAAGGACTCGATCTCTTTGTCGCCCGCTTTGTTCCTCGTCTGACCTTTTATATCAAGCTCAAGGATCGGATAGCGCTTACCGGCGACAACCAAAAACTCGCCTGTTTTTAACTTCAGAACTGTCGTTATAAGCGTGTTGCTTCGCTCAAAGCAACCGTATGCCCTGCGCAATATTTTTGTCAGATCGTTTTGCGAAAGACGAAAATCTGGAATGGACGGATCAAACTCTTTTCTGAATACCGTGCCGTTGAGTTTGTTTTTAGCCAAAGAGATAGCAATATCGATCAAGACATATATGTTTGTCTGGCTGTAGCGTTTGTTTATCTCAATAATACCCTCTTTATTCGCCGGACTCTGATAGAGTCTTACGCCGATCGACTCTTCGTCTTGATAACCCACGGTGATCGCGAAAAAATGAAACTGACCGAAGTTTAGAGGCATAAAGGAGGTTTTGAATCCAAAGTCAATCGACGCGTATGAAACCGCCAAGTTGTAGAACGTCCTCACCGGCTCGTAACCGCTGATAAGTTCCGCCGATCTGTTCAGATAAAGCACGTTACCGTTTTGAGAGAATATGAAAAACGGGTTGTAATCGTACTCCGCCCAGTTTTTCAGCGTTTCAGAATTTAAGTCCAAGCTCATATATCTTCTTCCTAAGTGTATTTCTATTGAGACCAAGAACATTCGAAAGTTTTAGCTGCGATCGATACTCCGCCATACCTGAAACAACAGTGGGTCTATCGTACAAATATAGGAATTTCCGATACAAGTCTCCCTTTTCGACCTCTGGGTCTCTGAATTTTTTGCGTAGAAACCGCTCGATCAAAATTAGCAGGTCTTTTTCTCCGACACTGTCAAAAAGCAACGAAGAGTACACCGATCGTTTTAATGAGTGCGCGTTTTCGCTCAAATCGTAATCGATCGTGTTCACGTCAATATCCGTATCGATCATCAGCGTTCTCTGCGCTTTGCTTAAAAAGCTCTTTGCTAGAAGCTCGGTGTCAAGCGGGCGCTCCCTAAGCGGCAAAAGGTGCAGCGTTACGCCGAAAATTTTGTCGGTTACGCTCTGATCGATCGTGCGCCTTGTGGTGGCTACAATCCGCTTCCCTTCCAGCTCAAGACTTTCTTGATCGCCGATGCGGTCAAAATTTTCCACGATCAGCGAATCGGAACGCATAAGAATGTCGTTGATCTCTTCGCTGCTCGATCCGTCAAGAACTGCGGTGCCGGGCAAAATCTCCTGCGCCAGCACACTTTTGCCGACGCCGCTTTCTCCCATGATTAAAACGTTGATGGAGAGCGGCTTAATCAGCGTAGCCGTCCGCAAAATCTCCTTGCTTGTCTCTTCTGACGCCAAAAAAAGTTCGCTCATTTGAAACCTTTGACAAATTCGGCAATTTTGCCGATGCCCCTTTTTATACTCTCTTCGTCGGTCGCAAAACTGAAACGGAAGTACCCTTCTTGCGCGAATCCCGCGCCCGGCACTGTGGAAACGCCAACTTGATCGAGCATATCAAGGCAGAACTTCATCGAATCGCGTTCACATTCCTCGCATGAGACAAAGATATAAAACGATCCCATCGGTACGATCGCTTTAAGTTTGTCAATTTCGCCAAAAAGCGCCAACGCAAGATTTCTGCGCCGCTCAAAAACCGCGCGCATCCGTTCAATGTCGCCATCGGCGCTACCGTCAAGCGCGGGAATGGCGGCTTTTTGCACAATAGAGGTCAGATTTGTGGTGGACTGGCTTTGCAGTTTTGTTACCGCTTTGGCGATCTCTGTTCTCGCTGTGGCAAAGTAACCGATCCGCCAGCCTGTCATCGCCGCCGATTTACTAAGCCCGTTGATGGTGATCGTACGGCTGAACATATCGTCGCTTACGCTTGCCGCCGAGCAAAAAGCCGTCGTATATACCAGTTTCTCGTATATTTCGTCGCTAAAAACAAGTACGTCGCTTCCCTTCAACGTTTCGCCAAGCGATAGCATCTCTTCCTTGGAATAGATGGAGCCGGTGGGATTTGACGGAGAGTTGAGTACGAGAATTTTGGTTTTTGAGGTGAGTGCCGCCTTCAGTTCCGCCGGAGTGATCTTAAAACCGTTTTCCGGCTTGGTAGGTACAAGCACCGCTTTTCCTCCGTGATAACGCACCATCTCCGGATAACTAACCCACGCGGGTGTCGGCACGATCACCTCGTCGTTATGATTAACCAACACCGCAAAGAGTTGAAAGAGCGCGTGTTTTGCGCCGGTACAGCTTACGATCTGCTTGGTGGAGTATTCCAGCGCGTTATCCCGCTTCAGCTTCCCAGCGATCGCGCCGAGAAGTTCGTCCGAACCGCTCACTGCGGTGTATTTATTGTATCCGGCGTTTATCGCTTCAATAGCGGCGCTTTTTACAACCGACGGAGCGTCAAAATCTGGCTCTCCCGCCGAAAATGCCATTACATCGCGCCCTTGCGCTTTCAATTCTCTGGCTTTCTGACTCATAGCCAGCGTCAGAGACTCTTCCATTCTGTCAATTCGTTCTGAAAACATTACCTTACCCTTAATAAGACCATAACAAAGATGAAAATGTAGCCAAAGACTGCTGAATAATGCCATTTTTTTAGGCTATATCTGGGCGCAAACGCCTGAGCGCTTACCGCCGCGATATTGAGTGATTTTCCACGTCATATGTGGTAGATGACCGATTCGTTCTTGTCCTTTTTGATTTTGCCCTCTTTTTGCGCTGTTTCCATTCACTATTCGGCTCTGCTATCAGTCTGCTATCAGCGCATTGTTATCACCTCCCTCTTCATTTCACTTCCCAATGACCGCCCTTTGCGGCACCGATGCGGATAATGAGACCGCGTTCTTTCATTACTGCGATGTTCTTTTCAACGGCACGAGAGGTTATGCCGAGTTCGTCAGCGATTGCCTTTGCGCTTGCCTTTGACCTCACCCTCATTATCTCCGCGATTTTTCTCTGCGTCTCATTTTCTCCGAACTTTTCTCCGAACTTTTCTCCGAATCCATCGAAGGCTTTCGCGGCTTTCTTATATGCAATATGCAACTCTCGATTTCGCAGGACGTGGTTTGCTCCGAACAGCAAATTGTCGAAGAAGCGATTCAGATACTCCATCGTCGCGTGAACATCTTTTCCGTAATCGTTGTAATTGGCTCTTACCAACGCATTGCGGAAATACCACGAGTGTTCTTTGAACATATCGTTCGCCACGTTGAAGGCAAGTGTCCTTAGATACTTGATTGCAAACACGGCAGTGGCTCTCGTGTTGCCCTCGCCAAACGGGTGTATCTGCCATATCCCCGATATGAACTTCGCGACATGCTCTACTGTCTCCCTGTGGGATAGCCCAGCGTAACTGAATGCTCTTTCTTGCGAGAAGTCATAGTCCAGCGTTTCCCGGATGCTGTCGACTCCCGCATAATAAACTGATGCTCCATCCAATACCCACTCATCCTTGGAGATATTGTAGTCTCTGATTTTTCCCGCGAACTTAAAGACATCTGCAAACAGTCTCTTGTGAATCGTCAAAAACTCAGCCGGTCTGAACGCGAAGGTGCGTTCGGAAAGCACCTCGTCAATACGCGCTGAGACCTTGTCGGCTTCTTCGGTACGGTCGGTAGGCTCTGTACGGCGGTTTTGTGCATAGTACGTTTTCAGCCGCTCATGCACTTCATCGATCGTGATGTCGCCTTCGATATTCTTCCT
>JAIRKM010000038.1 GCA_031260125.1 Helicobacteraceae bacterium | reverse complement strand
TTGCCCGCGCCCCACTTGTCGAACAAAAGCAGTTTTTTAGACGGAAGTCCCCTAAAAAATGCGTAGCTAACCCAAATTTTAATGGGGTGGTTATTGTTCCCCCCCCCCCCCCCCCCCCGATAGCGCGGAGCGGAACGCATAGCGAGAGCAGATCGGATTTGGAGAGCAGATTCAGGTTGGATTCCTCAGCGTAGAAACCCTTGCCGATCGCTCGAAGCGCAGCGCGGTATAGACGCGGCGGTAGCCAGTGCAGCAGCGGCAAAATTGTGTGAAACTCAATCGGATACCAGCGGTTCGGAGTGGTGATAAACACAAACTTTTTTGCCACACGGAAACATTCGGCAATAAACGCCGCTTGATTTGCGCGGTTACCCACATGTTCGATCACGGCGGAACTGAACGCCAGATCAAACGAATTGTCGGCAAACGGCATGTTCAGCCCGTCGCCTCGCACGAATTTTAGTCCTTGATACGCCTCTTGCAGCCATGCGGCGTCTTGATCGCTCAGCGCGGTTACGCGATCGGGGTACGAATAGCGTTTCTCAAAAAAATTAGCCGATTGGCGATCGCGATCGGCGGTAGCGCCCACGTCGATGACGCTTTCAAGCGATTCTAAATCGATCGCTGCGGCTAAATGATCGTAGATGCGATCGCGCGCCGCCGCTACCGCCCGATCGATGATGCCTTGCGCCGCGTTATCCGCATACACTTTATTTGTCATTGCGACTCCTTACGCGCGCTGCGCCATAAAAGATAGGACAAGATATTAAACAACCTAAAGCCGTGATTTTTTGCGCCTGATTTGTGTTCGCGCCACAACTTGCCTACAAATTCAGACGATAAACCCGCCGATTCAACCGCGCCTGATTGAAATGCCGTTTCGGATATATCGCGCCACTCGTTGCACAGCCACTGCGCTACCGGCGCATTGAAGCCGCGTTTGGGGCGCGATGTGACAAATGGCGGCAGAATCTCGCGGACAAACTCGCGCAGCACGACTTTGCTCGCCCTACCGTGCCGCTTTAGCGAAGCGGGCATAGCGGCGCATAGTTCGAACAGGCGGTAGTCCATATACGGCGATCGTACCTCCAACCCGTGCCGCATTCCCGCGCGATCGCTCTTAGTCAGCACATCGCCGATAAGCCAAGTTTTGTAATCGACAAACAAAAATCGATCAAGAGATGGCAGCAATTGCGCCTCGTCGTATGCGGCTTCAAATGACGCAAAAATATTTAGCGATCGATCGAAATCAAGCAGCAAAGAACCAAGCGCGTCGGGGTAAAAAAGCAGCCGCCAGCATGCGTGCGCTTGCGCGGCGGGGCGTGGGTAGGCGGCAAAAAATTGTTTGAGCTTAAACGCGGCGTTTAGCTTGCGGTGGTTATCGGGCAGCAGATTGACAGCCCAGCGCGACGCTTTAAGCATCGCGGACGGCAACAGCGAAACACGCCCGTAGATCGCGTCGGCTTGGTGAGTAACATACCCGCCAAGCAACTCGTCGGCGCCATCGCCAGAGAGCGCGACCGTTACGAACTGTTTGGCGGTTTGGCACAGGGCGTGCGTGGGGACGATCGAGGTGTCGGCAAACGGTTCGTCTAAAGTTGCGGCGATCGATAGGAGTCGATCCGCGCCGCTTACATTCACAAGCTGTTCGCGGTGCGTCGTGCCAATCGCCTCGGCGCTCTGGCGGGCAAGCGGCGCTTCGTTATGGCTTTTGTCGGCAAAGGCGATCGTGAAGGTATTGACCTGCGCCGTGTGGCGCTTCATAAGCGCGGCGATCGCAGCGGAATCCAACCCTCCGCTCAAAAATGCGCCAAGCGGCACATCGCTTTTGAGGCGGATTTTAACCGCGTCAGATAGCAGTCTACCAAACTCTTCGCGCCACTCTTGCGCACTGCGATCGATGGCGTTTGCTTGCGCCGATTGCCACTTCGCCGACAGATCCCACCACACGCCGCGCTCGATTCTGCCTCCGCTCCATTTGAGCCACGATCCGGCGGGCAGCTTCTCCACGCCAATAAAGATCGATCGATCGTTTGGGATATACGACCAAGCCAGAAAGAGCGCTAGCGTCTGCCGATCGATCGCGTTGGACATTAAATTGCTTGCCTCGATCGCGCTTGCTTCCGACGCAAAGAGTAGCCCCTGCCCAGCCGCAGTCGCGAAGTAGAGCGGCTTAACCCCAAATCGATCGCGCCCGATCAGCAGCGATCTCTCTTTTGCGTCCCACAATCCAAACGCGAACATGCCGTTTGTTTTGCCTAAAAACTCTACTCCGCCATCGATCAAGCCGTAGAGCAAAACCTCCGTGTCGCTCGTGGTGAGAAACGAGTGCCGCTTTGCCAAATCGCGGCGCAGCGCCTCGTAATTGTAGATTTCGCCGTTAAACACGATCGTGTAGCGGCCGCTCGCATCGCTCATCGGTTGGCTGCCTGTTTGCAGATCGATCACGCTCAATCGGCGATGCCCCAGCCCTACGCCGCCGCCCGTAAATACTCCCGCATCGTCTGGACCGCGACTGATCAACGGAGCGCACATTCGCCAGATCAGACGTTCATCGGGCTTACGCTGCGCGTCAAATGGCGCGAAACCGCATATACCGCACATGCCGCTACACGCCCCCACGAAAAGTAACGCGGCTTTGAAACAGATAGCCAACTACGAAAGCCGCGCCGTATGCGCAGAGCATACCGGCTGCATCGCCGATCGTCGATCGCTCAGTCACCAACCGCCACGCGCCAAAAACGCCTACCCGCGCAATATAGATAAGCGCCATACCCAAGCAAAAGAGCGCAATTCGCCCAGCCGACATACCGCCGCTAGATCGCTTGAATACGACAAATTCCAGCGACAGATAGCCCAAAATAGCTCCAAGCGCCGTGCCGGACGCAATCGCCGCATAGTGCGAAAGCCCAGCCAGAAGCGAAGCGTACGAAACAGCGTAATCCATAGCCGCAAACGCGATCGAAAAGGCAAAATATTTATGCAGACTGCGGTTGTCAGACAACTTTTTCGCCCAGCATCGTCCAAGAGTAATTGTGCCTGTGATAAGCGCGAACATTGATAAATCCCGCATCTGACATTAGCTTTTCAGCTTCGTCTCGCCTGTAATATTTGGCGTATGCAGGATTTAGCTGATCGTATATCGTTACAAATCGAATGTGCCGCGACCATTTGCCCACAACATTGCGCATATAGAGATACATTGGTAGCTTTACGTGGCTGCACAAGCAAATATAGCCGTTTAGCAAAATGGCAATAAATTTGACAAAAGCGTGAAGAACCTTGTGTGGCATACGCGAGGTAAGGACGCGAAGCGGGCGGACAAAAAACAGATATAAGCCGTTGCCCTCGCGCCCATAGAGCCAAACAATCGCCTTACCGCCGCCGCGAAGCGATTCGAACATTTCGCGCATAGCGGGGGCAGGATCGGGAATATGGTGCATAACACCGATTGACAGCGCGAAGTCGAAGCTGTTTGGCGGCAACTCGCCCCCACCCCCGATAGCGCGTAGATAAACTATGCGATCGGCGCGATCGCTTGTGTTGCGCCGCAGTACATCAAATGCGGCGGAGGGTTCTAGCGCGGTTACTTTTTTTGCCCCAGCGTCTAGCAGCATATTGACAATCCTGCCGCTCCCGCTTCCTATGTCGGCGATCGTCTTGCCTTCAAACTCGCCGATATTCAACAGATCGCCGCAAATATCCTGTAGCGTTTCTACGCTCGCGTATAGCCCTTCGTTTTCTGGATATTGCGACCACTGCTCGCCAAAATCCTCTATGCACCGCTGAGTTTGCGTCGTCGCGCCGCTCATTTTTGCGTCCAATCGCTCGCCATCAACTGCCTGATTTGCTCCGCTAGAAGCCCAAGCCCAAACATTAAGAACGCTCCAAAAATGCTGAATATACCTATGTTGTAACCGATCTTCATGCCCGTGAACGCGGTAAACGTAAAACATAGCGCGCCAAACGCTATCCACGCGCAGGAGAATAGCGTGAAGATTTTAAGCGGATTAAAATACAGTATTTGCCGCGCTATGTAACTGAGCGTGCGCATAGAATCTCTGAATAATCGCACCTTTGACGATCCAATACGCTCATAATATTCAGTTGGAATATAATGTACGAATAAGCCATTCATCATATACGCGAGAGTTATAGAAGTAGTGAAGCTAAAAGTGTCGCATAAATGGCGAAAATACATTTGCGCTTGCCGCTTGCCGAATACGCGAAATCCTGAATTAATATCTGGTATTTTCCGCCCGCTTGCCCACTGCACGAGATACTTTAGCAATAACCGAAGCAGAGATTTGAACCGCGTTTGGCGGTAACTCGCCCCCCCCCCCCCCCATAATTCGCGCGCCAACTGCCATGTCAAAGCCGCCCAAATAGGCGTCTAATAGTTTGGGCAGATCGGCGATCGGGTATGTGCTGTCCGCGTCGGTCATAGCAATCACTTCGTATTTTGCCGCGTTTATGCCGTCCTTTAAGCTCTTGCCGTAGCCGCCGTTGGCGGGGTGCGAAATTAGGATCGCCCCCGCTTCTAAAGCAACCTTCGCCGTGCCATCGGACGATCCGTCATCGATTACTACAATTTCAAACGGAGCTTTTGCCCACGATCGCAAAGTATCGGCGCAAGTGCGTATAGTCGCTTCGATCGAAGCCTCTTCGTCAAGCGCCGGAATAACTACGGACACGCCATCAATACTGCGCATATATACCCTTTCTGTCGTCATTAAACGGAAATTTTGCTGCGATCAGCGAGAATGCCGCCATGATTGCCGAGAGAACTAAAGACCACTCTGTTAGAAGCACGTAGCGCGACAGTGCCGCATGACCGATCGCTACGCCCAGCACGTGGAGCAGATGTATCAACGCAAGCGCGGCAGTCGGCAAACGCAGATCACGGCGACCTCGCCAAAGCGCAAACGCGATAAGCGCAAAACACAAAGGGAAAATCAATCTGATAACGATCGTCGGTATATGCAGAATCTTGTCGAAACCGCGCAATATAGGCGACGTGAAATAGTCCGCCGATCCGCCAAAAGCGGAGGCAAAATTTGCCGCTATAATCTCCAAATAGCGTCCAAAATGAGCGTTGATAATCGGCTTGGCGACAGCCATATCAAAACGATACAGATCGATCGGCGATAGATTGCTATCGCCCATAATTTGCCTATTAAAAAGCGCATGCCCATATAGATTTACGCTGCTCACGTATCGCAGCGCAAGAGAGCTGTGATTTAACTCGTTGCTGTGATTCATAAGCGCGCGTTCCGATTCCGCGTTGGATTCCGGCTTTAGCTCAAAAAACTTTTCAAGTGCAGCCTTTTGCTCATCGGTTTGCATCAGCGCGGTGTCGCCGGGCTCGGCTATAAACAGCGCAAACATCAACTTGCTTACGCCGCTCAAGCCGCCTAGCGTAACCTCGCCCGATTGCAGATATAGTTGAAATGGGAATGCCAGCATTCCGACGCATAGTAGCAAGCCGCAAACCAACGACTTGGCGGCGCGGGTAAGATCGCGGCGATTGCGCCATAACTCGATCGCGACAGCCAGCGCGGAGATCGGCGCCAAAAAGATCAACGCGGGGCGGATTAAAAACCCCGCGATCGCTACGAGGCACAGTGCCGGCAACAGCCAAAAGTATCGGCGTTTGAGCCACAGCAGCATAGCCGCGACGAAGATTAACGTTACGGCGATCGCTGGCGGCTCCGTCAAAATCTGGTAGCTTCTGTAGAATAGACCCGAACACATAGTAACGGCAATTGTCAAAAACGCGGCGAGAGCGGGCGGCAGATAGAGACATAGCGCGACAGCAAGCATCGCCGCACCAAACGCGATGACAATCGTATTGGCGGCGGAAATGCGCAGCAAAGCGCGATTAGCGGCCGGATCAGCGGCGGCGATGGCGGCAGTTTGCTCCCAGTCCGCGCCCAAGTTTAATACGGCGCGAATATCGCCGCGCTGAGCGATTAGATCCATATACGCGGGCATGCCCGGCGATCGCAGACTAGCCCACGGATTGGCATAGTCATAGTTGACATAGCTTCCCGTATCGGGCAAAAACTCCCATCTGCTCATATTGCCTGCGTTGAGCGCGATCAGCGTTGCGAAGACAATTGCCGCAACTATCGCTACCACGCTGAGCGAGGCGCGATCAAAGCTCTCGATCGTACTTAGCGCACGCCGCATCCATTTGCGGTTGCGAATCCAACCTGTTGCGCTGTTCATTAACCGCGTACCTTCACCGCAACTCCGCATAGTTTTTTGGTATCTTAACCAACAAACCTTTTGCGCTTCTCGGTTACGCTCATAAAAAACGCGAGGATTGTCCTATGAGGGCGGACGAGCGTTTTTGCGGTTTGGCGCGGGATGCGTCCGCTAGTTTGAGAAGTACGCGATCGGATCGACCGCGTTTGCCAGCGTGAAGCCCTTTAACCGCAGACGGCAGCTTTCGCACACGCCGCACGCTTTTTCCCCATCTTGGTAGCAGCTCCATGTTAGACGCAGCGGAACATTCAACCGCAGCGCTTCGCGGACAATTTGCTCTTTTGAAAGATGAATTAGCGGCGCGTTGATGGCGATCTTGGTCGTATCTCTGACGCCAAGTCCTATCGCCGTTTGCATTTCGCGTAAAAAACGTTCGCGGCAGTCCGGATAACCGCTAGAATCCTCTTCAACCGCGCCGATGACGATCTCGTCCGCGCTCTCTTTTTCGGCGACTGCGGCGGCGATCGACAGAAAAATCCCATTTCTAAACGGCACGTAGGTAACCGGAATGCCTTGCGCCGCGGCTCGATCGGCATACTGCGGCACGTCGATCGAGAGATCCGTTAGCGCGCTTGCGCCTATATCGGCGAAAAAACCTAGATCAAACGTATAGCGGCTTTTGATCGCGTAAAAATCGCACAGCGCGTCAAACGATCTCCGCTCGCGCCGCTCCGTGCGCTGACGGTAGCTAAAATGAAGCGCGATCGGCGTTCTGCCGCCCGCAATCGTAAGAGCCAGCGCGGTTGCGCTGTCCATTCCGCCGGAAACGATACAAACTGAACTATTCATGCGCGTAGTTTAATATCTTAACGCTTCCCTGCACGCCAGCTTAGCCGATCGCGTTTGTTTATTGTTGGCTATAATTTATTTCCAAAAGAAAGGAATCTATGATACAAGGAAAAGTTTGGCGGTTTGGCGACAATATAGACACCGATCTTATTATTGCCGCGCGATATCTAAGCAGCGGCGATCCGAACGAGTTGAAGAAGCATATTTTTGAGGACGCCGATCCAAATTTTATTTCAAAGGCGCAAAAGGGCGATATTATCGTCGCCGGCAGTAATTTCGGCTGCGGCTCCAGCCGTGAGCATGCGCCCGTCGCGATCAGGGCATTTGGCATTGCGGCGGTGATCGCGGAAAGTTTCGCGCGTATTTTTTACCGCAACGCGTTCAACACCGGATTGCTCATATACGAGTGCGCGGACACCGGCAGAATAGGCGAGGGCGATCTGATCGAGATAGACGAGGAGAGCGGCGTTATCGTAAACTCCGCCAAAAAGGAAGAGTATCGTTTCAAGACGATCCCGCCGTTTATGCGGGAGCTTCTAGCCGCTGGCGGTTTGATGGAGTACGCGAAAAAAGAGATGCGTCTGTGAGAAGCTACAAAATCGCCGTAATAGGCGGCGACGGGATTGGTCCAGAGATCGTAAAAGAGGCGAGGAAGTGCCTTGACGCCGCCGCGGAGATGGAGAATTTCCGTTTGGAATACAACGAATTTCTGATGGGCGGCGCGGCGATAGATGCTTTTGGCGTACCGCTGCCAGAAATGACGCTCAATGGGGCGAAGGAGGCGGACGCGGTTTTGTTCGGGGCGATCGGAGGGAGCAAATGGGATGCTCTGCCAAGGCAACTGCGTCCGGAAAGCGGTCTGCTGGCTTTGCGCAAGGGGCTGGACGTTTTTGCCAATTTCCGCCCCGTTAAGGTTTACGATCCGCTTGTCGAGGCGAGCGCGTTGCGCCCCGAAGCGGTCAGAGGCGTCGATCTGCTGGTGGTGCGCGAGCTAGTCGGCGGCATTTACTTCGGCGAGCCAAAGGGCAGGGACGGCAACAGGGCGTTTAATACGATGGTATACAGCGAATGGGAGGTGGAGCGTATCGCGTTAGCCGCGTTTAAGGCGGCGCAAAAGAGGCGCAAAAAACTATGCTCCGTCGATAAAGCGAACGTCCTTGAGGTAAGCCAGCTTTGGCGCGAAACGGTGCGGCGCGTAGGTGAGGGGTTTCCCGATGTGGAACTGACCAATATGTATGTGGACAACGCCGCTATGCAGCTTGTAACCAATCCGCGCGGCTTTGACGTGATCGTAACTGGCAACCTCTTTGGCGATATTTTAAGCGACGAGGCGAGCGTAATCGGCGGGTCTATAGGGTTGCTGCCTAGCTCCTCACGGGGTGAAAAGGGGGGAATCTTTGAGCCGATACACGGCAGCGCTCCAGATATGGCGGGGCAAGGCACAGCCAATCCGCTGGCGACAATTTTAAGCGCCGCAATGCTTGCCGAATCACTAGGTGAAACGGCGGCGGCAAAAAGGATAGAGGACGCGGTAATCGGGGCGCTTGAACGCGGCTACCGCACGCCGGACATCGCACGGTATGGCGCGATCAAGCCATGCACAACGGAGGAGATGGGCGAAGCGGTGCGCCGTCTAATTTGCGATGGAAACGATGAGCATTAGAACGCTGACTCTAGCGTCAATCTACGAGCTACAGGGGTTGAAGGAGGAGGCGATCGAAATATACCGCGAGATTCTCAAGGAGGACGCTGGCAATGTTGATGCGCTGATCGCAATCAAGAGACTCAGCCGCGAAAAGCGGAGTTTTGAGGGCGTAAACAGTCAGATGCGCGATTTTTTCATCAATATGGACTCCCCAGAGGAGTTCGCTGAATTTGAGCGGTGGCTCGCTTTTGACAAAGGGTGAGGCGTGGATTTAAAAGATATGGTACTGTCGGCTCTTGCCGACATAGAAGCACAGAAGGTTGAAAAAATTGACGATCTTGTTCCGGAAATATATGAAGGGCAGCTTGAAAGCGTTCCGCCTCGTGCGCTTCTGATGGAGGAGGACGGACAGCAGCCGGCTCTCTGTAGCGAGACTGAATTTTTGAACGATATGCATGAGCGGACGCTGGTTTTGTTTGAAGGGCTGCAATCGCCTAACAATAAGGCGATCGAAGCGAAAGTTGATTTGATTCTTAACTTTCTGGAGTATTTGCTATCGCTGATTGAACAGCGGTTAGAAGCGCAAAAAAACACGTGATTATATCGGCGCGTTTTCAGGATGATTATAAAAAAATCCTTGAGGTGTTGAAGGGGAGGACAAACAGGGCATTTTTTGTGGGCGGAGCGGTTAGAGATTTTATCTTAAAGAGAGAATTCTGTGATATAGACATTGAGGTTTTTGATGTTGAGCCGGATAGGTTTGCGGCGCTTATGCAGAGTATCGGCGCGGCGGGTGTTGGAAAGAGCTACTTTGTGTATAAGCTAGGCAATTTCGATATCTCTCTGCCTCGCGAAGAGAGTAAAAGCGGAATAGGGCATAAAGCTTTTGAAGTAAGATGGTGCAATGTTCCCGAAGCGGCATCCAAACGGAGAGATTTTACGATAAACTCCATTATGATCAACATATTTTCAGGCGAATGTCTCGATTTTAACAACGGCATAAGAGACATAGAGTTAAAGACGATCAGGCATATAGATCAAGATCGCTTTAAGGAAGACAGCCTAAGGGTGCTGAGAGCCATGCGGTTTTCTTCACAGTTAGGGTTTAAAATAGCCGAAGAAACCGCTGCTTTATGCAGATCAATACCGCTGAGCGATCTTTCGCAGGAGCGAATCGCGGCGGAATTTAATATAATGTTTCATTCCGATCATAGAGTAAGAGGGGTATTTTATATGTTCACGCTTTGGATTGCTGAAAAGATACTCGGTATAAGAGAGGTAAAACTATCTTTGTTAAGGGCGCTAAAAAGGCTTCCAAGCGGATATATCAATTTGTATGCTTTCCGCGCTCTGTACGGCATAGCGCCAAGCTGTTTTTTCGTACCAAAAAAAGTAGAAAGAAAGATTGTCTCTATGCCGCTTATTCCTAAACGAGTCAGCGATCGCTTTTTGATCCGCACCGCTCTTGTTATGCCGCTATGCGAGTGGGGAGGAACATATATTTTAAGACTCCAAGAGCGCGCGAAAGAGCTGAATATATTTGAAAATAAGTTTGATCCGTGTGTACACGCGACGGATCTGTTTAATGAAGGTTACAAGGAAGGTAAGGAACTAGGTACGGAGCTTAAAAAGAGAATTCTGCGCAAGGTTAGGGAGTATGGAAAATAGATACAGGCTGTTGATCGCGACAGAAGACAAGAAGGGATTGATCCATCAGATAAGCGGTGTACTGTTTAGGCACAATCTAAATATTGAGATAAATAACGAGTTTGTGGAAACGCAATTTAACCGCTTTTTTATGCGAACCGACATCGGCGGAGAACCGACCGATTCTCTTTTTAACGATCTGCGCGAGGTGCTGCTGCCGGATCATCAGATAAAGTTGATCAAAAAACATAAAAAGCGTGTGGTTATCCTAGCAACCAAGGAACATCACTGCCTTGGAGATTTACTGCTAAGATACAAGTATTCCGAGCTAGATTTTGATATATGTGCCGTGATTAGCAATTATAATTCCCTTCGATCGTTGAGCGAATCCTTTGGCGTTGAATTCCATTTTGTCCCGCATGAGAGCCTTTCACGAGAAGAACACGAAGAGAGGCTTCTTTCTATTATTGTTCCTCTTAATCCAGAATACATCGTACTTGCGAAATATATGCGAATTTTGACTCCACAATTCGTCGAGATTTATAAGGAACGTGTTATAAATATTCATCACTCGTTCCTACCTGCGTTTATCGGCGCAAACCCATACAAACAGGCGTATGATCGCGGAGTAAAGATCATTGGCGCAACCGCTCATTTTGTCAATAACAATCTGGACGAAGGTCCTATTATTGCGCAGAGCGTTCTAAATGTTAATCATACGTACAGCGCGCAGGATATGGCGCAGGCGGGCAGGGATGTTGAAAAACAGACGCTGGCTAGAGCGCTTCGTTTGGTCTTTGATGATCGAGTGTTTATCTTCCACAATAAGACGATTATTTTTGAATAGATGAGAAATATACTGATCAACCGAAGCATCAAAAAACAGCAAGAAATATATAGAGCGCTCTACCGCCGTTTCGGAGTTAGCTATAAATCGATCCATTGGAACAGTTATGCGACGCAGAAAATTCGTTTTAATGAGTTCTTCAAAACCGCCGATTTAGACGGAGCTAAAGTGTTGGATATAGGCTGCGCGTTCGGTGATTTTTATGGTTACCTGCAAGATAAGGGAATCTCAGTTAATTATTTTGGAATTGATATAGTAGAAGAATTTATCACGGTTGCTAAAAAAAGATTTCTCAGCGCTTCATTTGATGCTAGAAATATATTGACAATTCCGATCACGACACAGTATGACTATGTGTTTGCCAGCGGTGTTTTCGCGTTTGGTTCGCGGCTATTTTTTGACGAGATGAATAAGGCAGCATTTAGGATCGCCACGAAAGCGTGGGTATTTAATCTTTACGCTCCCACGCCTAAGGAAAGCCAATTTTTCAGCATCGATCACAACAGCGTCATGCGGACGCTCTATATGATGGAGCCAAAAGAGGTTAAATTCAGTACTGAATATCTTCAGCGTGATACGACATATTTCGTATATAAATAAACCTCTAAAACTCTTTGATCTTCAATATATTCAACAGGACTTTTTTCTCCCCATCGTCTTCATAAAATTTGAGCGTATAATAGAAACTTATATGTTCCTTGTAATCCTTTTTTGGAGGGTTACAGTATTCTGCTTCTATGCCGTTTGGAAAGATAAACTCCAGCCGTCCCGCTTCCTCGTCCTCTTCAAAACGGCTGCCGCGCACCTGAATATCTTCGGCGTAGAAGACCGGCTCCGGATTGTTGTCGGCAAAGGGTTCAAACCTCTCAATAAACTCTTTTAGTTCGGGTGTTATCAGCTTCAAATCAAGCTCTCCTAAATACCCATCCGGCTCATCTAGCGCATATTTTGAAACGGCTTTTGAAAAATTTTCCTCAAAATGTTTTATCTGATCGCTACGTACTTTCAGAGTGGACGCCGTTTTGCCTCCGTCATACTCAACAAGCTCCTCTCCACACTCGCCAAGAAACGCGCGCAGATCGCCTCCATGCCCGTCAAGCTGCGCCTTGCCGACGCCGCTGGCGGAGGATATGAGAACTACCGGTTTTCTAAAACGCCGCGCCAGTTTTGACGCGACACTGCCGCTAATCTCTTCGTGCCAATCGCCGCTTAGAACGATCGCGCTGTGAGAGTTATCTATTTCCGTCAGCGCTTTTTCATACCGCTTATCATCGACCGCCTTGCGCTCTCGCGCAAACGCGTCTAGTTGAATATAGCGATCGAGCGCCTGCTCTATTGTGTTGGAGCGCAGAAAGTCAAACGCTGCCTTCGCCGTAGCGACTCTTCCAGCCGCGTTGATGATCGGCGTGATCCGTTCGGTGAGATCGCCGTAGCTGAAACTTTTTACATCCAAGCTGTACCGCAAAGCCTCAACGCACGCTCTCTTGGAGTTGTTGAGCGCTCCCAAACCGGAGCGCGCCAGCACCCTGTTTGCGCCTGAAAGATCGGCAACCGACGAGAGTGTCGCTATAGACAGCAAATCCAAATCATTTTGCGAATCGACGCCTCTGCGCAGAGCCGATGCCAACAGCCACGCAACGCTCGCGCCGGATATCCCTTTAAGCTCGCATCCTTCCTGAAGCTCCGGATTGACGATCGCAAACGCGGGCGGCAGCTCATCTCCGCGAAGCGGCTGATTGTCGGTGATGATCAGCGTCAAGCCGCGATCGCGCGCCTTTTTTGCCGCTTCCAGCGCGTTTGTGCCGTTCGCAACCGTAATCACAACGCCGCCCTCCACGGCATCAACGATAGGCGCGGTGATGCCATAACCGCTAAGGCGATCCGAAAAGACAGTGCGATGAGCAATATTGGAAGCCTCAAGAGCTGAGCAGAGGATCGCGCAGCCGATTACGCTGTCCGCGTCATAACCGCCGACAACCGTGATCATCTCAAAGTTGCGCTTGGACTCCGCAATACGATCAGTAGCCCGCTGAAGGCTGGAGATCATACCAGGTAAGATGCCGTTGACCGCTTTGATTTTGTCATTGGCAAACCGCTTGAACAAGAGAGATTCGATGGTTGATAGGCTGTTTATTTTCATGGCGCAGATTCTACCACTCTGTTCTTTTGAACCGCTATGCGTTTAAGAGCGCAATAGTATAATTACCCGTGAATAAAACTTTTATGAATGGAGGAAATATTATGTCCAACGCACTTGAACTTGCCACCGAAGGCTTTGATCAAGCTATTGAAAATGGCATATCTCTGGTGGATTTCTGGGCTCCGTGGTGCGGTCCGTGCCGCATGCTTGCCCCAATTATTGACAGTCTGGCTGAGGATTGCGCCGATAATGTAAAGGTATGCAAGGTAAATGTGGATGAAAATCCCGACCTAGCTGCCCGATTTGGCATCCGCACCGTTCCGACAATTCTGTTTTTTAAAGATGGCGAACAGAAAGATATGCTTATCGGTGTCAACGCAAAAACCGCCTTTGAAGATAAATTGCAGGGTCTTTTGTAAGATTGCGCTGTCCAAGCCCGCTCAAACGATTTAGGGGCGTTTTGTTCTCGTCGTTTTTCGCCGCTTTTGCGGTGGCGGGCGCGTATGGCTATTACAATTACAAATTTTCGCGTTTTCACTTTGTGGATTTCTCCGAACTGGTCTTTTATACCGGCGACGGAACGGTCTTTGAACCTGTGGAGGAGAGCTACATCTTGTTTTTATACAGCTCTCTTCAAGGCGGTTTTGAAGAGTTCAAAAGCCGCATAAACAACAGCGGCGGCGTAACGATACTGGTCGTCGATCTGGCGCAGACCCGCAGTGAGTCGGCGGATAATGTCATCTATATCACAGCCGGCATAAACACGCTGTTGCCGCTCATTAGGCGGTTTAACGTTTTGCACTCGCCCTCCGTAATGCTGATCAAAAGAGAGAAGGGAACGCTCTTTAAGCAGGAGTCGCGGCTGGAAAAGCTATAAAACCTTAGTTTGTTATGATCTCCTTTTCCTAGAATATTTAGATGTAGAAGGGGTTTATATTATGCTGGATTTAGCGATTGTTGGCGGCGGACCCGCTGGTCTCACGGCGGGTCTTTATGCCTCCAGAGGCGGACTGAAAGATGTCGTTATGTTTGAGCCCGGTATGGTGGGAGGTCAGATTACAGGCTCAAGCGATATTGAAAACTACCCTAGTCAGATGCAGGCGATCAGCGGAATGGAACTGATGCAAAACTGGCTTCCTCAAGCGCAGAAGTTTGGTCTCAAGCACGAGACGGAGGAGATTGTCAGGGTAAGTAAAAGCGCCGACGGTAACTTTACGCTAACCGCCGCAAGCGGCAAGCGTTATGAGTTCAAGAGTGTGATCTTTTGCACAGGCAGCGTTCCAAACCGCGCTGGTTTTGAAGGGGAGGAGGAGTTTTTTGGGCGCGGCATAAGCGGCTGCGCCACCTGCGACGGCTTCTTTAACAAGGGAAAAGACGTTGCGGTAATCGGCGGCGGCAACGCGGCGCTGGAAGAGGCGGTTTATCTTGCCGGTATGTGCAACAAAGTTTACCTTATACACAGAAGGGAGAGCTTTCGCGCCGCGCCGCTTGCGGTGGAAAAAACCAGAGAGACCAAAAATGTTGAGATGATCTTAAACGCTGCGCCTATAAAAGTCTTGGGCGATCAGGCAAGCGGCGTAACGGGGCTTACGATCGAAACAAAAAATGGCCAGAGGCGCGATCTGGCTGTTTCGGGCATATTTGTCTTTGTGGGCAGAAGCGCTAAAACCGACGCGCTCAGAGACGAGAATGGCAGGTATTTGTGCGATTTAGACAAAAATGGAGAGGTGGTTACCGACATTCGAATGCATACGAGCGTGGACGGGCTTTTTGCCGCCGGCGACATCAGAGCGCATTCGCCAAAGCAGGTGGTTGTCGCGGCGGGCGATGGCGCGGTCGCCGCGCTTGAAGCAATCGCCTACCTTGAGCGCGGGGCGGTTTGATGGCGGGATTTGGCATCTACGGCGCCGGCGGACGAATGGGCAGGTTGCTTATTGATTATTTGGCGTTAAACGCTGAGCATACCCTTTCAAGCGTATTGGTAAGAAAAGGGATCGATCTGTCGCTGCCGCCGGAAACGCTGGTTACAAACGATCCCCGCGCGTTTCTCGAAAGCGCGGAGGTCGTCGTTGATTTTTCATCACCCAAAGGGACGGAGGCGCTTTTGGAAACGGCGATCGCAGGTGTGAAGCCAAAGGCGCTGGTAGTCGGCACGACGGGACTCGATCCACATCAGCAAAATCTGCTCAAA
This sequence comes from Helicobacteraceae bacterium, assembly GCA_031260125.1. Taxonomy (GTDB): domain Bacteria; phylum Campylobacterota; class Campylobacteria; order Campylobacterales; family SZUA-545; genus JAIRKM01. The sequence continues at coordinate 17,365 of JAIRKM010000038.1, read as the reverse complement.
GACGCCGCCGAAAAACTGCCCGTGCTGTACGCGACTAATATGTCGCTTGGGATCGCGCTACTCAACAAACTTGTATTTGAAGCGTCAAAGGCGCTCGCCGATTTCGACATTGAGATTCTTGAAATGCACCATCGATTCAAAAAAGACGCGCCTAGCGGTACGGCGCTTGCGCTTGCGGCAACGGCGGCAAAAGCCAGAGACGCCGATCTTGACAGCGTACGGGTCAGCGGGCGTAACGGCGCGATAGGTGAGCGCAGCAGCAGCGAGATCGGAGTGATGAGTTTACGCGGCGGCGATCTGGTTGGTGAACATACGGTCGGGTTTTACGGAGACGGAGAGTTTATCCGTATCGCTCATGTGGCGACGAACAGGACGACGTTTGCCGCCGGCGCGGTTAAGGCGGGAAGCTGGCTGCTTAGGCAGCCGAACGGTTTGTATTCCATTCAGGATTACTTTCAACTGTAAAGAAAGGAACTCTTCTTGCGTGAGCTTCGAGAAAAATGCGCGGTAGTCGGCGTATTTGGTGTAAAAAACGCCGCAAAATATGCCTATCTTGGTCTTTACGCGATGCAGCACAGAGGGCAGGAGGCGACCGGAATCTCGGTCAGCAACGGCGAAAGAATCGCTACGATCAAGAAACACGGGCTTGTTTCGATGGCTTACGACGATCGGATGCTTGAAAGGGCGCAGGGGAGTATAGCGATCGGCCATAACCGCTATTCAACGGCGGGCGAACATACTATGATGGACGCGCAGCCTATTTTCGCCCGCTACGCGCTGGGTGAGATGGCAATCGCTCATAACGGCAATTTCCCAACGTATATGAAGATACGCAAGAAGCTGATCGACAAGGGGGCGATTTTTTCCTCGTCGATGGACACGGAAAATCTCATTCACCTTGTTGCGCAAAGCAATAAAACCTCTTTGCGTTTGAGAATTTTAGACGCGCTAGGTCAGGTTGAAGGCGCGTACTCGCTACTTTTTTTAAGCCAGAAGGAGCTTTTTGCCGCGCGCGATCCGCACGGATTTAGACCGCTAAGCATCGCCAAGGTGGATGGCGGCTATATGGTCGCCAGTGAAACGTGCGCGTTTGATCTCGCGGAAGCGGAGTTTGTGCGAGATATTGAACCCGGCGAAATGGTGGTGTTTCAGGAGGGCAGAGAACCTGAGTCGATCCATTTTGCTAAGAGCATTCCAAAACAGTGTATCTTTGAACATATCTATTTCGCACGCCCCGACAGCTTCCTGTTTGGAGAGAGCGTTTACGAGGTGCGCAAGGAGTTGGGCAGACTCTTATGGGAAGAAGACCCGATCAAGGCGGATATGGTAATACCCGTACCCGACTCCAGCATACCGCATGCGATCGGCTACTCGCAGGCAAGCGGTTTGCCGTTTGAGCTGGGGATTATCCGCAACCATTACGTGGGACGCACCTTCATTGAACCGACGCAAAGGATACGCGATCTAAAGGTTAAGAGAAAACTCAGTCCTATTCGCAGCTTAATTGACGGCAAGCGGCTCGTAATTGTGGACGATAGCATCGTTCGTGGGACGACAAGCAAGAAGATCGTCTCTCTGCTCAAACGCTACGGCGCGAAGGAGGTGCATATGCGGATCGCCTCGCCCGCAATCGGATTTCCCTGTTACTACGGCATAGACACGCCGCATCAGAACGAGTTGATAAGCCACAGCAAATCAACCGAGGAGATTCGAGACTATCTAGCTGCCGACTCCCTCTGCTTTCTCTCCGTCGCGGCGCTGAAAAAGGCGGTACATTCGCACGGAGACTACTGTTTGAGCTGTTTTGACGGAAGGTACTTTCACAAGCGATGAGAGTTTTGAACACCTTTGGACGTCATTTGCGCGCCCGATTTGGTTTTCCAGTGCGCAAAATCCCACTCGCCATACCCGGTTTTACCTGTCCGAATATCGATGGCGCCATTGCGCGCGGCGGCTGCTCATATTGTCTAAACGATTCTTTTACCGCGTACGTGGCGGCGGGCAAAAGCTCCGATCCCGTAGAGGCGCTTATTGAACAGTATAAAAACGGCGCGGCTGGTTTTAATAAACGGGGGGTTAAGCACTTCATAGCCTACTTTCAGTCCTATACGAACACCTATTGCGGCATTTCGCTGCTGCGGCGGCTTCACAACGCGGCGTTGAATCTGAAAAATTGCGTTGGCATCAGCATAGGGACGAGGGCGGACTGTATCGATGGCGAAAAGGCGGAGTATCTGGAAGCTCTCAATAAAAAAACCTATCTGTGGGTGGAGATCGGAGTGCAGTCCACCCATGACAAAACGCTTGATGCGATCAACCGTCAGGAGAATTTTTCAGAAATTGCCGCGACAATCGCCGATCTTAAAGCGCGCTCGATCAACGTTTGCGCGCATTTAATCTTCGGTTTAGAGGGCGAAACGAAAGAGATGATCCTTTCAAGCGTCGATCGCGTCGCCGAGTTGAAGGTTGACGCCGTAAAGATACATCCGCTCTATGTTGTGAAAAATACCGCGCTCGCAAAGACAGAGATCAATACAATGGGGCTTGACGAGTATGTAGAACTGCTCTCTTTAGCGGCTGAACGTCTGCCGGAAGAGATGATCTATCAGCGCGTCAGCGCGGGAACGGAGAAAGAGAGTCTGATCGCGCCAATGTGGTGCAAAAATAAAAATTTCCTTATGAGCGCCGTGCGCAAGGGGCTGCTAGAGAGATCGATCGTGTATTGAACAGCCTCTTTTGCGCCGCCGTTTTGAATTTTACGCGCTACAAAGTTTTTATAATATCCTGCCATACCGCGTATGTGTCTTTTAGCGCCGGCGTCGATTCTATCTTTTGGTGATCGATTATCGTGTGCAAAAACGCCTTTGGGTACATATCGCGGCAGCGGTTGCTTTCCGGCACAAGCTCACCATCCGCGCTGACGCTTGAAGCCACTACGGTAACGCCGGCGGAAAACAGCTCAATCGCGCGCCTCGCGACACCGTTTGGGCGATCGTCGCCGATTACGCCGATGTCGAGCAGACTGAGCGCAGAGGTGTCAAACTGTTCTCTTAGCATTGAGAGCGCGATCCGCCCGAAGTTGTACTTTCTGCCGATTTGTCGAAACGCTTCCGAATCACTTTCGCTCTCGACAAAAGCAAACAGCTTTATGTTCGGATGATAGTCGGAGGAGATCGCTTGAAACAGCAGATCGTGTCCACTGTGGCTGTCGATTCTGCCGATGATGCCGATCACGACATTTTTTTCGCTGAAACCGAATTCTTTACGAAGTTTTTTGCGCGTTTCTTCTCTTTTAAGCGCGTCGACTCGTTCAACATTGCCGTACAAAACAGATATATTATCCTGCGAAATAAACGTCGAAAGCTCTGTTTTTATTGCCTGACTGGAAGCGATCAGATATTTATATTTTTTTGCCCACAACCCGCTATGAAAATCAGTAACAACACCGATCGTTTTTGCCTGTTTAAAATGTTTAATTCCTTTTGGCTTGCCGCCATAGCACAGCACTACGTCGGGAGGAAAACGACTTTGGAGAGCTTTAAACATATCGCTTTGCGCAAATTGTGAAAAAAACCCCTGCTTTTCAGCAAGAACATGCTCGATCGGCAACTTTCTGCTTTTGATTATCCCCTCAATAGGGCTTCCGCTCTTTAAAGCGACACGGATGTCGTTTCCGTTTTGATACAAAAGCGCCGCCAGATTAAGCGCGTGCCAAACAGTATCGTTGAAGTCGTTATCATATAGAATAACTAATACTTTCATAACCCCTTGCCATTATAAGAAATTTTTTCAAAGCCCTCTGCGCCTTTAGATCAATTTTGTAATCGAGTCGGCTTAAATAGGCACTGATTTGATCGGCGGGAATACCTGTCTTTTTTTCACGATCTCGCAACACTATCTGCGGTACTCTGCGGCTTAATTTCTGCAGGAAGTGTTTGGATAGCTTCTTAACAAATTTTCCGCTCTTAGTGTAGCACATTTTAGAAAAAACAAACGGCATTCCGGTTCGATTCTGCCACTCAACCGCCAGATCGATCGTCTTTGCGCCGTCAATATAGAGTTTCAGCGCCTTATCGCCTATCATCACGCGCCCCTTTAGCCCCAGCATGCGTGCGAGGGCGTTTGATGTCGCCGATTCTTCATCCGCCTTAAACTCGCCTTCAAGAACCAGCACGCTCGTTACGGCGTTTTTGGCGATGATCCCAATGTTCGTTCCTTTTTGGCGGCGGCTTTTGATGCTGGAAATAAAACCCGCGTCGATCAGCCGTCGTTTATACAGCCCGTTGATAGCGCTTGGAGAGCCTTTTTTGAAGTTGCTCATCTGTAAAAGCCTGCCGTGGTAGCGCTTCAAAAACAGGTAAAACGGCAGCAGATTCAGGTAGTTTATTCGCCCTAAGATCACTCTTTTCCCCTTTTTGCGTAGAATTCTCCCTTAAATTCGCTCCAGCGTCCGCTTAGAATTGCCGCTCGCGCCTCTCTCATCAAAGAGAGGTAGTAGTGCAGATTGTGTAGCGTGGCAAGCCTGTAATAGGTCAGTTCGCCCGTGCGGAAAAGGTGGCTTAAATACCCTTTTGAGTAGCGGCGGCAGGTGTAGCAGCCGCATGAAGCGTCGATTGGTTCGTTATCAAGCGCGTATATTGGGCGCTTGATGTTATATTTCCCGCTTGAGGTAAAGAGCGTGCCGTTTCTGGCGTTTCTGCTGGGCATTACGCAGTCAAACATATCCACTCCGCGATCGATCGCCTCGATTAGATTTTCAGGCGTTCCCACCCCCATGAGGTAGCGCGGTTTTTCTCTTGGCAGCAGCGGCGTTACCGCCTCGATCGTCTCGTACATCAGGGCGCTAGACTCTCCTACGCTCAATCCTCCTATGGCAAACCCGTCAAAGCCTCTGTTTTCATATTCAAGCGCGTTTAGGCCGTTCGCGCTCTTTGCGCGCAATTGCTCGTCCGTTCCGCCCTGCACAATGGCAAAGATCTTCTGAGATTCGTCTGTGCGGTGCGTTCGGTGGAATACAAGCGACTGTTCCGCCCAGTGAAGCGTCCTTTCCACCGAGAGATTCACGCGCTTTGGATCGGCTGGAAGCGCGACAAGATCGTCTAAAACCATCACAATATCGCTTTTGAGTTTGTGCTGAATGTTGATCACGATCTCCGGCGTGAAAAAATGGGTACTGCCATCAATGTGACTCTGAAACTCTATGCCTTCGTCCATCACCTTCGCGCCGGGCAGACTAAACGCCTGAAATCCCCCGCTGTCGGTAAGAAAAAGCGAATCGCAGCCGGTAAAGGCGCGCAGTCCGCCAAAACGCTCGATCGTTTCGGGGTTGGGACGCAGGTAGAGGTGATAGGTGTTGGCGAGGATGATATCCGGCTTCAATATCTCGCTTATATCAACGGCATCGAGCGCTTTTACGCACCCCTGCGTGCCTACAGGCATAAACGCCGGCGTTTTGATCTCTTTTTTACCTATTGTGATCCGTCCCGCGCGGGCGTTTAGGCAGCTTGCCTCTACAGTAAACATCGCTATATCTTCAGCGCGTCAAATTTTTCATAGATAAACGGCGGCAGGGCAAAGGATGCGATGTGCGTTTCGACGCTGTAGTAACGGAGATTGCTCAGCATATCGGCTTTTTGAAGCCTCAGATCGGCAGTAGGATGAAACTTTTTTGACGCGAATATAAAACCGTCGACCGCGCGGTCTAAAGGCAAGAACGAGCTAAAGGCAAACGGAATCACGTAGCGACAACTGCCAAACGCCTTGAGCGCCTCGTTTTCCAGCGCGCCGAACGCTTTAAGCGCTATGCCGTTTTCGGTCAGCCTGCCAAGCAGTTCAAGACACTCCTGCCTATTTGGTTTTACGGTTCTAAGATCGATCGCTACGTCGAAGAGGCGCTCTTCCGTTTCAACCAGCGCCGCGATCGACCCACTCTTAAAATCGCAGTTTTCCGCCTTAAAAGAGGCGGCTCTTGAGGAGAAGACGGTTACATTTGGCGGCTGGCTGTGCTTGGCAAACTCGTCGATCAGCGCTCCATCGGCGCTTTCGCACAGCACCAGTACGCTTCTTGTTTCTTCCCGCACGCATAGGGGCGCATGCGCCGCAAACTCATAAATATATAGCATTTAGTATTTTCTTTTTTATAGATGTTATCATTGTAGCAATAGGGCGCTTTAGGGCGTTTAATGTTGAGATCGGCTATTATTAACAAATATTTTTATGCGTGAGGTGTGCAATTAATTATAAAGAAGCTGGGGTGGATATTGTGGCTGGCAACGCGCTTGTGGAGGCGATCAAACCGATAGTCAAGCTGACGAATATAGCCGGGGTGCTAAACGGGATTGGGTCGTTTTCCGGAGCGTTTGCCGTACCGCCGAAATATAAGAAGCCCGTAATGCTCGCGGCGGCGGATGGAGTAGGGACAAAGCTCCGCTTAGCCGTTAAGAGCGGAATTTTAAATACCATAGGCATCGATCTGGTGGCGATGTGCGTGAACGATATTATCTGTAATCGCGGTGAGCCGCTCTTTTTTCTTGACTATTACGCGTCGGGCAGACTGAAGATAAATAGCGCGAAGCAGGTGATTGAGGGTATTGCGGCGGGATGTGTAGAGGCTCAGTGCGCTCTTATCGGCGGCGAAACCGCCGAAATGCCGGGTATCTACCACTACAACGACTTTGATCTGGCGGGTTTTGCCGTGGGTATGATCGAGGAGGAAGACTTTCTCAACCCACCTAAGCCGCAAAAGGGCGATCGGCTTGTGGCGCTTCCAAGCTCCGGTTTGCACAGCAACGGTTTTGCGCTTGTCAACGAGCTGCTGTTAGGACGTATGAAGATGAGCCTGAACGATATATTTGACGGTGAAAATCTGATCAATCTGCTCTTGAAACCGACGGAGATATACGTCAAGCGGTTTAAGGCGCATCGATCGGACATAAAGGCGGTCGCTCACATTACCGGCGGAGGAATAGTGGAGAATCTGCCGCGATCGCTGCCGAAAAATATACAGGCGGTAATTGAGAAGCGCGCCATCAAAACACCGGCTATTTTTACGCTGCTTGGCAAGTATGTGGAAGAAAAAGAGATGTTTAGCACCTTCAATATGGGAGTGGGAATGATCTGGGTGGTCGATAAGAACAACGCGCAGAGAGTAGCCGACAGCGCGGGCGGCTACATAATAGGCGAGCTGATCGAGGGCGAAAAACAGGTAGTTTTTAATTAGCGTCCGGTGCCAAGCGCCTATTCCACGCTAGGGTCGTTGAACAGCGTGATGTCGATAGGCGTGAAGCGTTCGCGATTATTGATAAGATCGAGAAACCAGACGTTGAACTGATCGGAGACCAGCAGCATCCAATCAATATACCTCTCCGGCGGCGGCGAGAGTTTGCGCAACTCTTCCAGCGAATTTTCCACAAAGGCGGAGAGACGGTTGATCCGCTCAAACCTCAAATAGCTGGAGGCGGATTTTAGATTGTGGAATATCCTAAACAGCTCGTCAATGCGGTTATGGTAACCGACTTCGTTTTCGAGAGCTAGAATAGCCGGTTGCATAGAATCTTTCATAACCTCAAAGTGATCTATGAACTCATCGACAATCTCATAGTCAAAATCTTTATGCGCTTGATCGAGTATTCCCATACGCTATCTCCTATTGATTTAAATAAAGCCATATCTCATCGCCGATCCACAGATCGGTGTTATATAGGCGATCTCCACGCGCCATCAGCTTTCCGCCCGCTAGTAAGAATTTAGCTCTTTTAAGTTGCTCGACGGTGAGGCGGGAGCGTTCAAAGCCTTCGTTACACCGCAAACCCAGCATCAGGCGTTCACTATTATAGATGATCTGGCTGATCTTTTCAATCGTTTTTGCGCGTGGATCGGCAATATACGCCCCGATACTCTTTAGCGGCTCGTATCTGATCCAGCCATCATCGGCGCGTGCCGTTCCCGTCGCGCCGGCTCCTAGACCAAGGTATTCCAGCCCGTTCCAATACCCCGCATTATGGCGCGAGGGTTTTTTGCCGTAGTTTGACACCTCGTAGCGCGGGTAACCGGCAACATCTATCGCGAGCGAGAAGCGCTTTTCCAGATTGCGATCGATCTTTTGGAGCGCGCGGTTATTTTCGACTGTAAGCTGATAGGCGCTGATGTGCGTTACTCCTAGTTCCGCCGCGATCCTTAGATCGTTTAAGAGCAGATTAAGCGTGTCGCCTTTGACAGCGTAGATAAAATCAACGCTTATCTCTTCAAAACCGGCGCTCTTGGCGATCCCAATTGCCTCGATCGCCTCTTGCGCCGTGTGGGTTCGTCCCAGCCTTTTGAGCTTTCTGTCGTCAAAACTCTGAACGCCTATGCTGATTCTATTTGCCCCAAGCTCAGCCATACCCTCCGCCCATTCTTTGACAAGGGAAGCGGGATTTGCTTCGACTGTAATCTCCGCCTCTCCTGTCAATACGCCTTTTAGCGCCTCAAAAAAGGGTTTATAGAGTTTTGCCGCCAGCATAGACGGAGTGCCACCGCCGATGTAGAGCGAATCGGCGTGGCGGAAATTGTACAGACCTATGTCGTTTTCAAGCTGTCTTAAAACGGCGCTTACGTAGCTTTGCGCTTCCACGAGCGGCGCGGTAAAGGAGTTGAAGGCGCAATACGGGCATTTGGTTTCGCAGAAGGGGACATGCAGGTAGATCAACTCAACTCCTCATTGCTACAATTACGCCCAAAGAATCCTGAAAGGCATACGCGGTTTTGGAAAAAAACTACCGTCCGAATGTAGCCGCTGTTATTGTATCAAGCGATTATCCCAGCGAGTGTAGGCTGCTGATCGCAGAGAGAAGCGACGTGGGAGGCGCGTGGCAGTTTCCGCAGGGCGGCATAGATCGCAACGAAGACGCGAAGACGGCGCTTTTCAGAGAGCTAAAAGAGGAGATAGGTACAAACGAGGTGGAGATCATTGCCGAGCATCCGGAGTGGATCCACTACGATTTTCCAGAGGGCGTTTCCCGCAAACGCTACCCCTATGACGGGCAGATTCAGAAATATTTCCTCGTTCGGCTAAAGCCCAGCGCGGAAGTCAACCTCAAGACGCACTCGCCGGAGTTTATCCGCTACAAATATGTGGGAATGAAGGACGTGCTAAAGCAGGTTTCGTATTTTAAGCGCCCAATCTACAAAAAGGTGTTGGGATACTTCAAAAAAAGCGGATATTTATAGAATGTTGATAGTTCAAAAATACGGCGGCACGAGCGTTGGCACGATCGAGCGGATTGGGGCTGTGGCAAAGCGCGTCAAACGTGCCGCCGATCAGGGGCATAGGCTTGTGATCGTGGTATCCGCGATGAGCGGCGAGACAAACAAACTTGTTGAGATGGCGCACAGCTTCAGTAAAACGCCGGCAACTAGAGAGATGGATATGTTGCTCAGCTCCGGCGAAAGGGTAACTTGCGCATTATTGGCAATTGCGCTTAACGAACTTGGCTGTAGCGCGATCGCCATGACAGGACGGCAGGCGGGCATCGTAACCGACAGCGTTCACACAAAGGCGCGAATTAGGGAGATACCGTGTGAACCGGTGTTGAGCAAGGTAGGCGATGGCAAGATTGTCGTGATCGCCGGCTTTCAAGGCGTAACGCCGGAGGGAGACGTAACCACCCTTGGGCGCGGCGGATCGGATCTGACCGCCGTCGCGATCGCTGGAGCGATCAAAGCCGATCTATGCGAGATATACACCGACGTAGACGGCGTTTACACGACCGATCCACGCATAGAGGAGAAGGCAAAAAAACTCAATCTCATCTGTTATGACGAGATGCTGGAGTTTGCCAGCTTGGGCGCTAAGGTACTTCAAAACCGTTCTGTAGAGCTTGCCAAAAAGCTGTCCGTTAAAGTGATAACAAGAAACAGCTTCAACGAAAACGAGGGGACGACGATCATGGATGAAGAGGAGTTTATGGAAAAACCGGTGGTGAGTGGAATAGCGCTGGATAAAAATCAAGCGCGGGTCAGTCTGATCGGCGTTGCGGATCGACCTGGGATTGCGGCGGAGATATTTGGGGTACTCGCAAACGCGTCGATCAACGTGGATATGATCGTTCAGACGGTGGGGCAGGACGAAAAGACCAACATAGACTTCACCATTCCGCTGGCGGAGCTAGAACAGACGAAATCCGCGCTCGCCGGTTTTGGCGCGGCGCTTGGCAGGCAGGAGTTTGACGATACGGTGGCAAAGGTGAGCATCATAGGCGTTGGCATGAAGTCTCACAGCGGGGTTGCGGCGCGTATGTTCTCCGCTCTTGCGAAGGAGAATATCAACATTCTTATGATCAGCACATCCGAGATCAAAATTTCCGTCGTGATAGCTAATAAATACGGCGAGCTTGCCGTTCGCACACTTCATGCCGCGTACGAACTGGACAAATAGTGGAGCAACTCATCGATTGGACGCTTGCCGCAATTCGTTCCGACGGTCCGTTTATGGGATGGATGGAAGAGCGCAGATTTGACTGGGTGCCGGTGGTAAGCAGCTCGGTCGGCAGGTTGATCGAGGGAGCGGCGTTTGTGGTCGTTACTGATAAGGATCGGGAGTGGTTTGGTAAGTATTTGGTAAATACGCTCAATCGTCCTGAGAAAAAGCGCCCTATGCTGCCGATATTCAACATCGGCGACATAGCCGATCATCTCGATCGCGCTACGGAAGGCAGCGATATCGATATGATTGAAAATATGCTTCATCTGGCGTTTGGCGAGCGCTATCTTTTCTGGTATATAGGAAAAAGCGACGACAGGCGGGCAAAACTACCCAAAAAGAGCGACGACAGCCTGTTGTGGATTATGGACGAAGAGGTACAGAACAGCTTTTTTATGCGTTCGCTCGACGATCTGCTGGACGTAAAGCTGATGCATATGGCGCGGCTGATCGATAGGACGATCAGCGCGGTGATGTTTGGCGAAGTCAACCTCTCTCGATGATCTTTATCTGCTCTGATATTGAGTTCGGACTAAACTTCCTTTTGACAAAGATTGGCAAAGCGGAGCATCAGATTTTCCACGCGGAAAAAGATGGTTTTTCTATTGACGAGGCACACCAGATCATCGACGCGGCATATCTGGCAAGCGAGGGTGAAAAATTCCTTATCGCCGTGGCAAACAACTTCAATGAGCAGGCGCAAAACGCTCTACTAAAACTGCTGGAAGAGCCGCCTAAAAACATAACAATTCATCTACTTGCGCCAAGAAAGCATATATTTCTACCAACGATCAGGTCTCGTCTTCCAATCGAATATATAAACGCCAAAAAGCCGCCCGTAGAACAAATAATAGATTTTAGTAAATTTGATTTGAAATCTATATATAATTTTGTAAAAATTAACTCCTATATAGATCGCTTAAAGGCAAAAATCCTGATAGAAGAAATGTTTAATCATTATCTTATACTGGAGAATGTAAGCGTTAATAACCGCCAACGGTTTCTGAACGCTATAGGAAGAGGTACGGCGCTGCTAACGACAAGTACGGCGATAAACGCGCTTTTGCCAATTATGCTTATTTTACTTGAGTGCGAATATGATTCAAAAGTTAAACAGTGATTATGATTTTAAGGCTGTATTAAACGCGATCTGCTGCGAAGAGCGCGGCATTGATATTATGTTGGGCAAGGCTGGGTTTTCATATTTTTATATTAGCGATCTTCCATGCGGCGCGGCGAATATATTAAAACAGGACGCGCTTAGCTTGGGGGCGGAGCTTGCCGTACACGCCGGCACACCCAACTGCTCGGTCGCGCGCACGGACGCGTTGCTATTTGCCACTCAGAGGCAGCTTGAGGCGCTGATCGACAAGGAGAGTCGTCAGCCGTTTGGGCTTAGGGCTATCGCTGCCGAGCTAAAGCGTTTCTTAGATATAGAGCGCATCCGCCCCAAAGTTATGGGAATTATAAATATAAATAACGATAGTTTTAACTCTTCGAGTCGTACGGCGGCGCGTGATGCGGCAAAAAGGGCAGAAGAGATGATCGATTGGGGGGCGGAATATATTGACATAGGGGCGGTAAGTTCTCGACCGGGTAGCGATCCAATCCCTCCAGAAGATGAACTTGATCGCTTAAAACCCGCGATCGACGAGATATATAAAACGGGAATTTATCAAAAGGCAATTTTCAGTTTAGACAGTTTTGAACCGCTGCCAATTGAATATGCGCTAGAGCATGGTTTCAGATTTATAAACGATATCACTGGCGGCATCAATAAAGAGATATTAAAACTTGCGAAAAAGTTTAACGCCGCCATTTGTATTATGCATATGCAAGGCAATCAGAAAAATATGCAGGACAACCCTCACTATACAGATGTAGCGCACGAAGTGGACGGTTTTTTTGAAGAGCGTATCCGTTTAGCCGCAGAGGAGGGCGTGGACGAGATTGTTTTGGACGCCGGCATTGGCTTTGGCAAAAGAAAAGAGCATAACCTCGCGCTTATAAAGGCATACTCGCATTTTTTGCGCTTTGGGCGCGAACTTTTGATCGGCGCGTCGCGCAAATCGCTGATTGGCGAAATTTCGCCATCTGGCGTGGAAGATCGGCTTGCCGGAACGATCGCGCTTCACCTCAAGGCGGTGGAGTATGGCGCGTCGATCATTCGTTGCCACGACGTTTATGAGCACGTTCAGGCGCTAAAGGTATGTGATGCCCTCAGGGCGCAAAATCCAAAGTAACCGACCGGTTTGTATCGTGTTCCGTCAGAGTCAGCTTCAGCGCGGCGGTTTTCTCAAAACGCACGATGTAGTAACGGCTCCAGCGGTTGATCAGCGGCATGAGCTTGAGCATTTCGCTTTCCTTATCCACCTCTTTGGCAGAGAGGTATTTTTTGCCGTCAAGCGTCAGTTCAAACATAGGATTGTTGATCCCCACTTTATCTTTAGAGAAGTCGTTCGCTATGTAAAGTCCAATAAAAAATGTCTCATCGGCGGCGTAATCCGCGTTGTCAGGGTAGATTGCGTTGAGATGGCTCGCGCTGAGAAGCGCCTTGCTTTCAAAGCGATCCGCAATTTCGCCCCGTTTCGTATGCGGAAGCGCCTCCGCGTATGTAGCGCTGCCAGTAAAGTCAAAAAACGCGGATCGCCCGTTGCAGCCCGCCAATAGAAAAAAAAGAAGCACAATTACCCGTTTATCCACGCTCCGATCCTTGCAAATATAGACGCGCATATTAGCGGTTTAACCCTTGCTGGTTACAATTCAACCTTCTAAACTTATGAAAGTGAAGTGAAGTATGTCAGAACAAATCGACTCTTTTGAGTCTTTCGGATTTAAGCCACAGATTCTTCGCGGCGTGAAAGAGGCTGGATTTACCACTCCAAGCCCCATTCAAATTGAAGCGATCCCTTACATTATGCAGGGCAAGGACCTCATTGGACAGGCGCACACAGGAACGGGTAAAACGGCTGCGTTTGGGCTCTCGACGATGAACCGCGTTGAACGCGAGAGCGGGGTCGAGCTTTTGGTAATCACGCCCACAAGAGAGCTTGCCACACAGGTGAGCGACGAGCTTTTTAAGCTTGGACGTTTTGCGAATATCCATACGGTTACGGTTTACGGCGGAATGTCCTCCTATAGGCAGATAGACCTCATAGGGCGCGGCGCACAGGTGGTGGTCGCTACACCCGGCAGGCTGCTCGATCTGCTCCAAAGCGGCAAGCTAAAAGGCTTCCTGCCGTCAATGGTTGTGCTGGACGAAGCGGATGAAATGCTGGATATGGGTTTCATCGACGATATCAAGGAGATATTTAAGTTCCTTCCGCGTGAGCGTCAAACGCTTATGTTTTCCGCGACGATGCCCGTGCCGATCAGGGAGCTTGCAAAGCAGATTCTTAACGATCCCGTCTTTGTGAAGATCGTGCAGGAGGAAGCGGCAAAGAAGGATATCGCTCAGCAGTTTTATGTGATCGAAGAGCATGAGCGCGACGATGCCATTTTGCGCTTAATTGATTCTGAAGAACCCGCTAGGTCTATCATATTCGCCCGTACGAAGAAGGAAGTCGATCGCTTGAGTACTATGCTGATCGCAAGGGGCTACAGCGCCAAGGGATTGCACGGCGATATGGAGCAGCGTAGCAGAGAAGAGGTCATAAAGGGGTTTAAGAGCAGCCAGCTTGAGATACTTGTGGCGACCGATGTCGCGGCGCGCGGACTTGACGTAAAAGACGTGAGCCACGTCTTCAACTACCACATACCGTTTGATCCTGAAAGTTACGTTCATAGAATAGGCAGGACGGGCAGGGCAGGGAAGAAGGGGATCGCGGTTACGCTGGTAACGCCCCTGGAGTTCAAGGAGCTTCAGCGGATCAAAAAGACGGTCGGCGCAGAGATTATACGCGGCATCGTACCTACGCTTGGCGACGTAAGGCGCGTACATTCGGGCAAACTAATAAACGCAATTGCGCACGCGCGTCTGTTGGAGGAGGCGCAGCCAATTTTAAGCGGGCTGATCGAGCAGATGGATTTGCAGCAGGTAGCCTTAAAAATGCTCTCTTTGTTGATCGAGAGACAGAACCTGTCTGGACCGGATCGTATCGGGATCAGCCCGCAGCGGCTTGAGAAGCTCCTTAACGATCAGAACAGGCGCACGTCCGATCGCCCGCGCTGGCGCGGCGGAAACAAGGGGGGCAGCTCCAAAGGCGGGTATCGCAAGCCGCCGCCGCGAGGACGCCGCGACAGATGAAAGACAAAACCGCTAAAAAGCGACTCTTGTTCGTCAAAGAGCTGGAGCGCTTTTTGCGGCGCGCGCTGCGTTGCGAGTGCGGTTGGGCTGAGTTTTCAAAACTTGTGGCGGATGGCGCGCGAAAGCTTGACGAAATTGACGCCGGTGAGCTTTACAGCCCGCGCTATACCGCGATGCTGAATACGGCAAACGAACTCTCAAAACGCGCCAAAGCAAGCGAAGGCGACGCGGTAGACCTGAGATTATGGCTTGCGCGCGAGATCAACGCTCTGGAAAAGAGGCGGCGGCAAGCCGCGTACAGGCGCGTAAAAAATACGGATACTTACGATGACTAAGGCAAAAGAGATCGTTTTAGTCAGCGATTCACGCGCCGTGTTGGACAAAACCGGCGAAGCCTTGCAAAAGATGATCGGATCAAAAATGGCAAATTACCGTTTTTTTATCGATCCAAAAAAATTTTTATGGGAACTGCTTGAGGGGAGACTATCGTACGATCTGCTGATCGACGACATCGACACGTTGGAGAGGGAAAAATTTGAGCTGATCGGCATCATCAAGCGCGAAGAGCGGTTTTTTCACCTGCCCATCATTGCCGTTAGCGCGGATACTTCCGCTACATTCAAAGAGCGCGGTAGGAAAGAGGGCGTAACCGGCTGGGTTATAAAACCGTTTGAGAGTCAGTGCATGGCGCGGATAGTCAGATTGACTACCGGAATCAGCGCTGAAGATGCTCCGGCGTCGTAAGAAACGCCTCCGCTTCAATCGCCTTTAGGCTTTCTAATGACCGTTCCGCCTGTGAACGAGAGGCGTATGGACCAACCGCGACGCGGTTCAAGTCGTTTGACGCAAAAAGTCTTGCATTTAATCCTCGCGCTTTTAGTCTGGTTTCAATACTCTTCGCGCTTTCAACGTTGGAAAACGCGCCCATCTGTACCCAGAACTCCTGTTTGATAACGGAGATGACGGGATCGCCTGCCTGCGCTGGCTGCGCCTCTATGTCTTCAATAACCGGCAGCGGCTCTCGCGGAATAGGTAGCGTCTGGTCAACGCGAATCTGCGGATTTGGATCGACAAAGTTATCGGCAAAAAGCGCGCACAACAAACCTAACGCCCACACAAACACTTTCTTCATTGGCATCCTTCTTAATCTGCGCTTCACCTTCCCCGTGCCGCTTATCGCGGCAGGGGAGCAGGATCAGACCACTGCGTCTTTGAGCTTTTTGCCAACTTTGAAGGCGACCGCCTTTTTCGCGGCGATTTTCAGCGGCTTTTTCGTCTTGGGGTTTATACCCGAACGCGCTGCGCGCTCGCGCACCTCAAATGTTCCAAAACCCACAAACTGCACAGAATCGCCTTTGCTCAGCGTAGTGGTGATGGTGTTGAGAACGGCGTTTACCGCTCTTTCGGCGTCCGCCTTACTGAGGCTTGCGCCTTCGGCGACTTTTGCGATGAATTCCGGCTTGGTCACGTTTTGTCCTTTTGTTTTGGTATGAACACACGTGGTGAATTGTATTGATTATTTCTTAAATGTGTGTTTTCGCTCTTACCTTTACTCGACAGAAACTTGCCAAAAAATCGAATTTGTGACCCTTAATCTAAATAAACCTAGAATTTCGGCCTAAGTAATGTATGGGGTGAGAATGGAATTTGAACAGATATTAAACGATGTGGTGGGCGATGTCCGCGCCTCGTTGGGCAAGGGTAGTGTGGCTAACTACATACCAGCGCTCGCAATAGCCGATCCAACCAAATTCGCAATCGCCGTCGCCACTGTAGACGGCGGGCTTTACAGCGCGGGCGACGCAAACGATCGTTTTAGCATACAGAGTATTTCAAAAATATTTGCGCTTTCACAGGCGTTCGCCATTCTCGGCAACGATCTGTGGGGCAGGGTGAGTCGAGAAAACGCGGGAAGCGAACTCAATTCACTGCTACTCTTGGAACTAGGGGCGGGTATGCCGCGCAACCCCTTGTCCAACTCGGGAGCTATAGTTACTACAGACGTGATTCTGACCGAAAATGGCAAGGAAACAAAGAATGTGCTTCTTGAGTTTGTCAAGGAGCGCAGTGGCAACAGCGAGATCGGTTTCAACGAGGAGATAGCGCAGCTTGAAGTTGAACACGGACACCGCACTAAGGCGCTTTCGTACCTGCTGGCGAGCTTCAAGAATCTTGAAAACCACCCGAAAACCGTCGCCATGCTCTACTTTTACCAATGCGCGATTGAGGCAAATTGCGTCGATCTGGCAAAATCGCTTCTCTATCTGACAAACAAGGGTTACTGCCCAATCAGCGGCAGGCAGGTGATTAGCGCGTCGCAGGCACGGCGTATAAACTCCATTCTGCTCACTTGCGGGCATTACGATGTTTCCGGCGATTTTGCCTTTCGCGTCGGACTTCCGGGTAAAAGTAGCGTCAGCGGGGCAATCACGGTTGTGGTACCGGGGAAAATGGCGATTGCCGCATGGTCTCCCGCGCTCAACAGAGACGGAGTGTCGCTGGTGGCGCTGGAGGCTTTGGAGCTTTTTGCGACAAAAACGGGATTATCAATTTTCTAGTAAAATGCCGCTTTCTTTGTGCGTCCATAGCTCAGTTGGATAGAGCGCTGGATTCCGGTTCCAAAGGTCGTGGGTTCGAATCCCTCTGGGCGCGCCAAACCG
>JAIRKM010000026.1 GCA_031260125.1 Helicobacteraceae bacterium | reverse complement strand
TCCTTCTGTCGTAATAGTCGCGCTCGGCTTCGCTCAGGCTGTTTATGAAGACCTTGCGCAAGAAACGTATCCTGCCTTGCCGGTGCAGCTCATAGAGATATTGCAGGTTGCCATGGGGGAGAATCTTGTTGATGGCGTTGATGATCGGGGCGAATTGCGGATTGTTGGTGGTTATGGCGACGCGCTTGAAGAGCTGCGGGCGGAAGATGCCGACGACGAAGTCCGGTTGCCCGATGAATATCTCTGCCCACGTGTCGTCGGCGATGAACATGTCAAACTCTCCGCGGCGTAGCATATCGGCAACCTTCACGTGATCGTTGATGGATATGACGTTCAGTTTATCGCCGTACTGTTTTCGCAGATGCGGAACAGCCAGCCTTTCGGCAGATGAATCGGTCATGAAGGCGACACGCAGCGAATCCGAGGAAGCGCCCTCGAAAGCGACATCGAGAAGCGTGGCGTCGGCGGCGCGGGCGACGAATTTGATGGAACGCTCCCGTATCGGTCGGGTCATCAGCAGCCCTCGCGCGGTTTTGCCCTCTGGACTAAACCCGCCGGAAAAATCTATGCTGCCGTCCTTTATGCCCAGCATTAGATCGTTCCACTTGTATATTTTCACCTCAAAGGGGACGCCAAAAATCTCGCTCAACACCTGCGCCAGCGACACCGCGTAACCGTCCAGCGAGCCGTCGTCCTGATAAAAGCACTCGGAGCTTTCCATCATGCCGAAGGAAAACGATTCCCGTCCGGCAAGCGCCTTTTCTATAGCTTGGATTTCTCCCTGCGTGATGCCGGGAATGTCGCGGAAATTTCTGGGGAAAGCGTAGTTCTGCGCGTCAAGCTGAGCGGCCGCGGCAAAGAGGCGCGCCGCCAACAGAACAGACATCAGAAAAAAGCGTTTCATTTTCGTCCGCCGTTTCCCTTTATAGGAATGAAATAATCCGCTAAATCCTATCGCAAGGCATTCCAGAATTTCGCCAATCGTTTTATCCGCATAGCGCTAGTTGCGCGCCAGTATGTATGATCGCGAAATATGCGTTATTTTACCTAAATTGTAATCATACGCGGGGTATTTGCCCCAATAAAACGCGCAAAGTACGAGGGCGTTTGCGGCGCTTTTACTCGCGAGGCGCGGCGTAAAAGGTATCGTTTGGAAATATGCCGCCATCGTCCGTAAATTTTGGCGCGTTTAACGCAAAATCCTCGATCGACAGATCGCGTATAAAATGCGCCGCCGCGTTTGTAACGTCGATCCTTGGCCCGCCCGGCTTTACCTGCACGGCGGAATGAATGCGCCCGCGCGTAAAAACTCCCTCGCCGCTAAGCGTAACCTCCAAAATGGGCGCGAAAGCGCGAAAGCCGCTTAAATTCATCATTTCCCACGTAGCAAAGTTGCCCAGCGAATAGGCGATCAGCCGTTCTTTGTAGATTTCAACCCCTCTAGGCACGTGCGGCCCGTGCCCCACGACCAGATCGGCGCCCGCGTCGATCGCCGTATGCGCAAACGCGATCAGGTCGCCGCGATCCTCGCCCAAATGAAACTCATGCCCTTTGATCACATGCGTTTTGTCGTCCCCTTCCGCGCCGCCATGGAAGACGACGATCACAACATTGGAGATCAGCGCCTCTTCTGATACCAACCGCGCCGTTTCGTTGAGATCGTTTATGTTGTGCATGTTGGCGTTTGGCGCGAAACCGATTACCGATACGTTGAAGTCGCGCGCGGACAGCCTCGCTATGTCGCCAAACTCGCCCGTATGCGCTATGTTCTGTTCGTCAAGAGCGCGGCGGGTGCTTGCCGCGCCATTCGCTCCAAAGTCGTAGGCGTGGTTGTTGGCGAGATTCATCACGTCAAAACCAGCCTCTTTAAGTAGCGGCGCAAAGCGCGTTGGCATTCGAAATGTGAAGCACCGCGCCGATCCGCCGCGCTTGCACTTTCTCGTTTCGCCCCCGTCGATCATCGCGCCTTCAAGATTGCCAATCGCTATATCGGCGGCGCGCAAAAGAGGCGCCGTTTCATCGAGTAAGCCCACGCCGCCATCGGGCGGAAGCGTTATTTCGCTGGGGTAGTCCGTGCCGAGCATTATGTCGCCCACCGCAGCGATCGTAAGCATTTTAGGGACGGTATACTGCGTATCGGCGCTTTGGTTAACATCATTTTGCGTTTTTACCGCAGCGGCGCAGGCGCTCAGCATAAGCGCGCACAGAGCGCACAACAAGAAAAAGCCGCGATTTCTCGCAACCCACCGCCCTGATTTTGATTCTCTTTGCATATCTAGTTCCCGCATCAGCCGCAATTTTTTAAGCGGTGAATCTTATCTGTATTGTTCTGCTGATAAAACCGCTTTTGCGCTAAGGGCGGGAGATCGCATATCCCTCTTCGCGAAGAAGCGCTAAAACTCCTTTGTCGCCGCCAAGGTGCAGCGCTCCGATCGACAGAAAAACGGGAGCGTGCGAATCAAGATGCAGTTTGAGCCGATCGACAAAGAGGCGGTTACGATCGAAGATCATTTTTTGATTGGATTCATCAATGCTCTCTTTTGACGCGGCGTATAAATTGGACGCTTGCATATACCATTCAAACAGACGATCCGCGTCTCCCTCTAAAAATAGGCTATAAAGATCGTTAATATACGCCTCAATTTCTGCTTTGTCCATATTTAAATAATCAT
The DNA here is from genome assembly GCA_031260125.1 of Helicobacteraceae bacterium. Lineage (GTDB taxonomy): Bacteria > Campylobacterota > Campylobacteria > Campylobacterales > SZUA-545 > JAIRKM01. Next base: position 12,225 of record JAIRKM010000026.1, on the reverse strand, counting down.
TGAGAGATTCACGTTGCGCTTTCATAGAAATCGACGCCATCATCGCCATCTGTTCCTCCATGCTTTCAAGCCCGAATATCTTGATCTTTCCCCGTTTTTTCATCAACAATATTTCCGTACCTCTGTTTTGCGAAAATCCAAGTTTCGCATAATCAATAAGCACAATGGTCGTTACAGCCAGCCATGCGGGGATTGTGTCTGTATAAATAGGGAAGAAGATGTAAAGCTCCGGATATCTCTCTTTGATCTCTTTGTAGAGGCGCTTACCCAATTGTTTTTGCAGGCACGGCTCTTTACATATATATTTGGCAAACGCATTGGTTTGCTCCGCTAGATCGTCTAATGCGATTTCAAAGATCAATTTTGACGATCCTTTGAGCGCGTCAATAATTTTATCGTTGAGCGCGTCTTCTTCCGTACCTACGTGCATAGAGCCTAAGATATAAACTTTTATATCCCCCTTTTGCGCTAGATAAAAAGGATATAAAGCCGCTGGTTTTTGAGCGTCGTTTTCAGCGATTGCGCCTTGAGGCAAAAATAGCGTAAGCAGCGCGAAAAGCAGATAGAAAAATCGGTTCATATAGGCTCCTTATAGGCGTTTTCGGTTTGCGCGCGCCGCCGTTATGGCTGCGGATTATGGCACACCGCGCGGTGAATGTCAAACGCCTGTATGGTGCGCTAGATTGTGCTTTACAAAAGTTTTCGGTTAAAATTAGCGGCTATAATAGCGTGGAGATTTTGACGGAAGCTGCGCTAATGGCAAAAAGAGAGATCAATGTGCGTAGTTTAAGCAAAACCAAAGGGATCAGATGACGCAAAACGAGAGCGAATCGCCTCGCGTATTTGTCAGTTACGCGCACAAAAACAGCGAGATTGTATTGCCGGTGATAGAGTCGATCATAGACAGAGGCTACTCCGTTTGGTACGACAAGGGCATAAACTTAGCCGCCACATGGACGGACGAAATCGCTCAGGCGATTATTAACTGCGAAATCGTCGTCGCCTTTATCTCCAAAGAGTTCGCCGCCAGCAAATACGCGCGCAACGAGATCGAATTTGCCTTGAGCATCAGCAAACGCGTCATTCCCGTCTATCTCGACGATATGAGCGTGCTGCCGCCCGGCTTGGCTCTTGGCTTGAGCGCCACGCAGGGTGTTGTCGATAAAACGGACGCTTATGAGATTGCAAATCAGGTTTGCGCGGGCTTGGAGTTTTACGCCGTGCGCAAGCAGCGCGAGGAGATGGCGCGCCGCAAACGTAATAGGCGCATTTCAATGCTTGCGGCGATCGCGGTTTTTTTCATCGCGCTAATCGGCGGCTATTTGTACTATGGCGACGAGTTTAGCAACCCCTATAAGATAACTTTGGATAAGCAAATATACCTGCCCGCCGAGCGGATATTGGCGCAAACAGCCGAAATTACCCCAGAGATGATTAACGATGGCGCCATTATCGGCATTTGGAATAAATACGAGCAGTCGCGGCATACCTCTTTGCATTACGGATTTATCCGCGATTCCGCGCGGCTTCTTAGGGCGCCCGCCATGGCTGGCGAATACGAAGCGCGCGCTTACTCGTCCGCAGACGTCAGCCCCGCGACGTTAAAAAGCGTCGCCGCGTTTTCAGTAGTCGAAAACTCTTTGGACGCGTTCAAGATTTCCATCGACAAGGAAGAATACGCTCTGGGCGAGCAGATCAACGTCGTAGTCAATGGCGTTTCGCCGAAAATGCTTGACGACGGTCCGATCGTGGGGCTTTACAAAGGCGGGGCGCGGCACGACGATTATATGCAGTATCTGATAATTAGATCCGCTAGTTACCGCGCCGATTTCATCGTCGTCTATGACGAAGGCGAATACGAGATAAGAGCTTACTCTAACCCCGACGTTTGGAGCGGCGAAACGCTTGTGGCGTCCATAAAATTTACGGTGGCGCAAAAGTGACGCTTGCGGAGATAGTTACTTTTGACGAGGTTGTAATCCAATGCCATGACGCGCCCGATCCCGATACGATCGCGTGCGGTTTCGCGCTGTGGCGCTTTTTGAGTCTGAGGGGCGTTAAGGTTAGACTAATCTACGCGGGAGCGCAAATAACCAAGCCAAACGTTGTTTTGATGATTAAAACTCTCAATATACCGTTGGAACACGTCCTTGATCTGCCGCGCCCAAAACTGCTGATCACCGTCGATTGTCAATACGGCGCGGGCAACGTTACGCATTTTGAATGCGATCGCTTCGCCGTTTTCGATCACCACAGGCTGGAGATTGCCGACTCCGACGATCTGGTTATCTTTCCGCAGCTTGGCAGTTGTTCGACGCTGATTTGGGATCTGCTTCGCAAAGAGAAGTTTGATTTTGCGGCTAACGCGGCGGTTACAACCGCTTTGGTTTACGGCTTGACGACCGACACGCTTGAAGGCGCGGAGTCTCGCCACCCGCTCGATCGCGATCTGGCGGAATTTGCGGGCGCGGATATGGCTCTGATAAAAAAGCTCAAAAACTCCGCGCTCACCATGGACGATCTGCAAATAGTCGCGCGCGCTCTTTCTTCGTCCCGACTTATAGGCGCGATCGGCGCGCTTCGATCTCAATCGTGCGATCCAAATCTTTTGGGGTTTGCCTGCGACATCGCCAAGCAGGTGGAGAGCTTTGATTGCTGTATGGTCTATGCGCCGCACAACGCGGGGACAAAATTGTCGATCAGAAGCTCGGCGCGCGAAATGAGGGCGGACGAGTTGGCCGCGTTTATAACCGAAGGAGTTGGAAGCGGCGGCGGGACTACGGAAAAAGCCGGCGGCTATATCTCGACGCAAGCGCTGGCGGGAGTTAGCGCCGAGGGGTTTATAACGGCGAAGATCGAAGCCTATCAATCGCGCTACAACATCATCTATTCAAACGATCACAATATTGATTTTGCCTCTATGCCGCGCTATTGCAAACTGCCGATTCCGGTCGGATTTGCGCCCACGATCGATATTTTTGAAGAGGGCGAGCCGATATGCGTTCGCACGCTGGAGGGCGACGTTGATACGCTGGCTTCCAAAGAGGTCTATTTGATGATTGGCATCGAGGGCGAAGTTTATCCGATACAACGGAGCAATTTTGAAAGGGACTATCGGGTTTTGCCCGATCGTTATACGCTAAAAGCCGATTACGAACCGACGGTTATCAGCAGGCGATCGGGGGATAAAAAACCGATTCTGCCCTCGGCGCGCTCATGCGCGGCGCAAAGCAGCAAGGTAGTCTGCGCCGCGCCGTTAGCCAGAGACGCCAAAATCTTTACCGCGTGGGACGCGGAGAAGTATTTTTCGGGCAGGATCGGCGATTATATCGCCGCCCCGATTAGCGGTTTTAACGACATCTATATCGTTAAACGCGAAATTTTTCACAAAACCTACGAACCCGTATAGCGCCTATTTTATTGCGATCTGTGAAGATTGCGCAAGGATACGCCCTATTCGGCTTGCGCCTTTTGAAGCGTCGGCAGAGGGACGATGTTGTGATCCAACCCTAGCTCTTTTTGATCGATTCCCATAGCAAGACCGATCATCTGCGTCAGATGAAGCACCGGAATTTTAACCGGCTGCTGCGCTGCCTTCGCGGCGCTATCCTGTTTGGCGTCAAGGCTTAGCTGGCAAAGCGGGCAAGGAGTAACTATCATATTCGCGCCGCAATTATCCGCGCCTGTCAATATCTCCCCGCTCAATCGGTATGTGGTCAAAGGAGATTGAATTTCCGTATGAAATCCGCAGCAGCTATTTTTATGCTCGTAGCTGACCTTTTTGCCCCCAAGCGCGTCGATCAGATCGTCTAACGAGGAGGGGTTAAAGCTGTTATCGCCGTTTATGGCGGCTCCTCTTAAATTGTGACAGCCGTAAAAGGGCGCGATACGCCACCCATTAAGCGCGTTTGAAACCGGTATATTTGCAAAACCCAGATCATCGCGCAGCACATATAAAAAATGGCGTACTTTCGTGTCCGCGTCATAGCGCAAGCCGATCTGTTCAAGTTTGCCATTTACCCGTTCGAGCAGCGGCTTGTTGCTCTTCAGGCGATCCGCGGCGTTTGAAAGCACAAGCTGGCAGGTGTTGCAGACAGTAACCATCTCCAATCCCAGATTCTGCGCGTAGCAGAGATTGCGCGCGTTGAGCGTCAGCGCCAGAAAATCATCATAGTCTTGCAAGTGCGCCGCGCCGCAGCAGCTTGCCTCTTTAAGCTCCGTCAGCTCAATGTTCAGCCGATCGCTTACCACCCGCAGAGATTTTGCAAGTTCAGGCGCCGCGCCGTATGGCGTACAGCCCATAAACAACGCGTATTTCACCGGTTTCTCCTTGCGATCTCTATCAGCTTTTTGACCTCATCGATCTTTTCGATAGGCGCGGTCTCTTTCGGCAGCTTCTTGCGCCGCAGCATTTTAAGCGCCGTTTTGACGTGCTTTAGAGCAAGAAGTCCCAGCGAGTAACGCACAGCCGCGTTTTCATCCAGCCTGCCGCGCTTCTCAATGGATCGCAAAAACACTTTGCTATGGCGCGTCGCGGGATTATTCGGCGCTCGGCTCCGTACAAAACTTTGCAGGTGCAGCTTCGTAATTTTATCGATCGGGGAAATCTCCTTTGGGCAGACGACCTTGCACTCCATGCATTTTACGCAGTCCCAGATTCCGCTCGCTGGAATGTTCGCCGTATCCAGCCTCTCGATCGCCGCCGTATCGCGTATGTCGGCGGCAAATCGGAAGAGTTTTGTAAGCGCGTGCGGTCCCAAAAAGCGCTCGTTTACGCGCACAGCGGGGCAGCTATAGTAGCAGGCGCCGCACTCTATGCAGCTATCCGCGCCCTCGATCCACTCCACGACAGCCGGAGGTATGAGATTTTCGCTCATAGGCGACGACGCGATCTCGCTTATCTGCCAAGGTTTGATCTCTCTGTACTTTCGCCAGAAATCAGCTTTATCGACGATCAGGTCTTTGATGGCAAGGCGGCGATCCAGCGGATCAACAACAAGCGCGTCTCCAAAAGTCTCCACAAGTTTATACACGTTTTCTTTACAGGCTAAAACCGCCTTATTGTTCACTTTGACAGCGCAACTCCCACAAATGCCGTGCCTGCAACTTCTTCGGTAGCTTATGGTCGAGTCTATATCTTCTTTTATGCGGTTTAATACATCTAGTATAACTTCGTTTTCTCTTACTTCTAGTTGATAGCTTTGATAGCGTGGTGTATAGTCAAACTGCGCGTTAAATCTGAATATATTGAACGTTACTTCCATTAGTAGCTTCTTATTTGCGGCTTATGGTCTTTGATCGAAACTTGAACGTATTCTACTTTTACTTTTTTACTCTTGTTAAAATAGGCGAAGCTGTGCGCCAAAAAAGATTGATCGTCGCGGTTGATATAATCCTCTCTATAATGCGCGCCGCGTGATTCCTTGCGTAAAAGCGCTCCTTGTGTGATAAACTGCGTATAATCGATCATATGTGAAAATTCAATCGCTTCCTGCAACTCTGTATTAAAACATTTGGAATTGTCGCTAAGGCGTATCTTCTTAAATGCCTTTTTTATTTGGTTGATCGTATTTATCTGTTCTTTCAAAGACTCTTCCGTCCTAAATATCCCTACATTTTTTGTCATAGAATCCTGTAATTTTTTTCGCAATTGTGCCACACTGTGCCTGCCGTTATTTTCCAACAGCGTTTTTACCTCGTTCATAAATGTTCGGGCGTCTGTTTCGTCTGCCTGTATCAACTCAATTGCGTCAATATCTTTTACGATTGTCTCGCCCGCCGTTTTGCCAAAAACAACAGCTTCCAGCAGAGAGTTCGCACCCAGCCTGTTCGCGCCATGCACGCTTACACAGGCGCACTCCCCCGCCGCGTAGAAACCCGTAACCAGCCGATCGGCATCGCGCCGTACACGGCAGTGTATATCGGTTGGTATGCCCCCCATTGAATAATGCGCCGTCGGACGAATCATCACGCGCTCACTCACCAGATCGCGCCCCAAAAAGGAGCGGCAGAGATCGCGCAGTTCCGGCAGTCTCGCGTTGATCGTATCCTCGCCAAGATGCGTCAAGTCCAGATAGACGGCGTTTTTCTTTTCACCGACACCGCGTCCCTGCCGTATCTCGCTTTCGATCGCGCGGCTGACGACGTCCCGTGAGGCAAGTTCCATCTTGCCCGGAGCGTAATCGATCATAAACCGCTTGTTTTCAGAATTGAAGAGGTGTCCTCCCTCCCCTCTTGCCGCCTCGCTCAGCAAAATCCCTCTTTGCGCAATTCCGGTTGGGTGAAACTGCACAAACTCCATATCCTCAAGCGGCAAACCATGCCGTGCGGCTATTGAAAGCCCGTCGCCCGTATTCGCCATAGCGTTGGAGTTTACCGCATAGGCTCTAGCGTAGCCGCCCGTGGCAAACAGAACGGCTTTAGCGTTGAAAATGGCAAATTCGGTATCCCGCATATCGTACGCCGTTACGCCGAACGCCGCGCCGTCCCTGTAGAGAAGATCGCCCACGTACCATTCGGAGAGAAACTCCACCCCCAGCCGATCCGCCTGCTCATACATCGTCTGTAGGCAGGTCAGCCCCGTGCGATCTTTGGCGAAACAGGCTCTTGCCGCGCTCTGCCCTCCAAATGCGCGCTGCGCGATCCTGCCATCATCCGCGCGCGAAAAAACCGCGCCCATATTCTCCAGATAGCGCACGACAGAGGGCGCCTTCGCGCACATCAGCGCGATTGCGTCCTGATCGCCTAGATAGTCGCTCCCTTTTACCGTGTCAAATTCGTGCGCTTTTGTGCTTTTCTCGTTAAGCGCCGCGTTGATTCCGCCCTGCGCCGCGCCGGAATGCGATCTCAGCGGATGAAGTTTGCTCAATACGATGGTTTTGAGTTTCGCCTTTTTGCACTCAATCGCCGCGGCGCAACCTGCAAGCCCGGCGCCTACTATTACGACATCGAAAGCGTAAACGGGAACGCCCATCAAAGCACCGGAATATCAAGCGGCTGACTGCAGGCGCGGGCGATCGCACGATAGTTTCTCCGCAAAAATTCAGCCGCTTCCCTCGCCGAACACAAAAGCGCTTCCGCGCCGCTCTCCTGCGCCTCCAAAAGTAGCCGCGCGCCGGCTTTTACGGCGATCTCCGGTAGCAGATCGTCTATCTCCGCTCCGCTTATGGAGTTCTTCAGCGCTATCACCTTCACGCCGGGAAGTTTCGCTTCCAGCGATGGCAGATCGGCGGTTTCGTCCAGAAGCAGAGCGACGGTTTTGCCTTCTAACGGTGGCAGCTTCCATACCGATGGCGTCCATAACGCTCCCGCTTTGGCACCTTTTGGGGCAACTCCAAGCTCGATCGCCATCTCTTGAAGCGTCCTGACATTTAGGGCGATCGCGTGCGCGCCGCTCAAAAGCGATCTATGGAGGGAGCAAAAGCTAAATATCCCATTTTTCTCGTCGCATATCCGCCGCAATATATCGGATATATCGCCGCGTGAGTTTCGAATCCGCCAATCCGCGAGCATAAAAACCGCCTCGCCTAGATAGTCCGGGTTAAGCTCGCGCATAGGAGAAAGGTAATGCGCGATCTTGTACTGATTGTATAAGCGGGCGTCCTCGCTGGTAATATCATCAAACAAAGAGAGTTTTGCGTCAAAATCAGAACTGTCTATTTCCAGATCCAAAACGGCGCGTTTAGTATCCAGCGGCTCAACGACAAAACTTTTTCCAAAACGGCTGACGATATCGACGGCTTTCACGTCCAGCCTCGCGCCCCAGCCGCACAGCCGCACGCCATCCACTCGCTCCAAATCGCAGATGAAAAGCGGATCGCGCTCTTTTACCGCCGTCAGCATTTCTAAAAGCGTCTGATCTTTTTTGACTTGAATAACGTACGGTTTATAGCTTGAGAGATAATCAAACCGCGCATTGAAACGAAACACAATGATTTCAACCGTCATTCCAAAAGCCTTTAATAATTTTTAAGAATTATACACCACGCTCTTTTTTAACAGTTCCAGAAAATCCGATCGCGATATCTCCTCCGCGCCCAATGAAAGCAGATGATCGCTCGGAATCTGACAGTCAATAAAGTCAATCGCCCCAAAAGGCATCTCACGCGCCAAATAACAGAGGGCGCTTTTGGATGCATCGGGCAAAGCGGCGAACATCGATTCGCCAAAGAACACCCTGCCAATCGACACTCCGTACAATCCGCCGCAAAGCCCGCCATCGCTGTAGCACTCCACCGAATGCGCCGCGCCAAGCTCAAAAAGCTCAAGGTAGGCGTCGATAAATTCGCCGGTGATCCACGTGCGTTTTGCATTTTTGCGCGGGGCGGCGCAGCGGCGCATAACAGCTTCAAAATCCCGATCGACCGCAATCTCAAAGCGCCTCTTTCTTATGGTCTTCGCAAGGCTTTTGCTGATATGCAGGCGTGAAGGGTATAGGATTGAGCGCGGGTTGGGGCAGAACCAGTACGGCAAAGAACGCTCGATAAACCACGGAAAGATGCCGCTTTTATAGGCAAGCAACAGTCTTTTTGCAGAAAGATCACCGCCGATGGCGATCAGGTCGTCAAAATCCCCGCTGTTTGGATCGGGAAACTCTACCTTTGCGCCCAGCAGAAAAATATCGGGCGAACTATTGATTAAACGCAAAGCTCAAGACGCCCTGATCGACTCCAATAGAAACGGCGCCGCCGTTAGCGATAGAACCAAAGAGCAGCTCATCTGCGATTGTGTCCTTTATCTCGCTTTGAATCAGCAGTCCAAGAGGTCTCGCGCCCATCTTAGAGTTGTACCCTTTTTGGGCGAGGTAGGCTCTAGCGCCGTCGCTGATCGAAAGTTTTACCTTGCGCTCCTCAAGTTGCGCGGACAACTCCAATATAAACTTATCGACCACAAACATCATCGTTTCCGGCGAGAGCGGCGCAAAGCTCACGATCGCGTCAATACGGTTGCGAAACTCTGGAGAAAAGAAGCCGTTCACCGCTTCCTGAACGCGGTTTGCCGAGGCGTTGCCAAAACCAACAACGCCCGCCTCCGCCGCCCCCAAGTTACTGGTCATCACGATGATCACGTGCCTGAAATCCGCCTTAGCGCCGTTATTGTCGGTAAGGCTCGCGCTGTCCATCACCTGTAGGAGAATATTGACCAGATCGGGGTGCGCCTTTTCGATCTCATCAAGCAGCAAAACGCTGTTTGGGTGTTTGCGGATCGTTTCGGTCAAAAGCCCGCCTTGTTCAAAGCCCACATAGCCGGGAGGAGCGCCCACAAGACGGCTGACGCTGTGCTTTTCCATATATTCACTCATGTCGAGCCGTTCAAAGTGAACGCCCAAAATCCGCGCGAGCTGTTTGGAAACCTCCGTCTTGCCTACTCCCGTGGGACCCGTGAACAAGAAAGCACCTGAAGGGCGGTTTGGGTGCGAGAGACCGGCGTAAGAGCGTTTGATCGCCCTTGAGAGCGCCTCAATCGCCTTGTCTTGTCCAAAAACCACGTTTTTAAGGTCTAGCTCCAGCGATTTGAGCATCGATCTCTCGTCTTTGGTGGATGCCTTCAGCGGCACGCCCGCGATCTTGGAAACAACGCCCTCCACATCGGAGACAGAAACCTGCCGCCGCTTCTTTCCAAGCAGATGAAACGACGCGCCAATCTCATCGATCACGTCGATCGCCTTATCGGGCAGAAAACGATCGTTGATAAATTTGGCGCTCAGATCGGCCGCCGCCTCCAGCGCGACATCTGGATATTTCACGCCGTGGTGTTCCTCGTATTTGCTTTTTAGCCCGCGCAGTATCCGCACCGTGTCCGCGACACTAGGCTCAAACACCTCTATCTTTTGAAAACGGCGCGAAAGGGCGCGATCCTTCTCAAAATGGTTGCGATATTCAGGGCGGGTCGTCGCCCCTATGCAGCGCAGTTTGCCGGAGTTTAAAACGGGCTTCAAAATGTTGCTGGCGTCCAGCGCGCCGCCGCCTACCGCCCCCGCTCCTACCAGCGTGTGAATCTCGTCGATCATCAAAATCACGCCGCGCTGTTCTAGTAGCTCGTCGATCACCCCCTTGAGCCGCTTTTCAAAATCCCCGCGGTACTTTGTCCCAGCTACCAGCGAACCCATATCCAAAGCGTATATCTCCGAATCTTTCAGCAGATCTGGTACGTCGCCGCTTGCGATCAGATGCGCTAAGCCCTCCGCGATCGCCGTTTTACCTACGCCCGGATCGCCCACCAGAATGGGGTTGTTCTTCTTGCGGCGGCAGAGTACCTGCATCACCCTGTTCAACTCCTCCGTCCGCCCGATCACGCGGTCTATTTCACCATTTTTTGCCCGCTGAACAAGCCGCGAGGCAAATCGATCGAGCGACGTTTTCCTCTCATCGTCCGCGTTTTCACCGATCGGCTTCGGCGCAAAGGTATCCGTCTGGTGGCTGATCACCTCCAGTACGTCTAGCCGCTCAATCCCCTGCAGGCGCATAAGATATACGCCGTAGCTCGTCCCCTCTTCAAAGAGACTCGCCAACAGATCGCCTTGATCCGCCTCCTGTTTGCTGGAACTTTCCACGTGCGTCAGCATCGTCTGCATAACGCGCTGAAAGGAGAGCGTCTGCACCGGCTCGCCGCTCGCGCTCTCTGGTTGCTCATCCATCTCCATCGTCAGATATGCGTCCAGCTCGACTTTCAGCTTTGCGATATCGGCGCCGCACTCCTGCAGAATGTTCACAACAACCGTGTCAAACAGCGAAGCGTACGCGAGGTGTTCGATAGTAATATATTCGTGGCGGCGTTTCTTCACCTCTCTGATCGTGTCGATTAGCAGTTTATTCAATCCGCGGCTGATCAATTTACGACTCCCTCATCGTGCATTTGAGCGGATAGCCGCTCGCTTTGGCTAGAGTATGCACCTGCGCTACCTTCATCTCCGCCACTTCGTAGCTGAACTCGCCGCATACCCCGTACCCCTCGTTGTGAACAAACCCCGTAATCCTCACCGCCTCCTCCTCACTCTTCCTGAACACGCGTTTAAGCACATCGATCACGAATTCCCACGTAGAGTAGTGATCGTTATGCAGTATAACCTGATACCTCCTTGGAGGCTTTAGGTCGTTTTCAGTCAGGTTTTCCGCGATCTCCCTCGCCGCCATAGCCGCACCCTTAATCAACCTTGGTGTATAAAGCAAATTTTACGAAAAGGTGGTTAAATTTGCAAATTTTTATGACCGTTTTTGAGCTTGTCTCCCGATTGTTGTTCGTTTTTGCGCTCGCATGGTTCGTTCTGACCAACCTGCAATATTACGCCTATCGCTTCGACCGTCTGTTCTTTCGTCATACCAAGCCAAAGTGGCTACTCTTTTACTTGATCGTGCCGATTCTGCTTTACCATATCGGCGGATCGTACTTCTGGATTTTCTTTTACTGTATCTATCTGCCGCTGCTTATCCTGTGGCACAACAAATTGGATAAAAAACTTGTGATCACCGCCAGAGTAAAGCGCTTTTTTGTTGTGCTGGCGCTCTCATCAGCGGCGTTTGAAGCTGTTTATATTTTTTTGGAGATTCAATACTCAAAAGAGATATTAGCTTCTCTCATATTCTCGTTTTGCGTTTCTCATATAATAGAAACATTCATTCGAGCGAACTTCAAAAAAATGGCGCATAAAAAACTGATGAAAAATAAGTCATTAACAGTAGTAGCTCTGACCGCCAGCTATGGAAAAACAAGCATCAAACATTTTTTGTACGACATTCTATCAACTAGCTTCCGCGTTTATGCCACACCCGGTAGCGTCAATACGGATATAGGCATTTGCGCAGACATAAACAACAACCTGCCCAATGACGCGGATATATATATAGTAGAGGCAGGCGCGAGAGAAAAAGGAGATATATTGACGATTGCGCTCCTTACTGAACCTCATTATGTAATCGTGGGCAAAACTGGAGAACAGCATATAGAATATTTTAGAACAATCGAAAATATCAAATCTACTAAAAGAGAGTTACTGGTATCGCCAAGAATGAAAAAAGGAATCGTTCACGAAAGTGTGGGCGCAAAACCAAACGGCGAAATAATCATACTAAAAGACGAGGACATAAAAAATGTATCGGCGACCTTTGAGGGAACAGAGTGGGAACTTATGCTAAATAACCGCCCAATCCATCTCAAAACTCCTGTTCTGGGCGCTTTTAACGCGCTGAATATCTCTCTGGCGTTTCTTTTGGCAAAAGAAATGGGGAT
>JAIRKM010000083.1 GCA_031260125.1 Helicobacteraceae bacterium | reverse complement strand
TCTTATTCAACGGGAAATATAAGCGGAACATGGAGCGCCGGCGGCATAGCGGGAGATGTTCATGCCAGCGGTTCCATAGCTAACTCTTATTCAACGGGAAATGTAAATGGAATATGTGCGGGCGGCATAGCGGGTTTTGTTGAGTACGGCGGTTCTATAACCAACAGTTATTCAACGGGAAATATAAGCGGAGAAAGCGTGGGCGGAATTGCGGGTGGTGTTAATGATGGCGTTATTATAACCAACTGCGCCGCCGCTAACGGCAGGATAACTGGCGGTGTGCTTGACAGAGACGACTGCTACACCGGCCACCGGATACTCGGCAACGGCGGCGTCAGCGGCTTGAGCAACAATTTTGCCAATTCAGATATGACAATACAACCTCCCATGGTGAGTTGCGCCCGAGACAGTTCCAGCAACGGCATAGACAAACCCCTTGAAGAGCTTAAAACGCGATCGACCTACGAGAACGCCGTAGATGATGGTAGTGGCGGCTTGGGCTGGAAGTTTGGAGACGACGATAGCAATCCATGGAAAATAGACGCGGGTAAAAACAACGGCTTTCCGTATCTTTACTGGCAGGAGTTTTAGCGGGCGTTTAAGCCGATCGGGTTTTGATCGCAAAAGATCAAAACTCGTTCAACGCCTGTTATCGCTTTGACGCTTTTGTATCCGCCGCGCTCTATGCGCGACGGAACTTTGTCAGCACGAGTATGTGGTCTTGAACTCGTACGGGTGGGGTCTGGCTTCCCAAGGCCAGATTTCGGATTGGAACTTGTAGTGCTGGTAGTTTTGAATAAACTCTTCGGTAAATACGCCGCCCTCTTTCAGATAGCCGCGATCGGCAAGCATGAGTTCGATCGCCTCGCGCAGGGTGTGCGGCATCTGTTGAATGCCTTTTTCGCGGATTTCATCCAGCGAAAGCTCAAAGAGATCCATCTCCATCGGTTCGCCCGGGTTTGCCTTGTTTTTTATGCCGTCGATACCCGCAAGCAGCATCGCCGCAAAAGCTAGATATGGGTTGGCGGAGCTGTCGGGGAAACGAAACTCGGCGCGTTTGGCGCTGGCGCCGCTCACATAAGGAATACGGCAGGAAGCGGAGCGGTTTTGCGCCGAATAGGTGAGAATGCTAGGCGCTTCAAAGCCCGGAATCAGCCGTTTGTAGCTGTTGGTGGAGGCGTTGGAGAACGCCGCAATCGACTGCGCGTGTTTCAAAACGCCGCCAATGTAGTACAGCGCCGCGTCGCTAAGCCCTTGGTATTTATCACCCGCGAAGACGTTTTTGCCGTCTTTCCAGATCGACTGGTGGCAGTGCATGCCGCTTCCGTTGTCGCCGTAAAGCGGTTTGGGCATAAAGGTGGCGGTTTTGCCGTTTAGGTGCGCCACGTTTTTAACGACGTATTTGAGCTTTTGAACGTTGTCCGCCGCTTCCACGATCGAGGCGAATTTCACGCCGATTTCGCCTTGCGCAACGGCGACTTCGTGGTGGTTGATGTTGATCTCCAGCCCCACGCTTTCAAGCGTTTTTACCATCTCGGCGCGCAGATCGACCATGCTATCAACGGGCTGAACGGGGAAATAGCCGCCTTTGACAGCGGGGCGATGACCGGTGTTGGGGCGATCGTCAAACTTCTTGCCGCCGTTCCAGTTGCCCTCTTCGCTGTCAATTTCGTAGTATTGACAGTTGGGATCGTCGCGGATAAGCAGCTCGTCAAATACGAAAAACTCGTTTTCGGGACCAAAATACGCCGCGTCGCCAATGCCCGTAGATTTGAGATACGCCAGCGCCTTTTTGGCGATCGAGCGCGGATCGTGTTCATACGGCTGATTTTTGTAGATGTCCCACACGTCGCAGATGACGACGGCGGTCGGATCGGCGGTGAAAGGATCGACAAAAACCGTGCTTGCGTCGGGGACTAGCAGCATATCCGATCTGTTGATCGGCTGCCAGTTGGGAATAGAGCTGCCGTCAAACGGAAGCCCGCTTTCAAAGGTTTCTTTCGTGATCGATTTGCTTGTGAAGGACACGTGGTGCCACACGCCTTTGATGTCGGTGAAGCGAAAATCGATAAACTCGATCTTGCTCTCTTTGACGATATTTTGAAACTTGGCGAAATCCTCCGCCTTGACGGTAAAGCTCATACTAGCCTCTCCTTTTGATGTGATAAAGATTTGAAATCATAACCCAATATAGATTGCGCTGAATGCCTATATTTTCATCAATCGCATTTTTCTCGCCTCAAAAACCGCCGCCTCTTTATAGCCGACGGATCGCGCCAGATCGTAAGCAAACGGCAGTTCGCCCGCCACGTAGCGCGGCTCGTGCGCATCGCCGCCAAAGGTGATCGGAATGGCGCGGCTGAAAATCTCGCGCAAAATCGCCTCCGAAGGGTACTGTTCACCGACCGTTTTACGCAGTCCGGAGGTGTTGATCTCAACTGCCATATTTGCTTTTTTGATCGCCTCCAGCGCGGCGATCACGGCATCGTCCGGTTTTTTGCCTTTGTAGTGTCCAAAGAGCTTGATCAGATCGATATGCCCTACTATGTCAAACAGCCCGCTTGCCGCCATATCGGCGATCGCGGCAAAATACGCCCGCCACGTTTCGTCCAGCCCGCGCTGGAGAAACTCGTCCATGCCAAAAACGGATTGAGGGTTGTCAAAGCCCCAATCGCCCAAAAAATGAACAGAGCCGATCAGATAATCTACCTTCCGCTCAAAAACCTCTCGCAATGTTTTGCCCGGCAGATAGTCCGCTTCGTAGCCTAGCAGCAGCGTTATCTGATCGGCGTATTTTGCTTTGAGCGCGAAAAACTCGCTTTCATAGGCGTCCATCTCGTCCGCGCTCATTCTGTATCCCTCGTCCCAGAGCATTGGCGCGTGATCGCTAAAGCCAAAAATTGTTACGCCGCGGCGGATCGCCTCTTGAACGTACTCCTCCATCGTTCCTGTAGCGTGGTTGCAGCGCGCGGTGTGGTTGTGTAAAGTCATCATGAACGCAGGCTCTTTAATTGTGAGTTGGATAGGATTATAACAATTATGAAAACCGTAGCAAAATTGTAAGGAGTGCTTGATGACTCAAGAAGAGCTAGACGCGATGATGAAAGGCGATTTTGATGAGAACTTAATATCGGATAGCGGCAAAGAAGATGCGAAAGTTGATGATTATCGGGTGAAAGCCAATCTTTCGTGGCCGCCGCCGCCTCCTTCGGATGAGCATCGCGTGGTGCATCAGCTTGACGACGTGGCGCGGGAGGGCGAGGAGAAATCCAGCCAGATATTCGACATTTTGGAGGCAATCGGCAATGACGCGCAGCAGGCTGAAAGCCGTTGCAAGAGGCTTGAGGAGGGTTTGAGCGCGATAGAGGTGTCTTTTTCAAAGCTACACAAACGTTTCCCGCAGATCAAGGAGTTTGAGTGTCAGCTAGAGCGCGTCGCCCAGCTCAAAACGGTGAATGCCGAGCTTACGCAGATCGTGCAGAAAACCAACGATCAGTCGTTTACCGCTATGGATGTTATGCAGTTTCAGGATATTCACCGCCAGAAGATCGAGCGGGTTATTAACGTGATGCGCGCCCTTTCTCACTATATGAATTCGCTCTTTGACACAAATGTAGCCGACGAAAAACGAGTCAGTTCCGCCGTGCATATCATCGGCGATTCTAACGACGACGTGGTTGATGAAGAGGATATAGAAGCGCTGATCGCCGCTTTTGGAGGAAAAAAATAGTTCTATACCAAAGAGGGGGAGGCGGTACTAGATATATTTATGGGCGGCGGCACAACGTTTTTTGAATGTGAAAAAATGCAGAACTCACCAATCAAAAACGCGAATTTCAAGTATATTTTCTTGAGCTACAATAATGAAGGACTTATGCCATTAAATGTTATTCGTAAAATTATGCAAAAATATGGAAAGTACGATCTAGCGCAAATCGATTATCAGCGTTTTAAGGCAGATAAGACAAGAAGCCGCAATCACAAAGCAAGCGCCACAAAAGAGTATTTGCATTGTTTGGAAAAATAGATCAATTCGTGTAACTCCAATTTTTCTCCCGTTTGTGATCATGCCAAAGCCCGCGTCATCTCGGTGAAAATATGTCGCTATTCTCCCAAAAAGACCCTCAATCTATTAAAGGCTTCTTTCCTTGTGCTTTCGTCGTCTAAAAACCCTTCAACCAGACCGTTAAATCCGCTAATAAATCGTTTACCGCCAAAGGGAATAAGCGCGATCTCCTTAACGCTTCCCGGCTCAAAGCGCACGGAGGTTCCGGCGGGGATATTGAGTCGTCTTCCGTAGGCTTTCTCCCGATCAAATTTAAGCGCTTTGTTGGTTTCAAAGAAATGAAAGTGCGATCCAATCTGAATGGGGCGATCTCCTCCGTTATTTACCTCCAAAATAATTTCGTCCGCATCTTTATTTAGTTCAATCTCGCCTTCGTCTATGATGTATTCTCCAACAGTAGCCGCACGGTTGCAAGCGATCGGATTGTGTACGCTTACTAGCTTTGTGCCGTCGTCAAAAACTGCTTCAACCTGCACTATATCTATCATCTGCGCCGTACCGTCTATTAAATCTTCTTCACGCAGAATTTTAGTAGCGGCGCTCATCAGTTCCGCAACGCTTTTACCATCTCTCGCTCCTTCAATGATCGATGAACTTATAATCGCCACCGCCTCTGGACAGTTCAGCTTTATTCCTCTGTTTTTTCGCGCCAGAGCCATCTGAGCGGCGGAAAAGATCAGCGTCCTTTCCTGCTCTCTTTTTGTTAAAAACATCTCTCCTCCTATCGTTTGCCAAGATCAAATGGCTGTTTGCCCATATTTGCGCGGTATGCCTGCCAAATTGACACGATCTGTTTTTTTAGCGCGGCGATCGTATCTCCAAGAAGAACGATCAAAAGCATAACGCGACTTCGCGTCCATTCATAACTCGTTACGCCCATATCGCGAAGCGCAGCCGCGAACGATTCAATTTCCGCCGGCTTAACGTAAATCTTTGCAAAAAGCGATCCGCCGTTATGCCTCCTATGGTAATCTTTCAGTTCTGCTCCGCCGATCGTAAAACGCTCCAGATACTCCGTTTGATCCTCAAAAATAAAGGTGTTCTGCACGGACAGACGCTCAAAATCAAACGATTCATACGATCGTCCTCCGCTTAGCAGATCGCAGTAAAAAAAGAAACTCGCCCGATCGAACGATACTCTTAAAAAATGAAATAGTTTTGCCATTTCAAATAATATCAATTCATCGTTTATAAACTCTGCCGCACTATTTTTGAGACGTAGATTGTAGCGCACTCTTGCGGATTTTTCGCCAAGATTTTTATAAACTTTGCATGCCGATTCGTTTGCCAGAACCAAAGATGAGTTTTCCAGTACGATCTGATGATCGATCCGATCTTTTGGAAATACCCCCTCGCCGACGGTAAGCAGCTTAATATATCTCTCCTTCGCTTCGTCAAAAACAAAATATCGGCTTGGTAAAGTAATTTTATTGACATTTACAATACCATTTACAATCGACAGAGATAGACTCATTGATTATACCGATAAATAACGTTTGATCGTATCGTTGTCGAGATCGCTTACGGCGCCGTTTGCTACAATCGATCCGCGATCTAATATATAAAAGTCGTCTCCATGCTTTCGCGCAAACGGTAGCTTCTGTTCTATCAATAGCACTCCGATTTTTTCCTCTTTTGTCAGCATGTCGATCACCTCTCCTATATGCGATACGATATTCGGCTGAATCCCTTCACCGGGTTCATCAAGGATCAACATTTTCGGATCGATGCACAAAGCGCGGGCGATCGCAAGCTGCTGTTGCTGTCCACCAGAAAGATCGCCGCCTTTGCGGTTTTGCATATCTTTAAGAACAGGGAAAAGTTCGTATATTTTTGATGGAGGTTTTTTGATTTTGTTACGATTTGATAAAACGCCTATTTCTAAATTTTCCCGCACCGTAAGTGATGAAAATATCTCGCGTCCTTGCGGTACATATCCGATCGCCATCTGCGCGCGGATGTGCGCCCCAAGCGGCGCGATATCTGTTCCGTTATATACGATCCTCCCGCTCTTAATGGGTAGCAAGCCCATAACCGCCTTGCTTAATGTAGTTTTTCCCACGCCGTTCCTGCCCATTAAACAAGTGCATTTCCCTTCTTTGCACTCAAGAGTAACATCTTTTAGCGTGTGGCTTTGCTTGTAAAATTGATTAACATTGTCTATGTACAGCATCATTCGCCTAAATATACTTTTCTAACCCGTTCGTCGTTCTGAACGCTTTGCATCGATCCCTCCATAAGCACCGATCCCTCGTGTAGCACGGTAACTTTGGTGTTGAGCGCGCGTATAAACTCCATATCATGCTCCACTACTACAACGGAATGATCCTTTGCTAGAGCGGTTAAAATCTCGCCTGTTTTCTCCGCCTCTGCAGGCGTCATTCCCGCCACCGGTTCATCAACCAACATAATTTTAGGATTTTGCATAATCAGCATTCCGATCTCCAGCCACTGTTTCTGCCCGTGTGAAAGCGTTCCCGCGTCGGTTTTGCTCTGATCTTTTAAGCCGATCATCTCCAGCGTCTCGTCAATTTTATCGCGTTGCGCGCCGCTTAGACGGGCAAAGAGATGCGAAAAAAAACCGCGCTCATCCTGCATCGCAAGTTCTAGGTTCTCAAAAACGGAGTGATTGGCAAAGACTGTAGGTTTTTGAAACTTCCGTCCGATGCCAAGTAGCGCGATCTGCGGCGCGTCGAGTTTAGTCAAGTCAACCGCCCTGCCAAAAACCACATCTCCGCTCTCCGGCTTGGTTTTGCCCGTGATCACGTCCATCATCGTCGATTTGCCCGCGCCATTCGCGCCGATCACGCAACGAAACTCCTTGTAGTCGATCGAAAAGGAGAGGGAGTTGAGCGCCTTAAAGCCGTCGAAACTTACCGTTACTCCGTCTAAAAGCAATATCCGATCGCCCGCCTCCAAATTACCGATAAACTCCGGTTCTATTCTCACCTTTTGCCCCTTAAAAAGCCTTCGCCGAACAGCCCCGCCAAACCGCGCGGCAGGAACAGCGTAACGAGGACAAACATTCCGCCGAGCGCGTAAAGCCACACCTCCGGCAGCGCGGATGTAAAAAACGTAGAGGCAAAGTTGACCACAAACGCTCCTATGATCGCGCCCCAGAGCGTACCGCGCCCGCCGATCGCCACCCAAACGACAAGCTCAATCGAGGTCAGGGTGGAGAAGCGATCGGGGTTGATTATGCCCACCTGCGGTACGTACAGCGCCCCCGCGACTCCTGCCAGCACCGCCGAGACGACAAAGATAAAGAGCTTGTAGCGGACGATGCGGTAACCCAAAAAACCCACTCTCGCCTCGCTGTCGCGGATTGCGATCACAATGCGCCCCAGTTTAGAAGTAACGATATAGCGGCACAAATAATAGCCGCCGATTAACGCCATAAGCGACGACCAGAGCAGGGCGATGCTAGTATGGGGGTTTTGCAGATTAGCGCCAAAAATATCTTTGAAGTCGGTCAGTCCGTTGCTGCCGCCTAGTCCGATGTCGTTGAGCAGAAAACTCTGCCATAAAACAAAGGTAAGAGCCTGCGTTATGATCGAGAGATATACACCGGTTACTTTGGATTTAAACGCAAAAAAGCCGAATAAAAACGCGAGCGCGCCCGGAATAATCATAACCATAAGAACGGCGAAAATTGGATTGTCAAAACCATACCAAAACCACGGCAGTTCTTTATAATTCATAAATACCATAAAATCGGGCAGGATCGGATCGCCATAAACGCCGCGATCTCCGATCTGACGCATAAGATACATAGCGAAGGCGTAGCCTCCAAGCGCAAAAAACGCGCCATGCCCCAAGCTAAGCACGCCCAGATACCCCCATAAAAGATCGAGCGAAAGGGCTAAGATCGCAAAGGCAATATATTTACCCAAAAGCGTCACTGTATAAGAGGAGAGATATAAAGGAGAATTTTCCGACAAAAAGAGATTTGATATAGATACGACGATCACTATCAGCAGCAAAACTCCCAGCACCGCGCCGCCGCCTTTGTCGTTTAACAATAAAGCCTTCACGCGCTAATCCTCCGCATCTCTGCCCTTCTGCGGAAAAAGTCCGCGAGGGCGTTTTTGTATAAACATAATGACAAAGATCAAAATAACGATCTTTGCCAGCATCGCGCCGGAAAACGGCTCAAGAATTTTATTCAGCTCGCCGAGCGTGAACGCGCCTAGCAGCGTACCCCACAGATTGCCCACGCCTCCGAAAACGACTACCATAAACGAATCGACGATATACGCCTGTCCCAGATTGGGTCCCACGTTTGTAAGCTGGCTGAGCGCGACGCCCGCCACCCCAGCGATGCCCGAACCGACGCCAAAGGTTAAAGAATCCACAAAGGCGGTGTTCACCCCCATCGCCTGCGCCATAGCGCGGTTTTGCGTAACGGCGCGCACCTTTAAGCCGATCGAGGTTTTGTTGAGCAGCAGCATGACAAAGGCGAAAACTGCCAGCGCGAAGAGGAATATGCAGAGACGGTTATACGTGATCGAGAGAGCGCCGTTGATCTCAAGCGATCCGCTCAACCAGTCGGGAGTTTTTACGTCGCGGTTCTGCGCCGAGAAGATCGACCGCACAAGCTGCTGAAGGATAAGGCTGATGCCAAAGGTGGCAAGCAGAGCCTCCAGCGGACGGGCGTAGAGCCTCCTTAAAACAAGCCGCTCAATAAGGATACCGGCGGCGGCGCTTACCAGAAAAGCGGCGGGGATCGCGACGACGATCGATACGCTCACGCTCATTATCTGCTGAAGGGCGTAGGTCGTGTACGCGCCAAGCATGATAAGCTCGCCGTGCGCCATGTTGATCACCTTCATCACGCCGAAGGTGATCGCAAGCCCCATCGCGGCAAAGAGCAGCACCGACGCGGCGCTAAGCCCAAAGATAAAGGTCTCGATCGCGGCGTAGAATTTCCGCGCGCTTTCGACATCACGTATCGACGAGGCGATGACGGAAGCGTAGGGGTGATCCTCCTCCTCGCTTAGCTGTTTTAGCGCCAAAAGCGCCTGCGGCGAGAGATGATCGCGCAAACGCGCTATTGCCAGCCGTTGTTCCTCGCCGCTTTCAAACTTCGCGCAGAGAATGTCATAAGCCTCCGTCAGAGCCTTTTTAACGCTCGATTCGCTTTCATTTAGCATCGCGTTTTTTACCGCTTCTAGGTCTTTTTCCTCCAGAGTGTTTAGCAATTCCTTCGCGGCTGAAAGCCTCGTTTTGGCGTTTGGAGAGGAGAGATCGATCGACACAAGCTCGGCGCGAATGATCGCCCGCAACCTATTGTTGATGGTGATCTTGTCAAACTCGCCTTCGGCGGTTTCTAGCGTGATGACGTTGATGTACCGCTGATCGTCCAGATAGGCTACGATCGCGTTCGATCTGTAAAGGTTTCCATCAAGTAGCGCCCGCAGCGCGGTGCCGGCACGATCGTCCCCGCCGGAGGAGATGAGCCTGATCGCGCTCTCCTTTTCGGCAAAACTTTCGGCGTGGGCAAGCGCGCGCAGATTCTCCTCAAACTCCGCTCCCAAAACGGCGGAAACGGCGCATAAAAACAACAGCAGCAGTTTGGCCTTCATAACGTTTCCTTGTCCCCCGCGCGCCGGCGGGGGAAGATGTGTTTAGACTATTTCAGGCACTTTTTCTGTTTTGTATCGTAGTTGCCGCAGTTGATCGGCTTTGTCCAATCCGCGGTGAGGGATTTGCTGCCCTCCAAATAGTCGCTCCATGCGTCTCCATCGACAAGCCCCTTGGTCTTCCAGACCACTTCAAACTGCCCGTCCGCTTGGATTTCGCCTATGAGTACCGGCTTGGTGATGTGGTGGTTTGAAAGCATCTTCGCCGTGCCGCCGCTGAGGTTTGGCACTTCCACGCCGATGATCGCCTCTTGTATCTTGGCTGGATCGACGCTTTTTGCCTTTTCGACCGCTTTGACCCACATGTTAAAGCCGATATAGGTCGCCTCCATCGGATCGTTTGTAACGCGCTTGCCATCTTTGATGAAAGCCTTCCAGTTTTTGATAAACGCGTCGTTGGCGGGAGACTTCACGCTCTGAAAGTAGTTCCACGCGGCAAGGTGTCCCACAAGCGGCTTTGTGTCCACGCCGGCAAGCTCCTCTTCGCCGACGGAGAAGGCGATAACGGGAATGTCATCCGCCTTTACCCCCTGATTTGCCAGCTCTTTGTAGAAAGGGACGTTGGCGTCGCCGTTGATCGTGGAAACGACAGCGGTTTTTTTGCCCGCGCCGCCGAATTTCTTGATATCGCTGACGCGCGTCTGCCAGTCGCTGTGTCCGAATGGGGTGTAGTTGATGCTGATGTCCGCGTCCTTGACCCCTTTGGACTTGAGGTACGCCTCCAAAATTTTATTTGTGGTGCGCGGATAGACGTAGTCCGTGCCTTCCAAGACCCAGCGTTTTACGCCCAGATCGTTCATCAAGTAATCCACCGCCGGAATTGCCTGCTGATTCGGCGCGGCGCCTGTATAAAAGATGTTCAGCGAAGACTCCTCGCCCTCGTACTGCACAGGGTAAAAGAGAATGCCGTTTAGCTTCTCAAAGACGGGAAGCACCGACTTCCTTGAAACGGACGTCCAGCAGCCAAAGACGACTGCGACCTTGTCTTTGACCAGAAGCTGTTCCGCCTTTTCCGCAAACAGCGGCCAGCTTGACGCGGGATCAACCACGACCGCTTCTAGCTTTTTGCCGAGCAATCCGCCCTTTTTGTTCTGCTCCTCCACCAGCAGAAGAACGGTGTCTTTGAGCGTCGTTTCTGAAATCGCCATCGTACCCGAAAGCGAGTGAAGCACGCCCACCTTGATCGTGTCGGCGGCAAAAGCCGACGCACAGAACCAGAAAAACGCGGCAAACGCCGAGGCAACCCTTACTAACTTCATAATGCAACTCCTTTGCTATAAAATGTTCAAAATATTAGCAAGAATTGCGGTGAAGTTTGGAAGCGTAGTTGCATAAAAAATAACCAATTATGGATTGAGGAGGTAGCTTAAAACTTTACTTTTTAGAGTTTCGCTCAGCTCGATCGACAGCGTGAGAAGGCTCAACCTGAAGCCGAAACCCTCCAGCTTCACCGCGTCCTTCTCCGTAACCAGCAGCGAATCCGCGTTGTGCCTCTCGATGATCCTTTCGCATTCAAGACGGGAAAAAAGGTGGTGATCGCCAAACGCATACTTTGCGATCACCCCATTGGGCAAAAACGGATCGAGCCTGCCAGCCCGCGATATTGCCGTTACGAGAACCATACGATCGGTGGGGTTCACAACGGCGCTTGCGCGGGTAAAGTCGATCGATTCAACGGCGATTATATCCGCCAAAGCGTAGGCTTTTTCCGGCAGGCGGTACGCGCCGGCGGGCAAAACGCGGCGGTTTGACGGCTCTGGATGCGGACGGATCAGGAGGTCTAGTTTTTTGATCTCCCTGTGGCGGAAACCGTCGTCTAAAAGCGCCTGTCTTGCCCCTAGCTCCGCCGCCTTCAAAACCCCAGCCTTTCGATCGGCGCTTACGATCACGATGGCATTCGGCACAAGGCGTTTGTACAGCAGAGCCTCGTCGCCCGCCGCTTCTATAGGCGTCTTCCTCTCTACAACGATCAAGCCGGAGCTTTTCCTGCCATAGCCGCGGAGGATAATGGCGGGCTTTGGTAGCAGCGCGGCAATCGCAGCGGTGAGCGGCGTTTTCCCGCTTCCCCCCAGAGTCAAATTCCCCACGCTGAGCGTTTTTATCCCACAATCAGCAGGTTTTTTTTTCAGCATCAAACGGTAGGAAATTTCGCCAAAGAGAGATCCGAGCGGCGAAAGCGCAAAGACGATCAGCCGCTGCCAAAACCCTTTTGGGTTAAAGAGCAGCCGCTCAAAAAAAATCACCATACGCGGCTTCGATCGATCTCGCTTATGGCATCGATCACCCGACTCACCTCTTTATCTTTCATATCGGAGTAAATGGGGATGGAGAGAATGCTGTGATAGTTTGCGAGCGCCCTTGGAAAGTCGGTAATTTTGATCGCGTATTTTGATCGGTAGTAGCTCATAAGGTGCAGAGGAATGTAGTTTACCTCCGCCTCAATTCCCCTATCGATCAGCGATTTGGCGAAGCCGTCGCGATTCTTGTCGATCTTCACAATGTAGGCGCAGTAGGAGTGCGCGTACTTTTTCACCGGCGGCGTTACGTGTTTTAACTGCGCAAACGCGCGATCGTAGCGGCGGGCTATGACGCGGCGACGGGTGATGGCTTTTTCAACGCAGGGCATAAGGCTGATGGCATACGCAAGATCGATGGCGCTGGGCATATAGGCGCATCCAACCTCCACCATATCATATATGTACGAGGCGGTGTAGTTCAGGGCGTAATTTCTAATCAGCACCGCGCGATCGCGCAGCTTTTTGCTGAAGGTGGCGATGATCCCGATGTTTGCGGCGGCTGGTAGCTCCAGCGGCACAATGGAGGTAATGTACAGATCGGGCTCTTTATCGGCGAGGCTCATTTCCAGCCCATAAGCGCCAAACCCCTCAACGATCGTTACCATGCCGCGTTTGCGCGTCATTGAGTAGAGCCGCTTAAAATCGTCCGCCTGCCCCGCCGCCAGCGAGCATATAACGCCGCGTACCTTTTGGGAGCGGGTATCTTCCAGAAGCGGTTCGATCAGATCGAGAGAGATGTTGAAGGTATCGGATTCGATGTCGCAGAAGATGAGCTTTGAATCGAACTGCCTGATCGTCTGACCAATGCCGGGGTGCGCGTTTACGGTGGCGATCATCTTGTCGCCGCGTTTCATATCAAGCGCGTACAGCGCGAGATGCATCGCTAGGACGGGATTTGCCACGGCAATTGCATAGGGGACGCCGAGCTTCCGCGCCGCTTTCGCTTCAAACTCCTCCAGCAGCTTCTTCTGATCGCCTCTTAGAGAAAGATTCAAGAGATTCTTGTCAATGCTGATCAGCGGGGGCCTGTAGAGAGCAATCCTATCCACCTTACACACTCCTTTAATGTGCGTATTATTGCAAGAAATTCTTTGAAAGACGGCTATTTTTTAAGTAACGGCTTATTTTGCGGGTTATCCATAAACACCTTCAGGCTTTTGTCCACCGTCGCCTCACCGCTATCTTTCCCGCTGTTTTGCCGCGCTTTGGGGCGGTAATGCGGCTGCGCGCATAGATTGACAAAGATGACGGTGCCATCAACCGATATTTGCAGTATGGCATCGGTGGGGACGCTGACGGTCGAGC
This sequence comes from Helicobacteraceae bacterium, assembly GCA_031260125.1. GTDB lineage: Bacteria > Campylobacterota > Campylobacteria > Campylobacterales > SZUA-545 > JAIRKM01. The sequence goes on along the minus strand of JAIRKM010000083.1, from coordinate 7,335 downwards.
CGAAATTTTCGCTGCCGAACCCCGCCTCAAAGATAAGAAAGAACATATCCTCGTCCAGCTCGGCGCTCTCAAGCGCATAGCCGCTCAACAAAAACAGGGCGAACTGCTTGAAGGTGGAGGCGATCTTTTCCGGCAGAGGCGGATCAAATGAGACCTCCTGTATGTTGCATACAACAGAAAATTCCACGCCGCTCTCAAGCAGAAAATCGATCAACTCCGCCGCGTGATCGGCGATGATTTCCGAAAGCTCCTCGTTTTTCATCAATTCGTCTATCACCCGTTTTCTCCCAGCACAAATTTACTCAATATCGCCATTCGCACCGCCACTCCGTTTCTCACCTGCTTCAGCGCGAGACAGCGCGGATCGGTCAGAACGCAGTCCTCTAAATCGACGTTGCGGTGAACGGGTCCGGGGTGCAAAACCACGACGTTGCGATCCCCCAGAAGCTCTTTGGTGATCTTGAAGTTCGCCGCGTAGTCCGAAAGCGATGCGTAGATAGGCGAGTCGTGCCGCTCCGTCTGTGTGCGCAGCGCCATCACCGCCGAAACTTCGCCGATCACTTCGCGAATGTCCCACGCCGATCGCATAGAGGGGCGGTTGGGCAGAAAGTGAGGCGGCGCAACCAGAATCACCTCCATACCAAAACGGGTGAGTAGCTCTATGTTGCTGTTTGCCACCCGCGAATTTCGTATGTCGCCCACGATCGCGATCTTTTTGCCCTCCACGCTGCCTAGCGCCTGCCGCAGGGTGAAGAGGTCTAAAAGCGCCTGCGTTGGGTGCGCGTGCGCCCCGTCTCCGCCGTTGATGATGCTGGCGTTGACATATTCGGAAAGCATCTTGGGAACGCCCGCGTTCTTGTGCCGCACCACGATCGCGCTGGGTCCCATCGCGTCAAGATTTGCCGCCGTGTCGTGCAGGGTCTCTCCCTTGCTCTCGCTGCTGCTTGCCGCATCAAAGCTCACCACCTCCGCGCCGAGCCTCCGCGAGGCTACCTCAAAGCTGCTCCTTGTGCGCGTCGAATTTTCAAAGAAGATGTTGATCACCAGCTTGGAACGTAGCTTCTGGTTGGTTTCGCCGTTTAAGTACCCGCCCGCCTCCGCGAAAACCGCCTCTATTTCGCCGCTTGTCAAATCGTCTGTGGTCGTTAAGTGTCTTGCCATAGCGTTAGTTTACCGCCGCTGACTTGATAAGGCCGTACTTTTCAAGAAGTAAGACGGCGTCTTTGAAGATCGGCGCGGCGGTCTGGCTCGCGTAATGGCGGTTCTTTGGATCGATCACCAGCGCCCCGATCGTGTAACGGCTCATATCGTCGTTGGCAAAACCGAAGAAGGAGTTGTGATAGTCGTTCAGATATACCCCTCCGCGCGCTATATGCGCCGTGCCGGTCTTGCCGGCGGTAAAAATTCCGTCGATCATCGCCTGCTTGGCGCCGCCCTTGACGACTGTCTTGCGGAGTATCTGAAGCATTTTCTGAGAGGTGTTCAGGCTGATAACCCTGACGCTTTCCGCGCTCTCCATCGCGGGCGCGTTTTCGCCGAATACCGCGTCGATCAGGCGCGGCGTTACGATAATGCCGCCGTTGTTAAACACGTTGTACGCCTTGAGAAGCTGTATAAAGGTCGTTTTTATGCCGTACCCGTAGCCGGCGGTGGCGCGGTACACATCGCTTCGGTACCCGTTGAGACCGGGCGAATAGCCGGCGCTCTCATACGGCAGGTCTATGCCGCTTTCGCGGGCAAAGCCAAAGCCGCTCAAGCCGTCGTTTATCTTGTACGGATTTAACTTCATCGCAAGCTGCGCGGTGCCGATGTTGCTCGAATTAACCACCACATCCTCTACGCTCATCCACTCTTTAGGGACAAGATCGGTGATTATCTCCTGTCCGAGCTTGAATTTGCCGTTATAAGTACGCACCAGATCGAACTGCCCGACAAGCCCATCTTCAAAGAGAAGCGCCACAATAAACGGCTTCATCACGCTGCCGGGCTCAAAGGCGTATTGAATGGCGTTTATTTTGGCGTTGCGAAGCGATTCCGGCGTGATGTTCGCCGCGTTGAAGCGGGCGCTGGAGGCAAACGCGAGAATGCGCCCCGATTCGCTCTCCATAACGGCGGCGATCACCTCCTGCGCGTCGTTTAGCATTCGCGCCTCGTCAACAACACGCTCCAGATCGGACTGCAATCTTCCGTTGAGGCTCAGCAGCAGCGAAACGCCGTGACGGGGTTTGGCTAAGTTCATCGCGTTGGAGTAGATCAGGTTTCCGCCGGCATCCCTAAGCGCCCTCAGCGCGCCGTTTTTTTCGGTGTTAAACCGCATATCGTAGTAACGTTCCAGCCCTATCTGACCGTCGCCGGTTACCCTCTGCACAAATCCCAGTATAGGCTGCGCGAGATCGCCGTACGGGTAGAGTCTGGCGGAGGAATCGTTCTCCGCTATCTCAAAGCCGTAGCGCATCCACATTCCGTTTTGATTGAAGCTCTTAAACGCCCCCCTGCGGTCAAGCTCTCGTGAGAGATGAGCGAGATTTCTCGCCTCCTGCGTGGACAGATCGCGCGCCAAATAGATTCTGACGTTTTTATTTAGCAGATCCATAACCTGCTTCTTGGTTTTGCGCAAAAAGATCGCGCTCAAGTCGGCTATCAGTTCCTTATCTTCCGCGTAGCGCCCGTCAAACGCCGCGCTGTAGCTGCGCCTTCCCACGGCGAGCGTAAGATTGTCGCCTGTAACGATTGCCCCTCTGATTGCCGAGATCGTTTCGTTTCTGTAGTAGCTACGCTCGTACGCGCCCTTGCGGATCGCGTTGAGGGCGGCGGCAAAGAAGATGGCGAAAAAGAGGACTATCAGCAGAAAAATCGCGAGGATTTTGCCCGTTTTTTCCACAGGTTACATTTGCGTTCTGAGGATCTCTCTATACGCGCTGATCGCTTTGTTGCGCACTTCAAGCATCAGTTTTAAGCTGCTTTCCGCCTTGCCCAGCGCGATAGCCGCTTGATGCAGGTCTTTGACCGTGCCTGTCGCTACGTCTGTGGCGGCTTTCTCCGCCTCTTCCTGCATAACGTTAGTTTCCTCAAACGAGCTTTTCAGCAGATCGGCAAAACTTACGCCTCCGCTCTCTTCGCCAAAACGGAGGTTCTGCTCTCCAATCTCTTTGGGGAGAAGCTCGCCGACCTTATTCAGTAAATCCGCCACAAATCGCTCCTAATTCTAAGCGCGCATCATATCAATTGCGCTGTTTGCCATTGTCTTGGCGCTTTGAAACGCCGCCACATTCGCCTGATACGCTCTGGACGCTTCGATCATATCGGCCATTTCCACTACCGGATTAACGTTCGGATACGCCACATACCCTTCCGCGTTCGCGTCCGGATGCGTAGGATCATAGCGCATTTTCGGCGTCGTGTCATCGCGGACGACCTTATCCACTAGTACGGTCATTATAGCAGGGTTGATTTTGTCTTCATAGCCCAACTCTTCGTCCAGCGGATCCTCGTAGCCCAGCGGCTCGCTGTTTTGGGCAAGTCGGGCGTTGAGGTGCCTGTCAAAATCCACGGCGCGGAAAACGACGCTCTGCCGCCGGTATGGACCTCCTTCATCGGTGCGCGTCGTGTTCGCGTTGGCAATGTTGGAGCTGATCAGATTCAGGCGAAAGCGTTGCGCCGACAGACCGTATCCGCTGATGTCAAATGAGTTAAGAAACGCCATAACACAATCCTTGTGGCATATAAAAGCAAAAAACATTCCGATTTTCCCGCCGCGCCAGCGCCGATCGGCGCTCTGCCGCACGGTATTTTCCCCTATGTTACAATAAAAATCAGCGAAATTGTAATGCGAAGGAAACGGCAATGAGGCTGTTGCTCATACTTTTCTCGTGTACCCTTTTGTGCGCCGAGATCAAAACTTTTCAGAAGAGCTATGCGATAACCGCAAGCGGCGCGCAAAGTATAGAAGATGCCCGATTTGAGGCGCTCAAAAGCGCCAATGTGGAGATACCGCTGGAAATAGCGGCATATATTTCCAAACTCTCATATCTCAAAGGCGCAAGCAGCGGCGATCTAAACGCGGTGGGCTACTCTCTGATGAAACTGACGAAGCTGGCGGTGGAAGAGGAGGGCGCACGGTACAGCGCGATTAACGTCAAATTTAGCTCACGGCTCAACAGCACCGGTATGCGCGATTACATTGGGGACATTTTGCGTTCCAGAGAGAAACTGCTGGCGCTCAAGGATATCGTAAGGCTCAACGAGTCGCTGCTGGAAGATATGAAGGCGCTTAAAACCAGAAACTCCAAGCCGCTTAGCGCGATAGAGTTGGCGCGGCTGAAGGAGGATTACGCCCTTGCGCGTAAAAGAGACGAGATCGTAGCCTGCGTTGAAGAGGGGTACCGCGCCCTGCAAAGCGGCGATTACAAAACGGCGCTTGGCAATTTTAACCGCGCCGAAGCCGCTCATGAAACCTCTCCTTCTCTTTTCGCCGCTAGAGCAATGGCGCACGAAGGGCTGAACAACCGCAGAGCGGCGATTGACGACTACACACGGGCTATCGGCGGCTCCCCGGGTTTTGCCTTCGCACACAACAAGCGCGGGCTGCTGCACTACTACAACGGCGCCCTCAAGGAGGCGATCGCCGATTTTGACAGCGCGATCAGGGCGGACGACTCGTTCGCGGAGGCTTATCTGAACCGCGCCGTCGTTTATACGTGGAATCAGGAGCGTCCTAAGGCGATCGCCGATTTTGACAACGCGATCAGGATCGACCCTTCTTTCGCCGCCGCCTACAACGGGCGCGGCGTCTTTTTTGTCGAATCAAAAGATTTTGACAAGGCGCTTGCCGACTTCAATCGGGCGGTTAAACTCAAGCCAAATTTCGGCGGCGCCTTTTTTAACCGCGGCTCGCTGTACGCCCAGAAAGGCGACTATAAAAAGGCGATCGGAGATTACGGCAGGGCGATTGCGCTTGGTCCATCTTACCGAGAAGCGTATATCAAACGGGCGCAAGCGCATTTCGCGCTGGGCAGCTACAAAAAGGCGATCGAGGATTACGACAGGGCGATCTCGCTGGGCGAAGACCACCACAGCTACTTTAGGCGGGCTCTGGCGCGTCAGCTTCTGGGCGATTTTGAACGCGCTATTGAGGATTACAACCGCGCCGCGGAACTCTCCCCAAACGACGCTGAAACTTACTACCGGCGCGGGATCGCGTACAGGGACGCAAACAACCTTGCAAAGGCGATCGTTGACTTTTCGCGGGCGATCGATCTGAAAAAGGATTTTGCCGCCGCCTATACGGATCGAGGCGCGGCGTACGATATGCAGGGCAGGCAGGTGAATGCAATCGACGACTTCAACCGTGCGATCAGGATCGATCCAAGCTACGCACGAGGCTATGCGCAAAGGGGCGTTTCGGCCGGCAAGGCGGGCGATTTCAGCAAGGCGATCGGCGATTTCAGCAAGGCGATCGAGCTAGATCCTAAAGACGCAGACTCTTTCTTTGGACGCGCGTACGCCCTTTCGCGCCTCAACGAGCGGAAAAAGGCGGTGGAAGACTATACCAAAGCCATCAAGCTAAACCCGCGCTACGTTCTGGCGTACTTAAACCGTGCGAACGACTACAACGCGCTTGGCGAGAGAGACAAGGCGCTCAAGGACGCCAAGAGCGCGTGCGGGCTGGGAAGTTGCGAATTGCTACGTTTTATGGAAAACAGCCAGGCGGCGAAGTAGGGCAAACGCGGCGCCGCGGATCGTATGCGTTTGCCGTAGATTGCGGGTATTTTCAAAATATTTTAAAACTTTCGCGCAATTGTGCGCTTTTTCCAAAAATTGCGGTATAATGCCCGTACTTCAACAAAGGAGGTACACAATGAAGCGTACAGCGTTTACGATGATTGAGCTTATTTTCGTCATCGTTATTATGGGCATTTTAGCAATGGTGGCTCTGCCTAGGTTCGCGGGCGTTCAGGACGACGCGATGATTGCCAACGAAAGGTCGGGCATTGAGTCTATCCGCACGGCGACTCAGTCTATCCGCGGCAGATCGCTTACGGCAAGTAATAGGGACATCAACATTACGACGTATGGATCTGATGGGTTTGAGTATGTCGTTCAACTTCATGCGTCCCCTCTTGGGACAAACGCAGGTGAAACCAATCGCACGGCAACGGGCTATCCTGTTGCGCTTAGCACGGAAGATCTTTCAGGCGGCTCTCTTGGCACGCTAAAAGAGGTAGAGCCGAAGGTAAAGGGAGTGGGTGACGGGATACTTTCTTTGACGCTTGATCCAAACGGCCGCGATCAGTGGCAGACAAACGAAGGCGACGATGCAGCAGATAGGCTTGGTGGAGAGTCACCTACAACGCTTATTAGGGGTCAGGCTTCCAGTACCGTTACCGATCCGAACGCGCCCATCCACCAAGGGATGTGTTGGCAGTACAATCCGGTTACCGGGCAGATGAATCTAAGCGATGAGAGCGGAAACTTAGTAATCGGCACTTGCTCATAACGCTCTCCGGCATTAGGGCGGGCGTTTCACGGGAGGTTGCGGATACTCTCCGCAATCTCCCTCTTGTCTTTTTCATAACTTCCCACATTTTGCGCTACAATGCAAACAAAGGAACAAGATGTCTATGGTGATGTTTGATACACACGATGTCATTAAAGAACTGCAAGGTTATGGCTTGAGCCGCGCCAAGCCGAAGGCGTTGTGGAAGTTCTAAAGAAGACTACCGAAGCCGGCAACGAAGACCTCGCCACAAAAGGCGATCTAAAAGCAGTCGAAGTTGCACTGCGAAGCGAGATTAGAGAAGTCGAGATTTCGCTCAGAGATGAGATCAAAGAGGTCGAGGTTTCGCTTAGAAGCGAGATTAGAGAAGTTGAAGCCACGCTGAGAAGCGAGATTAGAAAAGTTGAAGCCACGCTGAGAAGCGAGATCAAAGAGCTTGACGCAAAGATCGACAATGTTGAAGCGTCTCTCAACTCAAAGATCGACAAGGTTGACGCAAAGATCGATAAAGTAGAGACCACGCTGAAGGGCGAAATGGCTGTATTAGGCGCGAAACTCGACATTCTCAAATGGATCGGAGGCGTTATCGCTCTTGCCGCGGTATCGGCAACGATCAAGTATTTCCTGTCGCCCTAACGATCCGCTTCATTTATCAATCCCGCCAAGGCGCGTGTTTTGCGCCGGCGGCTTTATTATTCGTGTCTTAGCGCCTCGATCGGATCGAGCATAGCGGCTTTGCGGGCGGGAAAATAGCCGAAAACCACGCCGACTAGCGCCGAAAATCCAAAACTGATCAGAACGATCGACTGATTATATACGTAGGGAATGCCGAATGCGCC
>JAIRKM010000042.1 GCA_031260125.1 Helicobacteraceae bacterium | reverse complement strand
ATCGAACTCATGCCGCGAACGGCGCGGGCAAGCACCGAATCCACAATAACAAAACTTTCGTTATATCCGACATTTTTGTCGATCACCGACAGCAGTTTTTGGTTTTGAATCAGCACGATCGAATCGCACTCTTTTTTCAGGTCTTCAAGCCCCTGCTGCGCGAGTCCCATGCGTTTTTTGCCCTCGTTTGTAAAAGGCATCGTGCAGACGGCGATCGTCAAAGCGCCCATCTCTCTGGCGGCTCGCGCCACTACGCTTGAAGCTCCGGTGCCTGTGCCTCCGCCGAGTCCGGTCGCCACGAATACTATATTTGCGTTTTTGAGCGTTTCTTTGATGTGTTCATAGCTCTCTTCCGCCGCCTCTTTGCCCACCTCCGGTTTCATTCCGGCGCCAAGCCCTTTGGTAAGTTTTTCGCCAAGCTGGAGCTTGCAGGCGGCAAGAGAAGTCGCGAGATGCTGCGAATCGGTGTTCGCGGCGATCATCTCCACCCCTTTAAGCCCCTCGCGCACCATGCGATCGACCATATTGTTGCCGCCGCCGCCGACGCCCACAACCTTTATGGTTACAACACTCTGAGCGTGACTCTCTACTACCTTAAATAAGTTGTCCATATTCAGCCCTTAAAAACAATATCGTCAGCCGCTCCCAGCGCCGCTAAATCCGCTTTCACAGCCATTGCGTATATGCTTATATCGGCAAGATCGGTTCTTTTTTGTTGCGCCATTTCTCTTTTCCTCCGCCTGCTGCGTTAAAACATTGTCGTCAGCCACTCCCAGCATTGCTTGAGTCTACCTTTTATGCCGGGTTTGACAGCGGTTGGAGGCGTGATTATATCGGCGAGATCGGTTTTTTTCGTTCCGTTCTCCTCTTCGTCAAGCCTGCCCAGAGATTTGGCAATTTCCTGCACGTTTTCTTTTTCGATGCTGCCTTTGTGCGGCCGATAGCGCAGGTTTCCCGCCGAATCAAACTCGTATAGCGCCGACTCGTTCGCCGCGTAGCGTATCAACCCCACCGCGACAGAGTAAACCGGATCGCGGAGGCTCTCTATAAGACCGCCTAGTGGCTTTGGTCTTGCGATCCGCACGGAAACGTCGCCAAAGCTGTAGGCGGCGACATCGGCCAGCCCGCTGTGCTTGGACGCGCCGCCCGTCAGCACTACGCCCGCGCCTAAAACCTCTTTGAGACGGCTTCTCTCAAGCTGCCCCGCGAGAATCATCAGCGTTTCATCAACGCGCGCGCCGATCACAGTGGAGACGATGTCCAGCGAAACCAGATGAGTTTCGTTCTCATTGCCTATCTTGGGAATTTCAATATTTTGAGCGGACGGTTCCGCCTTTGCTTTGCCGCCTGACGCGGACGGGCGCGAATAAAACGATCCGTACTCCAGCTTTACCCGTTCGGCAGCGTACGGCGGCGTGTGCAGAGCCATTGAGAGATCGGCGGTAATATGCGCTCCGCCCACAGGCAGGAAGCCGTTAGCGCGCGGGGCATTGTTGGCGTAAACAACGAGGTTGCAGGTGGAGGCGCCAATGTCGATCACGCAGGCGCCAAGCTCTTTTTCGTCGTCGCTTAACACCGCAATCGCCGAGGCGTAGCCGGAAAAGACCAGATTCTCTATCTCCACGCCTGCTGCGCGTATGGTTTTACGCAGATTTTCCATTGCGCTCTTCTGCGCTGTGATGATATGCACGCTCATCTCCAGCATAGAACCGCTCATGCCAACCGGATCCTGCACCCCGCACTGTTCGTCCACTTTGAAGTTATAGGGCAGGGCATGCAGAATTTCGCAGTCTTTAGCAACGACCGCGTGATAGATGGCAGTTTGCATGGCGCGGTTTATATCTTTTACCGCGATCTCTTTGGTGGGCAGGCTTGCCTTGCCCTGCGAATCGATGCTGGTGATATACGCGCCGCTTACGGAGACAATGGCGCGGGGCGTTTCCACACCCGCCTGCTTTGAGGCGTAATCCACCGCGTTTTTTATCGCGCTTGCCGCAAGCTCAATATTGACGATCGCTCCTTTTTTCAGCCCCTGCGACTTTGAGACGCCGCTGCCTACGATGACAGGCGAGCCATTTTCCATCCGCGCCACGAGAGCGCAGATTTTGTTGGAGCCAACATCAATCGCCAAAATATACGGCAATCGCGTTCCTTATTGCGGAGTTGTAAAGAGTGATAGGATAGCGGTTTTGGCGTTCCAATATAGTCAAAAGCCCCCGTTGAATCTGCCACTGCTTGAGCGAAGCGATGCTCTCACCCAACATTTTGTCCATCTCTTTCGCCTTGTCTTCGTCAAACAACTTCTGTTCCAAAACGCGGAAGAGTACGGCTTTGTCGTTCAGCACCACGTATCCCTCTTTTGTTTTTGAACGGAAAACTTCGTAAAGCACGGCATCCGCTTCGTTTGCGTTCAAGCCCTTGAGCGCGTCGGCATCAAAGCGCGTGATGAATTTGGTAGCGGCGCCTTTGAAGGTGCGGTGCTGCTTTTCGCCTTCGCTTTCGAGATACTCCTTTGCCTTCCGCGCCTTTATCTCCGCCGTAATTTCGCCTTTTACCGCCTCAAAGGGAAGAGGTTCGCTGTTTATCCGCCGCGCCGTTCTTGCCAGCACATAGCCCTCTGCCGTTTCGATCGGATTGGAGATTTCCATATTCTGATTGCCTTCTAGTTCCAGCATCACTTCGTACGAGAGCGTTTCGTTGCGCAGTTGCACGTTTTGCGCGATCCGCGGAGCAATGGCGCCATCGCGCCACGCTATTCTTGCGCGCAACGCCTCGTTCCGCGCTTTGCCGAACTTCGCGAGGGCAAGCGCCTCTTCCTTTACCTCCTCAAATGCCTTGATTGCGCCATCGCTGAAAAACTTGTCGGGATTTTTTTCGTAGTAACTCCTCGCCTCCTCTTCGCTCGCGTTTTGATCGCCCGCGGCGATTTTGACGTATTCAACGTCATATTTAGGTTCGCCCATAAAACGTAGCCTATTTGCCTCGTAATACTCTAGGCACTCCTTGTCGCTGATAGCGATCTTTTTGGGAGCTTCAACGATCTTATAGCTGATGCGATCGGCAAGAGTTCGTGAGGCGGCAATAGATTCTTTTTCCAACGCGGTCGCCGGAAGCCCAAGATATTTGATGAGCTTGTCGATAGTAAGCTGACGACCGACCTTTGTCTCATAGCTCTTTACGTCCTCGCCGACAGATCTCAGCGCGGCGATGTACTCTTTTTTGCTAAATTTGCCATCTATGTAAAAACGCTGATCCGACATGATGGATCGTAAAATCTCTTCGTCGTTTGCCATCAGTCCGATATCGCGCGCGTAGTTTAGCAGCAGCGCCTCCACGATTAGAGCGTCCAGCGCCTGTCGAACCAGCCTCTCTTTGTCCAGCGCCTGATCGGGGTATTGCGCGTAATAATCGCGCTCAATGCCGTATCGGCGCACGTATTGCTTGATCGTGATCTTCTCATCTCCCACGAGGGCGACCGCGCCCGCTCCGGGTCCGTAGCTGTAACTGCCCCATCCCACAAAGCCAACGCCGACAAAGGCGAATACCGTTACGCCCAGCACCACAATCAAAAAAGTCCTGTGTTTTTGAAGGTATGTGATCATCATTTTCCTCTCTGATGCGCGATTCTATCCTACTTTCTCTGCGCGGCGGGCGGCTACTTTATCTCCCGTAAAATTACCACCTCCGTTCTTGCCCGCTCCTTTGCGAAGTAGTTGGCTATCGATCGCTCCTCATACTCTCTTCTTAACTCTTCATATATCTCTAGCCGCACATCCTGTAGGCTTCGTTGAACGCTTCCTTTTTTGCTACGCACAAGCAGCGTTACAAGCCGATCGCCGGCGGGGAAGATGGCGGTGAATCTGCCTATGTCAGTCGCCGAAAGCGTCGCGTATAGGACGGGATTTAGCTCTTGGGCGCTGAGCGTCTGCGCCATCTGCGTTACGTCAGGAAGATTCAGCATGGGATTTTGCATCACCGCGCGAAGCGAGCGCTCGTTTCTGGAGGCGTACTGGATCACCGCGATCTCGGATGGGGCGGTAAATTTCGCGCGGTTTTGATTGTAGTAGCGCTCAACCTCCTCTTCTCCTATCGGGATCGCCTCGCTAGAGAGTACGGCGGAAGAGAGCTTTTCGTTAAGGATCGCCTTTTTCACGTTTTCGCGGTATTCCTGATAGTTGACCCCGCGCGCGCTAAGCGCTTCGCGCAAGCCTTTGACGTTCATATTGCTCCGCTTGGCGATCTGCTCTAGCCGCAGATCGATCTCGTCCTCGTCCACGCTTAACCCCAGCTCGTCGATCTTCGCCTCTCGCAGGCGCAGATCGATCAGTCTGTTGAGCGCCTCTTCTTTGCCGATCCCGCCGGCTTTGGCGGCGTTTTCTACCTCGTAAAGCGTAATTGCCTTGTCCAACACCACCGCGCAGACGGCGTTGATCGTCTGCGCCCACAGCGCGATGGCGGCGCATAAGCAGATTAAAAGTGTTTTCATCGTTTCTCCAGTGAAATTCTTGAAGCTATGGCGACTTTGGACGGATCGCAAAAATCGCCGGATCTGTACGCTTCCAGCGCGGCGCGCGCGATCATCGCCGCGTTATCGGAGCAGTACTTCAAAGGGGCAAAGAGCGGCTTTAAGCCAAACTCCGCGGCGAGGGCTTCAAAGGCTAAGCGCAGGCGGCGGTTGGCGCTCACCCCTCCCACAGCGCCGAAATACTCGGCATCGCACGGTCTGTGGCTCAAAAAGAGTCGCGTTCTCTCCAACAGGTGGCAAAAGAGCGCCTTTTGAAAGCTTGCCGCGATATCCCGCCTCGTTTGATCGTCTATTGCTCCGAGCCGTTCCAGCAGTAGCCGTAGCGAATTTTTCAATCCAGAAAAGCTGAACGCAAACCTCTTGTCGTTTTTTAACGCCATAGGAAAGCTAAAGCGGTTTTCATCGCCCTCAAGCGCCAGATTTTCAATGACGGCTCCACCCGGATAGCCCGCTCCAAGCATAACCGCCGCTTTGTCAAACACCTCTCCAATCGAATCGTCCAGCGTAGCGGCGATCTCGCTCATACGATCGTAGCCGTACGCCGCGATAAGCGCGGTATGTCCGCCGCTGATCATCAGCGTGAGCAACGGAAAGGTCGCGGCGCGATCAATAAAGAGCGAATAGAGGTGCCCTTTGATGTGGTTGATCGCAAGCATGGGAATTCTCATAGCCAGCGAGATCGCCTGCGCCGCAGCCACTCCCTCTGCAAGCGATACCGTAAGACCGGGCGCGTTTGTAACCGCGACCGCCTTCAGGCGCGGCAGATAGGAGGCGGCATCCGCGATCAGCTTAGGCAGATTTTCGGCATGCAGGCGCGATGCCAGCTCCGGCACTACGCCGCCAAACCCGCTATGCGCCTCGTTTTGCGAGATCGTCCGCTCAAAAAGAATCGCACCGCTTTCTATCTCAATCACGCTTATTGCGCTGTCGTCGCAGCTTGATTCCAGAGCGAGAATCACTTTATGGGTATCTCCGGCTCCGGCTTGCCGTATAAAAACCCCTGCGCGAAATCGATCGAGAAGCGGTTGACGACGTTGCCGACCATATCGTTGTGAACATACTCGGCGATCGTGCGGATACCTAGTTTTTTGGCGAAGGCGGCGATCGTTTCGGCGATCATCAGGGAGTTGCGATCCGTGTCGATCTTGGAGATGATAGTGCCATCGATCTTCAGGTAGTTCACGTTCAGGCGGAGGAGGCGATCGAAGTTTGAGTACCCCATACCGAAGTCGTCGATCGCCACTTTGCACCCAAGGTTTCTAATTTCCGCCACATGTTCTTCAACGTTAAGATCGCATTTGTCGCTCTCTAGCAGCTCTAGCACAAAACGGCGCGCTGTTCCAGTTTCTGTAACGGTTCGCTTGATGAAATCGACCATATCGCGGTTGGCGATCTCCCGCATCGTCGTGTTGACGCTGAAGTCAAAGGGCTTATCGGCAAAGTATTCGCACGACTTCTTGATCATCATCTTGCTCATCGTGTAGTATATCCGCGTTTTGTACGCTATCGGCAGGAATTCGTCGGGCATGGAGATCGTGCCATCGGGATTGACGATCCTCATAAGGCATTCGTACTGAATAACCGATTTGGTTTTTACGTCAATGATGGGCTGAAACCACGGGGTAATCCAATCGTTTTCTGTCGCCATCCTGATCGTCTTTGTCCAGATGATATTCCGCTTGTAGTCCTGCTCCGAGTCGCTGAGGTTTTCGTAGCAGGCGATGGTAGTTTTGTTGTTTTTTGCGTGGCGCAGCGCGATATTCGCCTTGCTGAGCGCGTGTTCCTTTTGCGTGGTATAGCCTGCGCTGAACGAGAGGAGCAGATCGGTGCCATCCGGCGCGCAATGTACGCTGTTGAGTTCGTTCATGATCCCCTGCACAAATTCGCGTATTCCGCCGCACTGAGATCGGTCTAAAAGCAAGACGGCAAACTCGTCGCCGGAGAACTTATACACGTGCGCTTCGGGTAGTATCCGTTTGACATAGGCATTCAGCGTATCAATAATGGTTCGTAGCGCGGCATCGCCGATCGCGTTGCCGTAAAAATCGTTGACCAGCCCGAAATCATCGACGTTAATCACGATCAGCATCGGTAGCGGCGCGTTCTCAATGTCCCTTCGCATCGCTTTGCGGTTGGGATAGTTAGTCAGCGTATCGGTATAGGCTCTTTCGATTATCTCCGTTATGTCCCGCTCGATCGAAATTATCTCGCAACACTGCCCGTTTTCGTCAAATATAGGCACAAGCGTAGTGTCGCAATACAGAGAACCGCCGCTTTTTGTCTGCATCCGCACAACGCCTTTGTACAGCAGGTTTTTGTCGATCGCGTCCTCAATGGCGAGCTTCTCCTCCGGCTTGAAAAGCGTATGACAGAGGATCGTATAGCGTTTGCCGGAAAGCTCCTCTTTTGTGTAGCCCAAAAGATCGCTACGCGCCTGATTTACGTCCGTGTAGCTGCCAAATCTGTCCAGCTTGCAGACAAGCGACGAAACGTCAATCGCGTATTTGTACCCGCTCAAAATTTTGATGTGGGTGGCTAGTTCAGCGTTTTTCCGCTTTACCTCGCTTTCAAGCGCGATATGCCTTGCGCAGCGCTCCACCGTCTCGATCAGCGTATCCATGTTGATGGGCTTAAAAAGGTACTGATCGATCCTGATGTCCAGCGCGGACGTAAAATACTCCGCTTCGTTGAACGCGGAGACGATGATGATGGGGGTGCCGGGGCTTTGCGCTTTTATCTCCCGCGCCATCTTGAGTCCGTCCATTACCGGCATTTTTATGTCGGTGATTACAATATCGGGGGCGTAAAGAGAGAAGATGTGAAGCCCTTCCGCGCCGTTTGTAGCCACATACAGCTCTTTTACGTGCCGCCCCAGCGGTTTTTGAATCGCGTCTAAAATATGCAGATCGTCTTCCACGTACAGAACGCTTAGCGATTTCATGGTGATGTCAATCTCTGTCTGCGACATATTTAAGCCTTTCTCGGATCGGCTATTTCGCCGGCTATCGCGCTCGCCGCCGCTACAGCGGCGTTGGCAAGGTAAAGTTCGCTGCTCGCCGCGCCCATTCTGCCCACAAAATTGCGGTTGGATGTGGACACGCAGCGCTCTTTGTCGCCCAATATGCCCATATATCCGCCCAAACACGCGCCGCAGGTTGGGTTGGAAACAACGGCGCCCGCCTCAGCGAAAGTATCGTACAGCCCCTCTTTCTGCGCCTGTAGCGCCGTTCTCTGCGTCGCGGGGGTGATGATGAGCCGCGTATGCTTCGCCACTTTGTTGCTTTTGAGTATTTTAGCGGCCGTTCTCAGATCGCCGATTCTGCCGTTTGTGCAACTGCCTATAAACACCTGGTCGATCTTGATGCGCCGCGCCGCCGCGTCGCTGATCGTATGTTTGTTCTCCGGCAGAAACGGAAAGGCGACGATCGGCTCCATGCCGCTTAGATCGATAGATAGGACATTTTCGTATTCCGCGTCTTTGTCGCTGAGGAAAAAGAGAGGATGGCGGACGGGTTTATTCTCGGCGAAAAACTCCTCCGTTACACGATCGTACGCCGCGATCCCGCTCTTTGCGCCGGCTTCGACCGCCATATTGCACATGCTGAAACGATCGTCCATCGTCAGATTTGCGATCCCCTCTCCGCCGAACTCCAACGTCTTGTACGCCGCGCCGCCCACGCCCAGCCGCGAAATAACCTCTAAAATGACGTCTTTTCCATAGACGTGCGGACTAGGAGCGCCCTTGAGCTCCACTTTGATCGACACCGGCACCTTAAACCAGTTGCTGCCCGTAGCCATTGTATATGCGATATCGGTCGATCCCATGCCGGTGGCAAACGCCCCGAGCGCTCCGTGCGTGCAAGTGTGCGAATCCGCGCCAATAACGATGTCTCCGGGAACGATCAGCCCTTTTTCCGTCAGGATCGCGTGTTCAATTCCCATCTCTTTTTCGTCAAAAAAATGACTCAGATTATGTTTGGCGGCAAAGTCCCTGCTTATGCGGGCTTGATTGGCAGAGGCGATATCTTTGGCGGGGATAAAATGGTCTAGGCAGATGGCGAACCCTTCGGGATTGGCGAGTTTCGCCGCGCCTATGCTTTCAAAAGCCCCGATCGAAAGAGGGGTGGTTATATCGTTTCCTATCGTCATATCAACTTTCACGCGGACAACCTCCCCCGCTCTTACCTCTCGTCCTATACGGTGGGCAAATATCTTCTCCGTGATTGTCATTGCATCCCCTCTTGCTACTCATAGTTATTATATCGCGTCATGCTCCAAATGGAGCAAAAAACAAAAAAATACCCAACACCGCTTAAAATACGGCGATAGAAGACTTTACAACAATGGCGGAGAATCTACGATTCTGAAAAACTTTTCAATCGGCTCTCTTTCGGTCGTGAAATTGTTGACGTTGCTTTCCGCAAGCGGCTTTCCAAACGGCAAAGCCGCGATAAAAGTCAGATTGGCGCTCTCTGGAATGTGGCTGTGCAGGATATCCGGATAGGACATCGCGCTAAACTGCGGGCAGCTCCCCAACCCTTCCGCGGCAATGGCGATCATGAGATTCTGAAAGAACAGCCCACAGTCGAAGAACGTGCCAAGCGCGTAGCCATCTTTCTCCACCGCGAGAATAAACAGATACGGCGCGCCGAAGAAGGCGAAGTTTTCCCGATCGTGCTGCCTGCGTTTCTGTGTGTCGTCGCGGCGAATCCCCTTATGCGCGAAGATAGCCCTGCCAAGCGCGATCGCTCTCGCCTTGTAGCTCTCCGGCACACGCTCCGGATTGTAAACGTACTCAAAGTTCGGTTCTTTGCCGCGATCAAATCCGTTCAGGTAATCGTTCCTTAGCGCTTCTAGTGCTTTGCCGCGCAGCAGAAAAAGCTTCCACGGTTGAGAGTTTTTGCTGGAGGGCGCTCTTGCCGCCGCCTCCACTATGCGGCGCAGCGTTTCGTCCGGAATCTCACCGCCGGCGTATTCGCGGATACTCTTTCTGCTGTATATTGTTTCTATTGCGTCCATTTTCAACACCCCCCTTATCTATTTTTTCGATTTTTCAATCTTATTCCACTCTTTCTGATCCCAAGCTGTCAGATTTTCAAGCCTTTGCATCAGGTACTCAAAATCGCGCGGCAGAAGAGCCTGCTCGCCATCGCTGAGCGCCTCTTTTGGGTTGGGATGCACCTCTAGGATCAAGCCGTCCGCGCCCGCCGCCATTCCGGCGTATGCCACAGGGCTGACATAGGAGCGCAGACCCGTCGAGTGAGAGCTGTCCACAACCACCGGCAGGTGGGAAAGATGCTGGAGATAGGGGATCAGCGCCACGTCAAGCGAATTGCGCATCGCCGTTTCGTAGCTGCGCACGCCGCGCAGACAGATAATGACATCTTTGAGCCCTTCGCTCATGACATACTCGGCGCTCATCAGATGCTCTTTCGCGGTGGAGGCGATGCCGTTTTTCAGCAAAACGGGTATTTTGCGTCTGCCAAGCTCTTTTAGGAGATTGAAGTTCTGCATATTCCGCGCGCCTACCTGAATCACATCGGCGTAGCGGCTGATGAGGTCGATCTGATCGATGCTCATAACCTCCGTTACGATGGGCAGCCCCGTCTCTTTTTTGACATTTTCCAGAATTTTAAGCCCCGTTTCGCCGCTGCCCTGAAAGGTATATGGGCTGGTTCTCGGCTTGAACGCTCCTCCTCGAAACATCTGCGCGCCCGCCGCTTTGACCGACTTGGCGATCAGCATGGCATTCTCTTCCGTGTCGATCGAACACGGACCGGCGATTACGCATCTGTTCCCACCGCCGATCTTAACGCCCTCAATTTCCACAACCGTGTCTGTCGGATGGAATTTGCGGCTGGCGAGCTTAAAAGGATCGCTTACCTCCAGCACCTTTTCCACGCCGGTAAACGACCCCCACGGCTTGCGCAGAATCTCCGCCTTCTCGCCGATAATCCCAATCACGGTCTGCACCTCTCCGCGATCGACGTGCGTCTGCGCCCCCAAACTTTTTACAAAGCTCACAACTTCTTCAATTTGTTCGGTTGTAACGCCTGTTTTCATCACAATAATCATTTGCTTCCCTTTCGTAAAAAACAAAATGCGCGATACTTCGCGCCCGCTTTTAAGAAAACGGATTATACAAACGATTAAATAAACGTCCGAATACGATTGTCGCGAGGAGTAGCAAAAGCACCAACAGGCGATAAAAAAAGCGGGCTCTTTTAGGTAGGCGATCCCTTAACAAACCGCAGATGAAAAACAGCGCGATCGTGGCGCTTCCAAGCGCGGCTTTTGCGTAGTAAAGCGGATCGTCTCTCATCATCATAGCGCCGCTGAGGAGCAGTAGGGCGGCGGCAAAGGCAAGCGGTATAAGCGCGCGATCGTACAGCGGTTTTAAGTTTTCTTTATTGATAGATCGGCGCATAAAAAAGCGATCCGTTATAACAAAGCCTCCAAAAAAGAGCGCGGCAAAGAAATGAATCTCGATCACTGCGGGTCAAATCGAAGAAAGGCGGAATTTTGCTTGATCCAGCGATCGGCAGATCGATAATCCGCGCAGACATTCTCCACGCAGCGCCAAAACGCGGCGGAGTGGTTGGGGTGAACCAGATGGGAGCATTCGTGCGCGGCAAGGTAGCGCGCCGCGAAAAGAGGCGCTTTCATAATGCGGAAGCTGAAGCTCAGCGCTCCTTTTGACGAGCAGCTTCCATAGCGGCTGGTCTGATCGCGGATCGTAACGGTTTTTACCGTTCTATTGAGCCTCTTTGCCAGCGCTGCACACTCGGCGGTGAAAAACTCCTTTGCCCGCGCGCGGTAAAATGGCTCGCTGGCTCCCTCTATGGCGATCCAGCCGCCGAGAAACGGCGACTTTTTATCGTGCGCCTTGTATTCTTCCGCGATCCGCTCCAAAATCTCCCGCTGCTTTTCGCGGCGCGATTCGATCCAAGCCGAGTGTTCGGAGGCAAACGCCACCGCCCTCTCGCGCGGGCAGCGGCTGGGAGCTGTAAGAGTAACCTCCGCCATCGAATCAACCGTTATTTTAAGTCTGCTCGTCCGGCTGGAAAATACGAGGGCGATGCCGCCCGGCAGAGAATCATTCGCTCGTTTCGTTCTCATCTTTTGGCTTGAGACGCTTGAAGTTAAAACAGGATTGCGAGTCGTTTAGATTACAGGCTTTTTCGTAAAGCTCCAGCGCCTTCGCGGTGTCCTGATCTACGCCACGTCCGTAGTGATACAGCTCGGCGAGCTTTCCACAGCCGACGGGGTCTTTACCGCCGCACGCTTTTTTGTAGAGTTCCACCGCCTTTGGTATATTCTGCGACACGCCGCGCCCAAGCATATATATTTCGGCAAGTTTGCCGCACCCTTCAAAGAAGCCGCCATCGCAGCTTTGCAAGAAAAGCTGCTCCGTCGTCCCGTGTTCGGTTCGCACGCCCTGTCCTAGCGAATACATTTCACCCAGCCGCGCGCACCCTTCGGGGTGGTTTCCGCCGCACGCCTTGAGAAGAAGGTCTGCCGCCTTTGCGTAGTTCATCATAACGCCTTTGCCCGTTCGGTACATCTGCCCCAATTCCACACATACCTTGTAATTTCCGGTGTCGCAGGCTCTGTTCATCTCCTCTATGTCCACCGCGCCGAGAGTAAGAGTGTATAACGTAGCAAATAAAATTATTACTTTTTTCATCAGCGCTCTTTCCTTGCTTTGTAGCTACCTTTCGTAATAATAGCAAACCAAAGGCGTTTTGTGACGAAAATTAAGGTTGAACCCGCGAATGGGGAAAGTTTGAGCAACTGCTCTTTTATGGACAAGGGTAAGATAGAGACGCTTGCGCTAGGCGGTTTCGACGGGCTGCACCTTGGGCATCGCGCCCTGATGGATCGGCTTGGTGAAAAGGGCGCGCTTTTGGTGATAGAACATAACCGCGTCTGCCTTACGCCGGGCTGCTTTAGAGAGCGTTTCAGCAGGCATCCGATCTTTATCTGCCCTCTCGAATCGGTCAGAAAGAATTCGCCGGAACAGTTCATCGACCGCCTTCAGCAGGAATTTCCCAACCTTAAAAGTATCGTAGTCGGCTACGATTTTAAGTTCGGCAGGGATCGTGCGGCGGGGACGAAAGATTTACGGAAGCTCTTCAAGGGAGAGACGGTGGTTGTCCCTAAGGTAAGTTTTGGCAAAACCGCCGTTCACGCGACGTGGATCAGAAGCCTCGTCATAGAGGGTCATGTCGCGCATGCGGCTCGGCTTTTGGGCAGGCCGCATCTGATTGAGGGCGATATCGTAAGAGGGCAGGGGGTGGGCGCACGCGAGCTTTTCCCGACGATCAACCTTGACGTGAGGCAGTTTGTCGTGCCAAAGGAGGGGGTTTACGCCACAAAGACAGAGATCGGCGGCGCTTTATATCCGTCGGTTTCGTTTATAGGCAAACGGCTAAGCACGGATGGCGCGTTTGCTATTGAAACGCATGTTATAGATACAGAAAACAACGCCGATTTCACAGATTATAAAAAGGTGGTCATATGGTTTATAGATCGCATAAGAGACAACAAGGCATTCAGCGATCTTTCGTTACTCAAAGATCAGATCGCTTGCGATATAAAAAAAGCCGTATTTATTTTAAGGAAATACGATGAATCTCTGGATTGAAAGACTTAAACGCGCAGGAGAGTTGAGGGTAATCGATCAATGTGTAGAGGTTAATTTAGAGATGGCTCACATCGCCTATGCGGAAGCAAAAAAAGGCGATAGTTCGCAGGCGCTTTTGTTTACCTCTCCGGTGGAAAACGGCAAGCTTTTTGATATGCCTGTCCTGATGAATCTGTTCGGCTCAAAAAAACGGACTGAAATGATCTTTGGCGCGGACATTGACAAGATTGCAAAAGAGGTAAGCGAGATCGTAAAACCAGAGGTTCCAAAAACGGTCTTTGGCAAAGTGCTTAAACTGCTCAAGCTGTTAAAACTAAAATATGTCTTTCCACGACGGTTCTACAAGCGCGGATTATGTCAGGCGAAAATATACAGTGGCAGCGATGTCGATCTGGATATGCTTCCTATATTAAAAACGTGGGAAGGCGACGGAGGCAAATTTATAACCATGGGGCAAGTATATACTCAAAGCCTAGATGGAACAAAACACAATGTCGGTATGTACAGGCTTCAGGTGTACGACAAAAATAAACTTGGACTGCACTGGCAGATACACAAGGATTCAAGCTCCTTTTTTGACGAGTACGAAGAAAGGGAAATGCCTATGCCCGTCAGCGTGGCTATAGGCGGCGATCCGCTCTACGCATGGTGCGCCACCGCGCCACTTCCCAAAGGAATTTTTGAGCTGCTTCTATGCGGTTTTATCCGCAGAAAGCGGACGGATATGATCCGTTGCAGAACAAACGATATTTTTGTTCCGGATGACGCGGACGTTGTGATCGAGGGCTGGATAGAAAATCCAAAGGAGCTAAGGGAGGAAGGGGAGTTTGGCGATCACACCGGCTGCTATACGCCTAAAAGCCCGTATCCTTTTATGACCGTTACGGCGATCACAACCGGCAGGGAGCCGATCTTTTCCGCAACCGTCGTAGGAAAGCCGCCGATCGAGGACAAATACCTCGGACTTGCGACTGAGCGCGTTTTTTTGCCGCTTTTGCAGAGTGTCGTTCCCAGTCTGATCGACTACAGAATGCCCGAAAACGGCGCGTTTCACAACCTGCTTCTAGCGAAGATCGGCGCGCGCTTTCCCGCAGAGGCGCTTCAAGCTATGCACGCTTTTTGGGGAGTAGGGCAGATGAGCTTTATCAAGCATGCCTTTTTTCTCTCCTCCGACGCTCCCGATCTAAATGACGACGAGGCGGTTGCGCGCTACTGTTGCGATCGCTTTTCAATTGATCGCTGCCTGATTTCGCAAGGGATTCTTGACGCGCTCGATCACGCTTCCAATAAACCTCTTCAAGGCGGTAAGCTAGGAGTCGATCTTACTGGACCAAAGCGCGAAAAAAGATGCGTGTCTATAGCGGACAGCGAGCTATTTGCCAAGATTAAAAATATCGCGCCGGAAGCGGTGGCGCTAAAACAATATATGACCGACACGGCAAATCCCATAACCCTTTTGCAGATAGAAAAAACCGAGAGGGTAAAAACTCTTTTTGAAAAGTTGCAGTCAGTCGCGGAGCATCTGGCGGTTGTATGTGTGTTGGATACGCTTTATAATGACGTCAGCAATCCATATATGTCGCTATGGAGAATATGTAACAACATTGACGTTCTGCGCGATCTGTACGTCTCCAGCTTTACGCTGTTAGACGCGACCGCAAAATCCTCAATAGACGGCTATAACCGCAAGTGGCCAAAAGATACAAACTGCACCCCAAAAGTTATAACGGCTCTTAAACAGAAAGGGCTTTGGGAATTTGACGACGAATTTGTGAAAAAACATCAGCTATGAGGGCGCACATATTACAGCATATCTGGTTTGAAGATTCGGGTACGATCTCGCAGATACTCTGCGAGAAAGGATTTACGATCACCTCTACCCGCTTTGATCTTAACGAAAAGCTGCCGAATGATTATGAAACGATCGACTTTTTAATTATAATGGGCGGCTTTATGAGTGCCAACGACGAAGAGGAATTCGCGTGGCTAAAAGAAGAAAAACGGTTTATTAAAATGATGATCGACAGCGGCGCGATCGTATTGGGAATTTGCCTTGGGGCGCAGCTTATCGCCAGCGCTCTCGGCGCGAAGGTTTATAAAAACAAAGAAAAAGAGATCGGCTGGCACGAGGTAACAAGCGTGATCGAAAACGAGTTTATTCCGCACAGTTTTCCCGCCTTTTGCTGGCACGGTGAAACTTTCGATCTGCCGGAAGGCGCGCTGCTTCTCGCCTCTAGCGCCGCTTGCAAACATCAGGCGTTTCTCTACGCCCGCCGCGTTCTTGCCTTGCAGTTTCACCTTGAAACCACCGAAAGGAACGCGAATCTGCTGGCGGAAAACTGCGGAGGCGAACTCACCGGTGGGCGGTACGTCTTCACAAAGGAACGGATTCAAAACGCGCCGAGTCGCTACTATCAGCGGCTACGATCGATAATGCATAATGTCATAAGTGCCTTGAGTAAAGGGTTAGAATGATCAATTCCTCAACGTTTCCTTTTCGCTTGATCGCCGCGATCGTTTTCCTCTTCGGCGCCGCATTCGTCATGGCGTTTTACTCTGTCCAGAGGCAGTTTGAGTCTGCGCAATACGCTCTGGAGGCGAAAGCAGATGAGATGCGCCACTGGCTCTCCAGCTATCAGGCGCTGCTTGCCTCAATTGCCGATCTCCCCGTTATGCAAAGCGGCCGCGACGATGAGATCGCGGAGTTTATGCGAACCTACGACAAAACCAACCTGCCCAACATAGAACAGTTTATCTTCGTAAACAGCAGGGGCATCGGGTACTATGCCGATGGGAGCGTTCAGCCGCTTGCCGATCGCATCTACTATAAGGTGATCGTCATCGATCAGATCGTTGAGCAGATGATCACGAATCCCTATACGATGCAGTCTGCCGATGCCCCGTTGATAGGAATCGTCCGCGCTGTCAAAGACAAGGACAACGGCGTCAGGGGTACGCTGTATCTCTCGATCGGCACCGATGCGTTGGGCGAACACATGAGGCAGTTCAATTTCTTCAAAGGCAGCAAAATGTGGCTGTTCGATCGAACGGGCAGAATGTTTGCCCACTCGCACGATCCCAGATATCTTATGAAGTTTGCCCTGCAGCGCAGCGACGAGTACGGCTACAAAGGGCTCAGGGAAAACGCCGAACGGATTCTTGAACACCGCGTGGGAAACGCGGTTTATTACGATTCAGAGGGGGTGAAAAGGGTGGCGTTTTTTACCCCCGTGCCAAACAGCTTGGGCTGGATTCTCAGCCTCTCCGTGCCGTACGCCAACTTTACGAAAACCTATTTCGTTTACGGCGCGATTATGGCGCTCGCCATGCTGGGGCTGATCCTCACTTTCGGGGCAATTCATTTGATAGCAAAAGCAAGAGAGCGCGGAAAAAACTCAGACGCTTGATAGCTGGCCGGCGACAAGACCTTGAAGATATTCGATCACCCTAATCTGCAGGGAATCCGGGTTTTCGCAGTAGCATATTTCAATTGCCTCATCGGTAAGTTTTTTGATCCATTCGGGATTCTGGCGGCTTAGAACGTCAATGCGCCTGATTAGCTGATTGATGTGCAGTTCGTTCTTGTCGTTTAGCTCTACGTAATAAACGGTTCGCTCCAAAAAGAAGCCGCAATCGTCCTTTTCCATAAAGAGCGCCGCGCAAAACTTTAGCGCCCTTACGTCTATTTCGCCGCGCGGCATATCCCCTGAAACGATCAGCGCCGCATATATTTTGGCAAAGAAGTCGATCTGCTCATCGCTACCGAAAATTTTTTTTAGAAACCCAAGCACCGTTTGACTCTCTCCTTTTTAACCAAGCCGCCGCTTTTCTAGTAATGCGATTCGAGTATTATATCCGTTTGCCGCCGTGCCGCGATTTCCCCACGCGGGCAGGCGTTTTGCGAACTTTGATCAAAAAACCGGCTAATCAATCGCAAAAGGTATATTTATGCCCAAAGCTATTCCATGATTTCCTATATCTTTTATATGATCTCCGCTTATATGCAAACCGTATCTGTAAGTCAGCGAAACATACGAACGAAAGCTAACGCCAATTCGAGGGACAAATCTAAGCTCTTTTTCGCCGTAACCCCAAGAATGCGTAAAATCCGCTCCAAAAGCAATATACGGAAAATCTCGCCTTGTGCTTTCGCTGCCTATTCCTATTATTTCAAAACCAAAATTTACCCCCTTAAACGAACTGTCCAAACTACGCTGCGCTCCAGCTCTGATCTGCGCTAACCCGTCGTTGTCAATTCCAACGCCGCCGCTTATGCCCGCAAAATGTTCTTTTTGATATGTAAAATCAGACGACAATACATA
>JAIRKM010000040.1 GCA_031260125.1 Helicobacteraceae bacterium | reverse complement strand
TCCGCGCCGCTTGAAAGACGATCCCTGCGCGCTAAGACGTTAGCAAACGACATTGACGATCCTTTTGTTGGCGTTTAAGTAGCAATCATAGCATAGTTCTAACCGATATTTCATATATTTTTACAGAAATATAAAGAAAATTATGCTACACGCCGCGCTCCAAAAGCTACAACAGCCGCGCCCGATCGGGCATTGCGGACGGCGCGTCCCTTTATGCGCGCCATCTGATCAGCTGAACCACCCCTTCACGCGATTGAAAATCTCGTCAAAAAACCCCGTATGCGTCGTCCCTTCCGCGCCGAAACTGTCGTGGAGCTTTCTTAAAAGCTCCTCCTGCTCGGCGGTGAGTCTGGCGGGATAGACGAGCTTAACCTGCACGATCATATCTCCTATCGCGGAGCCGTTGAGCCTCTTAACCCCCTCGCCTTTTAGCACGATCTGCGCCCGATCTCTGGTGCCGCGCGGAATTTCTAGCGTCTGGCGTCCGCGCAGCGTCGCTATTTCGATCGCGCCTCCAAGCGCGCATACCGTGAAAAAAACCGGCGCCTCGACATAGATGTCGTTCTCGCGACGTACAAACGCCGCGTCTTCCGCCACATCGATCAGCACATACAGATCGCCTCTAGCGCCGCTTGCGCTCATATTGCCTCTGCCGCTTACGCGCAGCCGCTGACCGCGATCGATCCCCTCTGGAATTGTGATGTCGATCGTGTCGTCAATGACGATCGAGCCTTTGCCGCCGCACTCTTTACACGCCGTCTCCAAAACGCTTCCCTGCCCGCGGCATTTTGGGCAGGTCTGCGAAAAGGTCATAAAGCCCTGCCGCTGATATACCTGCCCTCTGCCGGAGCAGTAACCGCAGGTCTTGCGCGTGCCTCCCGTCCCGCCGCATGCGGCGCATGGCTTCGCGTAGCGGTATCGGATGTTTTTCTTGCAGCCAAAAACCGCCTCAAAAAAACTTATTTCCAGATCAACGGCTATATCTAAATGTTCTCTGGAGCGCGCCCCCTGCCGCTTTCTGCTGCCTCCGAAAAACGAGTCGAACACGTCGGCAAAATCATCAAACACCGTTTCAAACCCGCCGCCTTGGGAACTCAGCCCCGCCTTGCCATAACGATCGTAGAGCGATCTCTTGCCTTCGTCGCTCAACACCTGATAGGCTTCGTTGATCTGCTTGAACCTCGCTTCAGCCTCTGGATTGTTTTGATTCTTGTCCGGATGGTACTTCAGCGCCATTTTGCGATAAGCGCGTTTTATCTCCTCGGCGCTTGCGTTGCGGTCGATTTCCAGCGCCGAATAGTATTCAAAATCCTCCATAAAATCGTCCCTGCACAAAATTTAAGGGTGCAATTGTAACCTATTAAAATGCGTATTCATCTTGAACACTTTCAAAATCTTGTGGAATCTCTGATGGCGCTGCCTATGATCGGCAAAAAAGGCGCTAGAAGCATAGCGCTTCATCTGGTCAGCGCAGATCGTTACTTGGCTTTGAGGCTTGCCCACGCGATCGAATCGGCGGCGCTTAACGTGCGTACGTGCGCCCTCTGCGGCGGGTTAAGCGAAAATGAGCTGTGCGATATATGCGCGGACGAAAGGCGCGATCGCGCAAAGCTCTGTATTGTGCTGGGGGTAAAGGACATCTTTACGCTGGAAGAGAACGGCTTTTACGACGGACGCTACTTCGTTTATACGGGTGAAGAGGGGTTTGACACGCTTGAAAAGCTGATCAAAGACGGGGTGCAGGAGGTGATCTTCGCCTTTGCGCCCTCGATCCAAAACGACGCGCTGATCTACTTCATAGAGGAGCGGCTCTCCCCTTTTGGGCTTAACTTTTCAAAGATCGCGCATGGTATCCCAACGGGCGTTAATCTGGAAAACGTTGACGCGGTTTCGTTGCTGCGCGCTCTCGATGGAAGGGTGAAAGTTTGAAAACGGACGGCGCGAAAAGCGCTCATAAGGAACAAGCTACTAAAATTCGCCCATCTTTTCTTCAGCAGACATTTAATCCAGAATGAGGTATTCAGCATTGGAACAGGATCGCGCTTACAAGAACTCCAAAAAACGGACGCACACTCCGGCTGACAGCGTTACCATAGAACAGCTGCGCGTCAAAAGCATTGACGAGCTAATCGAGCTTGCCGCCGAGTCCGGCGTGGAACACCCCAACGATTTTCGCCGCCAAGACCTTATGTTTGAAATTCTCAAGGCGCAGGTATCGCAGGGCGGCTATATGCTCTTTAGCGGCATGCTGGAGGTGATGCAGGATGGCTTTGGGTTTCTCCGCGCTATTGACGACAACTTTTCGATCACCGATCACGACACATACGTATCCAACGCGCAGATACGCCTATTTGGAATGCGCACGGGCGACATCATTACGGGGCAGGTGCGTCCTCCAAAAGATCAAGAGCGGTTTCCCGCGCTTCTAAGAACCGAGGCGATCAACTATATGCCGCCTGATGACGCGAAGCGGCGTCCGCTGTTTGACAACCTTACCCCCCTCTATCCGAGCGAGCGGATCAAGATGGAGTACGATCCGCTCCGCCTCACCGGACGGATCATCGATCTCTTCGATCCAATCGGCAAAGGGCAGCGCGGGCTGATCGTCTCCTCTCCGCGAAGCGGTAAAACCGAGCTGTTGAAAGAACTCGCGCACGGCATCGCCAAGAATCATCCGGAAATTGAGCTGATCGTGCTGCTAGTGGACGAGCGCCCCGAAGAGGTAACCGATATGAAGCGCAGCGTCAAAGGAGAAGTGTACAGCTCCACCTTTGATATGCCCGCGCAAAATCACGTTCGAGTGGCGGAATTGGTGATAGAAAAGGCAAAGAGGCTGACCGAAAACGGCAAAGACGTGGTGATTTTGCTCGATTCGATCACCCGCCTAGCGCGGGCGTACAACACCGTTACCCCTTCAAGCGGCAAAGTGCTAACCGGCGGCGTTGACGCAAACGCCCTTCACAAACCCAAGCGTTTCTTTGGCGCGGCGCGCAATATTGAGCATGGCGGCAGCCTGACGATTATGGCTACGGCGCTGATCGACACAGGGAGCCGAATGGACGAGGTGATCTTTGAGGAGTTTAAGGGTACGGGCAATATGGAGATCATATTGAGCCGCGATATTGCCGATCGGCGTATCTATCCCGCAATCGACGTGGTAAAAAGCGGCACGCGCAAAGAGGAGCTGCTGCACGAACCGGCGAAACTGCAAAAGGTGTGGGCGTTGCGCGCCGCGATGACCCAGATGAAAAACGAGATAGAGGCGCTGAAGTTTGTTTATAGCAAGCTGCAATCCACCAAAGACAACGACGAGTTTTTAGCAAAGATGAACGAGTAAAATGCCAAGCGACGGACAAGGGGCATTATGCGAAAGGATCGGGTAGTTGTGCGATATAATTTACGAAATAAAAGAGGCGGGAATATGGATATTGCGCAAAAAAGCGGTATTGATGATAAAAATATACAAGCGGTGATAACGGCGCGCGTGGAGGCTATCCTTGAGGCGCACGCAAATAATTTGATCGAAGGTTTAGATATGGGCGAAGAAACTTTATCGGCTATGTTAGAAAGAGCAAAAGAGCCGATCAGCAACGAGGAGTTTGTTAGGCGTAGCAAAGAACTATTGCAAAAACGTTATGGCTTGACGGCAAATTAGAATGTCAAGCGCAACTGCCGCTATAGAAAAATCAATATCAGAAAAGCTATTTTATCCAAATACTGAAATACTGCGAAACAAGCCTAATATTCAAAATCAAGCAGAACTAAATAGAGTAGAAGCGGAATCATTAGCTCATAACGAGCCAAACAGACCGATCTTGACCAAGTTTACGCTTAGTGAGATTAAGCTACTTCATCGCTATCTTTTTGAGGATATTTACGAATGGGCTGGCGAATTACGCCAATATACAACAGGGCGTGGCGCAGCAAGTTTCGCTCGTCCAGAATATATAGAATCGTATTTTGAGAGTTCTGTTTTTCAACCGCTTGCTGCCGAAAAATATCTTAAAAGCGCAAACAAGGAAACATTTGTTGAACGTAGCGCTCATTTTGCCAATGAGTTTAACGCTATTCATCCATTTATAGAAGGCAATGGGCGTATAACGCGTTTTTTTCTTAAAGATTTGGCGTTGCAGGCGGGGTATGTTCTTAGCGTTCGTCGTTTAGAAAGCACCAAGGGAGCGTGGTATGAAGCTATGATTTTAGGTTTTGAGCGTGGCGATACGAGCAAACTCAAACATATAATTGATTACTCTTTAGAGAATAAAGGGATAGATAAACAACTTGAAAAAATAAAAGATCGCGACAAAGACAAAGATACTAGATTCGGGCTTTAGAATTGCTATTTATCTTTCCGCTCATCGCCCTATTTCCATAGTCCGCACGTCAAAGCTCCGCTCAATCCTGCTCTGCTGATTGCGTATCTTTCGTGTAACCGATCGGCTAGCCACTTTGATGAGCTTTTGCGAATGAAAGTCGCCGCCTACGCTAGACTCGCCATTCTCGAAAAGCTAGGACGAGTGAAAATGCAGTATAATTGACGCAGAAGGAGCGAGAAATGTTGATGCCCTATGAAATGGATGATCTAGTCGACGAAGCGCGATCCGCTTGGTTTTATGTTAGCGCAAGAGTAGCGGATAGCGGCAGCAAAGACTTAAAAAGACTTCAAGCTCTTGAGAGTGAAGCTATAGACGGCTATACGAGCGAAGGACGCGATTATGTTTCTATTATGAACGATATAGTAGAAATCGAGGAGAAATATAAATACAAACCATACCTCCCTTTGCAAAAAACGGAAAAATTAACTAGCAAAAGAATGTCAAAAGTTGTTTGACGTAGCGGCAAACCATTCTAGTAAAATGTATCCCGTTAGCGATGCAGAAATAAAGAAAGTGTCAGATTATGTTTGGAATAGGTTGTTAAATAAATATCACCTCGCGCAACCTGTTAATTTAGTAAAAACCTCACGGGTAAAAGCTCGCTTGAAACAAAATTGATCGCAAATCGTTTGTGCAATAACGCAAAGTGCGGGCGGGGGGAGATGAAGGGGCTGAAAATGATGGAAATTGCGGGGCGCGATATTTTATATATAGCCCGCGATCTAAGCGTGAACAAACGCTAGACTCGCCATTCTCGAAAAGCTAAGACGAGTGAAAATGCAGTATAATTGACGCAGAAGGAGCGAAAAATGGCGCAGTTTTACCAAATGGACTTTATGTGCGAAGAAGCAAGAGATTTAAGTTTGTATCTTGCTTTTAAGATACCCCAAGAAGAGTGGGCGAACAACGAAGATAAGCAAAGAGTTCGTTTTATTGGCAACGAAGTCTTGCAATCGAAATTCGAAGAGTTTCTTGATTACGATGCGATAATGGACGAACTCGCGAGGATTCGTCAAAAATACGAAGACAAGCCGAATCTTGCCATATTAAGAGCAGAAGAGAAAATTGCTCAACAATTAGCAAAAACGGCATAATCTCAATGCCGCTTGATATAGATATTATTATGCAAAATGCTATTGCGGGCAGATATAACGTAATTATAGAAGGCACGCTTAGAAATTACGAATGAAAAAGACGAAGGACTGGGGCTTTAGCCTTTTACAAAGTGC